>JAFQTW010000021.1 GCA_017408855.1 Oscillospiraceae bacterium | reverse complement strand
TTTTATTATTTGGTGTAGTTGTCAAAGTATCCCTGTACGAATACGATGGGGGTACCTTTGTCGCCGGAACCGGAGGTCAGATCGCACAGCGAGCCGATCAGGTCGGTGAGGCGGCGGGGGGTAGTGCCCTGCGATACCATCTGGCCGGTGAGGTCGCTGTCTTTGTTGCGGATGTACTCGGAGATGGCATCCTTCAGCTCCTGACCGGACAGGTGCGCAAAGTCGTTGTCTGCCAGATATTTGAGCTTAACTTCGTTGGGCTGTCCCTCGAGGCCGGCAGTATAGGCGGGAGATACGACCGGATCGGCCAGCTCCCAGATCTTGCCGACAGGATCTTTAAACGCGCCGTCGCCATAGATCATAACTTCAACGGTTTTGCCGGTCGCTTCTTTTACCAGCTGCTGGACCTTTTCAACGACCGGTGCGCAGTCGCGGGGGAACAGCTTGATCTTATCCTCGGTGGCTTTGTTGGAACCCCGCAGACCGAAGTTTTCGTTGTAGCCGCTGCCGTTGATGGGAGCGGTCATGATCTCATCCAGACCCAGAACGACCTCGGCACCGCCTTTTTTCAGCAGACGTTTGCTGCGGGCGCGGGTGTGGATGTCACAGCACAGAACGTGCTTGGTGTAATCAAGGATAGTGCGGCAATCGTTGGCGAGAATGATCTCAACCTCGCAGCCGCAGGAGGTGATCAGCTCTTTGTAGTATTCGATGTAGTCAACACCGGTGAATACGTGTTTTTTGTAGCCAAACAGCTCTCTGTATTTTGCCTCGGTCAGCACATCGCTCCAGGGGTTGACACCTTTTTCGTCCAATGCATCCAGATCGATCAAATGGTTGCCCACCTCGTCGGAAGGATAGCTGAGCATCAGCACCATTTTCTTAACGCCCATGGCGATACCTTTAAGGCAGATCGCAAAACGGTTTCTGCTCAGGATGGGAAAAATCACGCCCAGAGTGTTGTCGCCGAATTTGGCTTTTACATCTGCAGCAATGTCCTCGCAGGAAGCATAGTTACCTTGTGCGCGGGCAACAACGGCCTCGGTCACAGCGATAACGTCACGGTCGCCAATTTCAAAATTGTCACTCTTGGCAGCGTTCAGAACGCTGTCCGCCACGATTTTCGCAATATCATCGCCTTCGCGGATGATAGGAGCACGAATACCACGGGATACAGTTCCAACGAGTCTTTCCACAGTAGAGACCTCCGTTTTTTTGTAGAATAAAAGGTATGAAATAAATTCCGCAAGATATTATACACCATCAAAGGCTATTCGTAAAGTATCTTTTTTCTATTTTCCAAAAATTTCTTCCTGCATTTTACGTGCGGTGGGGGTGGTCGCCAGACCGCCGTCGGCAGTTTCTTTCAGGGCTGCGGGCATCGCATCGCCGATGCGTTTCATGGCCACGATCACCTCATCGGCAGGGATGGCGCTTTCGATATCGGCCAAGGCAAGCTCGGCAGCCACAAAAGCATTGGCGGCACCCATGGTGTTGCGCTTGATGCAGGGGATCTCGACCAGTCCCGCAACGGGATCGCACACCAGACCCAGAATGTTCTTGAGAGCGATGGCACAGGCGTGGGACACCTGTTTAGGCGATCCGCCGGCCATCTCGACCAAAGCGGCTGCCGCCATCGCAGAAGCACTGCCGCACTCGGCCTGACATCCGCCCTCGGCGCCGGAGATGCTGGCATTCTGGGCAATGACCATGCCGATGGCTGATGCGGTGAAAAGGGCGTGGACAGCGGTATCTTCATCGATATGATGCTCTTGCATCATGGTAAGCACCGCGGCAGGGATGATCCCGCAGCTGCCGGCGGTAGGAGCCGCAACGATCTTACCCATGGCGGCATTCAGTTCCGACACCGCAAGGGCTTTGACCATTGCTGAACCAAATATTTTTCCGCAAATGTTTTTTCCATCATCCACGGCACATTTCATCTTAAAAGCGGCACCGCCGGTCAGTCCGCTGGTGGAACGAAGATCGGGGTAAGTGCCTTCGATCACCGCCTGCTGCATAACGTGCAGGCTCTCTTTCATGCTTTCGTATACAGTCTCTTCGCTCAGTTCCAGCTGTTCGGCCTGCTGCGCCAGTACCAGATCGGAGATTCGGCAGTTCTGCAGAGTTGCAGCCTGCACGAGACCGCTGACAGACAAATAGTTGATCATGCTTTTCTCCTCCTTACTGGGGTGCCAGAACGGTAGAGCTGATGATGTTGGACAAAAGCTCCAGCGCGGAATTGACTTTGGGCGAGATCGCGCCGTCCACCTCGATGGTCATGACCGCGAGACCACCTTTATGGCTGCGGCTGAGGCGGAACGCGCCGATATTGATGTTCTGCGCCGCCAGAAAATGGGTCACCGATGCAATGGTTCCGGGGGTATCGTTATGCAGGATGATCAAGGTGGTGGCCATACCGGAGATGTCCACTTCCATCCCGTTTACTTTGCGGACCCGGATGTTTCCGCCGCCCACCGAAGCGCCTTCGAGGGTGACCACCTTTCCGCTTTCGCCGGTCAGGGTGATCTGTGCCGTATTGGGATGGGCGTCATCGATCTGCACCTCAGAAAAGAGGATCTCGATCCCCTGCTCTTTCGCGATCTGCAGACTGTGCCGGATGCGGCTGTCATCGGGTCCCATACCCATGATGCCCGCCGCCAGCGCACGGTCGGTGCCGTGACCTTTGTAGGTCTTGGCAAAAGAGCCGTGCAGACCGATCTCGGCTTTGACCGGCTTTTCGCCCAGAAGAGCGCCTGCGATCTTGCCGATGCGAACCGCGCCGGCAGTATGGGAGCTGGAAGGTCCGATCATAATCGGGCCGATGATGTCAAATACGTTCATAAAAGCCCCTCGATTCCGATAAGTTGCTTTCAGTATACCGCATCCTGCAAAAAAAATCCATTGTTTTAAAAAATACCGTTGACTTTTTGGTTTAATGCCGTTAGACTAAAAGTGAAGATAAGTTTAACAGCATTAGACCAAGGAGGTTTTTCGATGGAACAATATAAACTCGGCGCGATGGAATCCCGCTTTGCGGATCTGATCTGGGAGAACGCGCCCCTCTCTTCCGGTGAACTGGTACGGATCTGCGAAAAAGAGCTGGAATGGAAAAAGTCCACCACCTACACCATGCTGCGCAGACTGTGTCAGCGGGGCATCTTTCAAAACGAAGGCGGACTGGTCCGCCCCCTGATGAGTCGGGAGGATTTTCAGGCACAGCAGAGCCGTTTGTTCGTGCAGGAGACCTTTGAGGGATCGCTGCCCGCTTTTGTCACCGCCTTTACCCGGCAGAAAAAGCTGTCGGAAAAAGACATTGCTTTTCTCGAAGGGCTGATCCGCAAGGAAAAGGAGGGACGATAGTATGATCGAAAACCTGTTGGTGCAGTTTCTCCGTCCCGGACCGTCGGATCGACTGGTTCTGGATCTTTTGAATATGAGCATCACCGCTTCCTTCGCCATCCTTTTTGTGTTGGCAGTGCGGTTTTTGCTGAAAAAAGCGCCGAAAAAGTACGCTTACCTGTCCTGGAGCGTCGTTTTGTTCCGGCTGCTTGTCCCCTTTTCGCCGGAAAGTGATCTGAGCCTTCTCCCAACGGCTCAGGTCTTTCCCGACGAGATCCTCTCCTCCTCCAACCGCTACGAATGGACGGTTTCCACCGGTTCGCAGACGGTGGATTCGATCATCAATCCTATTTTGTACGAGACTTCGCCCGTTAGCTTTTGGGACGGTTTTTCGGTCTTTACCCTTGTTTGGGCGCTGGGCGCGGCAGGGATACTGCTGTGGTCGGCAGTCAGCTGCATCCGTCTGCGAAAAGACCTTGTGGGTGCGGTGCGGCTGCAGGAAAACGTCTATCTGGCGGACCGTATCGCTTCGCCCTTTGTACTGGGACTGTTTCGGGCGAAGATCTATCTTCCCTCATCGATGCCAAAAGAGCAGCGGGAATTTGTTCTGCTGCACGAAAAGACCCACATCCGCCGTTGGGACCCCCTCTGGCGGGCGCTGAGCTTTTTGGCGCTGGCACTGCACTGGTTTAACCCGCTGGTCTGGCTGGCCTTTCGTCTCAGCGGCACCGACATGGAAATGTCCTGTGATGAAGCGGTAATGGAAAAAATGAGCCAGGATGTCCGGGGCGATTACGCCGCCTGCCTGCTGGAAATGGCATCGGGGCGGCGTGCCTTTGCGGGAATGCCGCTGGCTTTTGGCGAAGATAACGCCAAAGCACGGATCAAAAACATCCTCTCTTACAAAAAGCCCGCTCTGTGGATCATCCTGCTGGCGGCAGTGATGCTGTTGTCGCTGGGGATCGGTCTGCTGACCAACCCGACGGTCCCCGGTACTTTCCCTTCGGAGGAAAAGATCATCGAGGTCCTTCGCAAAGCCGAGGCCATCTATCAGCCGGGCAACGACAGCCTTTTGCCCATCGCCCGGCAGGAAGTGATGATCGGCGACAGATACTACGACGAGATCGCCGACCGAAACCTCATCGGCACGGTGTATAACGAACGGGGCATCGAGCAGCTGATGAGCGCCGCGGTACTGGAAACGCCGCTGTTCCTCGAGCAGGACGGCAAACTCTATCGGGCTTCCCCCATGGCCGACAGCTATGCGGTGTCCTGTTATGATGAGATCCATAATGTGCGCGTGATCCATCGGGACGGCAGCCGTTTTCTCTGCGAAGCGGAAGTGACCGTCCGGTACAAAAGCGGCGAAACCCATCGCACGGTGATGCAGTCGGTACTGGTTCAGCAAAGCGACCTGCTGATGGTCGAGCAGATCGGTATGCCCTTTTACTCGAACTTTGACGGCATCGAAGCCAACGAAGCTGTTGTCTCTTCTTATCCGGCGCAGGAAGGGGCTCCGAAAGAGGAATCTTCCCCAGTCTATCTTGTGAGCGACGTCCTCTTTCCCGCCTATGAAGAAGGAAAAACCGAACACAACGCGTTTCTTTACGAGATCGACCCTTTTACCATGCGCTTTGAAATGCCCGAAGACTGGGAGCTGCGCCTTCCCGCCCCGCAGGAGCGAAGCATGGGAACGCCGGTTTTGCTGGAGCAAGAGGGCGAGGTCATCGGATCGGTCTCCTACTCGGTCTTTCAGCTGTACGACGGCTGGGAGCAGATGCCCAAAGGGGATCTTTGGCAGATGGTCTACTCGGATATTCGTCTGGGCTCTGTTTCCATGTGGGACTATGACCGGGTGGTGCGCCACGAAGGAAACGCGGAATCTGCCATCGCCACCCACGTCTGGAAGGAGCCGGTGGACGGTCAGTCGGCGGCGGCCTGGCCGGAAAAATCCGAGCCCGGCGTGCTGTTCTACGATCTGGACCGCAAAGTATATGTGATGATCTCCTTTGCCGAGGGCAAAGCCCCCGAGGATTCGGTGCTGGAACAGATGGCAATGTCCATCCAGCTATTGGACGGCGACAGCGGCTACACTCAATCGAGCGCCGCCGCTTCCCGGTTAGGGCTCAGTCAGGTCAGCGAAGAGTTGAAAGCCGATGCCCTGCGGCAGGTGCGAAAGCATCTGGAAGCGAAACTGTCATCCGATGAGATGATCGAGCGTTTTGCCATCGAGGACGTGGAGATCGACCAAAATCAAATGGATCTGGTGATCAACACCTATCTGAACGACCCTTCGTACGGTTACGAGTCAGAGGATGTGCGAAAGCGGTTTTTGATCGTTAAGACCCGCTCGGACGTGGATTTTGTCAGCGATACGTTGTCTTGGAACAGTCTGGAAACACCCATGCAAAACGGCAAATACGTCTGGAAGTTTTTCGTTCTGTTCGACCCGCAAGGAAAATATGACCGTTTGGGCAAGCTCAACGGCGGGGACTGGGAGTGGATCGATTCATCCTTTTCCACATATGACTCCCCTGCCTTGACCGAAGCGGAGCTGGCTGAGCTGTTCCCCTCCCTGTCGGACGGTGCGGTATTGGCTTTATCCGATCCGGCACTTCGGATGCCGGCAGAGCAAGCCGGCGGCGAAACCCAGCTAAATCGCTGGGAAGAGACCGTCCGCAGCGAAAAAACGGCATATCTGTATGTTTGCAATATGCACGATGCTGCGGGAGTTTTTCCTGCCGACCGGTCGGAGCAGGTGCTGCAGGCGCTGAAAAGCGCACAGCCCGGCATCTACGAAAATCTCCCCAATCCGGCCACAGGCGGCGCGGTACATGTGATCGCTTTTGACGGCAGCGGGCAGGAGCTTTTCCACGTCAGCTATACCGGGAACTGGTTCACTGTGCAGTTCGGGGAAGAAAACATCAGCTACGTTTTTGACGGTGAAAAGGATGCCTCTCTGCAGAATTTGTCGGATTTGATCGCCAATTAAATGCAAAAAAGACCGAAAATCTCAGGATTTTCGGTCTTTTCGTTTGTTTTTTCCTTATTTCAGTCCGTCGAGGATCTCCAGCATCTCGTCAACAGAGGGCATATCGATGCTGTTTTCGGCATAGTGGGCGTAGATGACGGTACCGTCGGGGTCCACTACGAACATCGCCGGCAGCTGCTGCTCGTTGCCTTCGTACTTGCCGTGAACAAAGCCGGAAGCACGGACTTTCTCGATCTTGGCCTGCCATTTGGCAATATCCTCGGGGGTTTTGGGCTGACGTTCTTCACGGGTCTCGGTCGCGCGGATCTCGAGGGTCTTGTAGATCTCCTGATCCTGGTCGCAGATGATGTGGAACGGGATCGGGCTGTCTTTCAGGTCCTCACGGACAACAGCGGGATCGGACTGCATCACAACATAGACCTGCACGCCTTTTTCTTTGAATTTATCGTAGTTGAGGGAGATCTGATGGACATCCCAGCGGCAGGTGGTACAGCCAATATAGCGCAGCACCCAGAATACGGTACGGCCATCCTGCAGGACCTTTTCGGTGGTCACGCCGGTCTCGGATTCGGTCTGGAAAGTAAAGTTGGGCATTTTATCGCCCACAAACAGTTTTGCCATGAAGATCTCTCCTTTTTGTCTGATTTTGTTTCAGTATAATTCTTTTTTCCAGAAAACGCAATCCCCTCCTTTTTCTTGCAAAAGGGTGCCCCATCCCTTTATAATAAAGGCAGAAAGGTGTGATCGCATGAAAGGTTCCTATCATCCCCTGCCGGTATCGGACCGGACGGGGTTCGTCTATTGTCCCCCCGGCTACGGACAGGAGGACCGGCGATATCCGGTGGTCTATGCGCTGGGAGAAAGCCGCGAAAGCCTTGAGAAATACCTTGGAAAGCTGGAGACCGCTTTCAAAAAGGGCGCCGCGCCCTTTCTTCTGGCAGGGCTTGATTGCGATTGGGACCGGGAAATGACCCCCTGGGCGGCGCCTGCGGCATTCCGCGGTCAGCCGGATTTCGGCGGCGGGGCAGATGCGTTTTTATCCGTGCTGGAAAAGAGCATCAAGCCGGCGGTGGACGGAGCGTTTCTCACCCGTTGTGGGCCGCAGCATCAGGCGGTGATGGGCTATTCGCTGGGCGGACTGGCGGCACTGTACAGTCTGTACCGCTGTTCCTGCTTTGGGGGCTGCGCCTGTCTGTCCGGCTCGCTGTGGTACGAAGGCTGGATGGATTATATGGAAAATCATACCGTCTCTGCCGATGCGGCGGTCTATCTGTCGCTGGGTCGGGCAGAAGAAAAGTCCCGTCATCCGCTGATGGGAAAGATCGGAGACTGCACGAGAAAGGCGCAGGAGATCCTGTCGCAGCAAACAGGGCGGGAGGTCCCACTCTTCTGGCACAACGGCGGACATCACACCGAGGTGGAAGCAAGAAAGCTGCAGGCCCTTTTGTGGCTGAGCGAAAACCTGTAAAAATAAAACGGACGGATGAAAATCCGTCCGTTTTTTTGTTACGAAATCCATTGTCCGAAGGAGTCAAAGTGTTTTTTCAAAGCCTTTTCGGTAGGAAAGATCGGCAGAATGAGCACGATCATCTGCAAGCTCATCAGAAGAATCGTCCCCGCTTCCATCCACGGAACGAAGAGCAACAGAAGATGCAGTACAGTGGAAACCGCCAGCATCCACCAGCCGATGCGCCACCAAAGGCGTCCGATGTAGTGATGGGCAAAGTCCCAGGTCTCACGGTTCTTCATCGATCGGGCGGTTCGGTAGCCGTAGAGACTGTTGATCTCTTGGGGCGGGTTCTTTTGAAAAAGCCTGCCAAAGCCGATCATGGTCGCGGATAACACCAGCGTCATAAAAATGCCGGAACCGAAGGTGATCCATTTTTCCATCTTATCTCTCCCTTTCTGCCAAAGAAAGCAGCACCGTTTTTTCGTTTTTTGCTTCTTCCCGGACGACTGCAAGCAAAAGTGTTTGCAGGACCTGTCCGATTTGAGGTCCCCAAAAGCCCAGTTTCTGCAGATCGGTCCCGCTGACCGCCAGCTGCGAAAGTGAGCAGCAGTCGCCGTTTCGTAGGATCTCATCCAGCAGTTCTGTCTGCCGCAGAAAGCTCGTTTCATCGCCGGTAAGGGCTTTGTCCAGCTGCAGACGAAGGCGGGTCAGATCCTCACCCAACTGCCCCAGGATCAGCCGCAGCGCCGCTTTTTCCGGCAGGGCAGGATCTTGCCGCTGCAGAAGGGACAGCACCTGCTGTGCTGTATTTTTCGCCACACGCAGCCGCCAAAGCAGCCGCTGCGCATCCTCCTTTGCGGGATACAAAAGCACCGCCAGGCGAAGGATCAGCCGAGGCTCGGTGGCTTTCATCCGTTCGGAAACAGCGTTCCAGT
Organism: Oscillospiraceae bacterium; assembly: GCA_017408855.1. Classification (GTDB taxonomy): domain Bacteria; phylum Bacillota; class Clostridia; order Oscillospirales; family Ruminococcaceae; genus UBA3818. Next base: position 3,154 of record JAFQTW010000021.1, on the reverse strand, counting down.
TTTCTTCTCCGATCTCGGGCAGGATCACCGAGAGGATCGGCCAAAAGTCCGCGATCATGCGCGGAGCATCCGCACCGCACAAAAACCTGGTCAGTTCCGCGCCGATCCGTTCCGCCGAGATCCTGGAAAGCTGCGGGCAAAGCCGCAATGCGGCCCGGGCGGTCTCTTCTTCCACCGAAAGGCCGTACACCGCCGCAAACCGGATGGCACGCAGGATCCGCAAAGCATCTTCGTGAAAGCGGGTATCCGGGTCGCCGACACAGCGCAGGATCCCCTTTTGCAGATCGTTTTTTCCGCCAAAGCAGTCCACCAGCCCTTTTTCGGGATGGTATGCCATGGCGTTGACCGTAAAGTCACGGCGGGCAAGATCCTCTTCGATGCGGCGGACAAAGCGCACCTCATCGGGATGGCGTGCGTCGGCATAGCCGCTTTCGGTGCGGAAGGTGGTGATCTCATAAAGAACGCCATTTCGCACCACGCCTACCGTTCCGTGGACGAGACCGTCCAGAACCAGCTTATGATCGGAAAAGATCGCAGCGGTTTCTTCGGGAAGCGCCGAGGTGCAAAGATCCCAGTCCTGCGGCGTTCGACCCAGCAAAGCATCCCGAACGCAGCCGCCGACCACATAGGCTTCGTGCCCCTTTTGATTCAGTTTTTCGAGGAGAAATGCTGCATCCGCGGGAATTTTCACCGGTTTCTCCCCTTTCATTCTTCCTCAGAGGAGGTGTATTCCAGAATATCGCCAGGCTGGCAGCGAAGCACCTGGCAGATAGCATCAAGGGTGGAAAAACGGATGGCCTTGACCTTGCCGGTCTTAAGATTCGACAGGTTCACCTGCGAGATGCCCACCTGTCGGGACAGCTCGCCCAATCCGATTTTCCGGTCTGCCATCACCCGGTCTAAACGTAAAATGATCGCCATATCCGCACCTCACAGGGTCTCGTCGTATTCCTGCTGCAAAAAGCAGCCGTAGTCGAAAATATGCGCCGCCGCATAAAGCACCGCTCCGGCGAGGATGCCGGTAAAGGGCAGTCCGTTGGGGTAAAAATACCAGAGTCCTCCGGCGAAAAGGGCAAGACAAACGGTCAAAAGCAGTTCGGGCAGCGCCGCCAGCAAAAGAGTGAATAATCCTATGCGGCGCAGATACTTTCCGGTCTTGGCGCTGAAAGGTTCATCGGCAGCCCGGTCGAAAAGCAAAACGCAGTACAAAAACAGCACGCTCTGCACGATTCCTGCCACCAGACTGACCGCAAAGGAAACCGCACCCGCTGCCTTCGGGTGAAAATCCCAATAAGAGGTCCCATCCGCCAGCGAGGCAGACGGCGGCAGGGCGCTCAGCTCGATCATCGCGGTAAACGTGCCGTTGGTCACCGTCATCTTTCCGCGGGAGGATGCGGTGTAAAGATCAATGCTGTCGGGATCGGAAGCCAGAAAGCTGAACATTCCCACGGCAGCAGAAAGAGCTGCCAATATGGTGATCACCAGTAAAACCACCGAAACCGATCGCAGGATCCGGCAGCTTTTTTGGATCTTTTCTCGTTTTTGATTCATCTGTTCATCGCTCCTTTCACCTTTAGTATAAAAGGTCAGAATACGATTGTCAATAAAGTTTTAATGATTGTCATTAAATATTTATCGATTACACAATAGTGTAGGTGAACATTTCGTAATGCAGGCGGGTCCCTTCTTCCGCTTCGGGCGGCAGCAGTGCCCGGGCGATAAACAGCGGCTCTTCGCCCTGCACATCGGTGCGGGTGAGATAGGCGTAGTCGCCGTCGATTTTTGTCAGCAGATATTCATAAGGTCCCATTGGATCGCTCCCTTTCTCTCTATTCTTTATTATACAAAACCGAAACCCCTTTCGCAACGCAAAAAGCTCCCCGCAAACGCCGCGGGGAGCTTTGATTATTTGCTGCTGCGCGCACGAAAACTCGCAGCCATCCGGTCGATCTCTTCCCGATTGGCAGGAACTTTCTGCGTATGCAAAAACTCTTCGTAAGCATCGCACAAATTGGAAACGTCATCGCCGTAAACGATCTGCTTTCCTTTGTGCAGCCACAGGATCCTGGTGCAGAGGCTGCGCACCTGCGGAATGGAGTGGGAAACCAAAATGGTGGTAGCACCGCTGCCGATGATCTCATGCATTTTCGCTTCACTTTTTTTGCGGAAGGCACCGTCGCCCACCGACAGCACCTCATCAAGGATCAGAATATCCGGCTGTACCAGCGAAGCGATGGAAAAGGCCAGGCGGGATTTCATGCCCGACGAAAGCTGTTTAAAGGGACGTTCCTGAAAATCTTCCAGTTCGGCAAAAGCGATGATCTCATCGTATTTTTCGTCCATAAACGCACGGGTGTAGCCCAGCATGGCGCCGCGCAGATACGTATTTTCCCGCACGGTCAAGTCACCGTCAAAGCCGCTTGCCAATTCCAGCAGCGCGGCGATGTTGCCCTCGCGGCGGACCCAGCCTTCGGTCGGTTCCATAATGCCGGAGATGGCTTTCAGCAGGGTGGATTTTCCGGCGCCGTTGGAGCCGATGATACCCAGCATCTCACCTTTCTCCAAGCGAAAAGTGATATTCCGGTCTGCCCAGAATTCCTTCACATGATACTGCCCTTTCAGGCGGCGCATCACATATTCTTTCAGACCGATATCCTTGAAATCTCCGGTCAGATAACGGATGGAGACACCTTTTAGCTCTAAAATACTCATAACTTCCTCCGTTATACATAATACAAAAAGCGGTGGTTGTATTTTTTATACATCCAGCAGCCCAGCGCCAGCACCACGACGGTGTAGCCGCCTATCAGCAGATGGAACCACACCGACGGGATCGCCATGTCGATGACGATCTTTCGGAAATATCGGATAAACAGATAGATGGGATTGATCAAAAACAGATTCTGCACCATGGGAGAATATCCGTCGATGGTATAGAAAATCGCGGACATATAGGTCAAAAGCTGCACGAAAACTGTCCAGAGGTACTGAATATCGCGGAAAAAGACAAAAAGCGCCGACAGGACCAGTCCCACGCCGATGTTGAAAAACAAGAGCATCACGATGGGGTACAACAAAAGCACCCAGCGCCAGGTAAAGGTAATGCCCTCCAGTATACAAAACAGCACGAATACGCACAGCGTTACCCCAAAGT
>JAFQTW010000169.1 GCA_017408855.1 Oscillospiraceae bacterium | reverse complement strand
TGGCTTGACCGGGGCAAAATCGTATGCGAACCTTCTTACCGGCTGCCTGCGGCAATCCACCCCACAAGCAGTACGGCGATTTATGGAAGGTCGCTCTATGAAGCCGAGGAGGACATGAACGCACTGGAGCAGGATTTGGTGAAGCGGCTGACGGCTATTCCCAATGTGCTGTGGTGGCACCGGAATATCGCCCGGCATGGATTTGCCATCAACGGGTACTTTAACCACTACCCGGATATTATGATTATGACGCAGAGCGGCAAAATCATCCTTGCCGAAACCAAGGGCGAACACCTAAAAAACGACGACAGTCAGGAGAAAATCGAGCTGGGTGCGGCTTGGCGGAATGCTGCGGGGAACCAGTACCGCTATTACATGGTGTTCCGCGATGAGGAAAACCTGCCGCACGGAGCGGTGAGCATGGGGCAGTTTGTGGAGACAGTTGAAGCCCTATAACAAGTGGATAACCGCATCTCATGTTTTCTGATGGGGCAGCAGAGAAATCTGCTGCCTTTTCTTATGGTGACTACCCTGTGGGGACTCGTCCCGCAGGGCTTGTCATAAATAAACGCGCAGGGAGGCGATACAGGTGAAAAGACAAATTTGCGCAAAGGAGGTGGCATACCCATGCAGCACAAGAAAAAGACTGTAAATTCGATGGAGGCAGGATATGGCAAAACCGCTTGACCCCAAGAAGATAGAATCGGCCCGTCATTTTAGCAGCCGTGCCGAGCGCAGGGAACAGCGGCGGAAGCTCATGCAGGACGAGATTGCGGAAAATCAGCGCAGCAACGGCGTGATAGTGATTCCGCCAAAAAAGTTGCGGGAAGCGCAGCAAGAGCGCCCAAAACTGCGTGTTGCGGTGTACTGCCGCGTCAGCACACAGGAAGAAGAACAGATTGGCAGTTTTGATATGCAGGTCCGGCATTTTACCCAGCGGATTGAAGGCAATCCCGATTGGGAGCTGGTGGAAATCTATCAGGACGAGGGCATCAGCGCCACGACCGTCAAAAAGCGCCTTGGCTTTCAAAAGATGATTGCCGATGCAGTGGACGGGAAAATTGATCTGATCCTTACCAAGAGCATCAGCCGCTTTGGCCGGAATATTGTAGACATACTGGATAACCTGAATGTTCTTTCTGCGCTGAATCCTCCTGTCTCGGTGGAATTTGAGACGGAGCACATCACCTACACGGGCGATGGAAAGAACAATCTGTTAATCGTTCTTCTGTCCGCGCTGGCAGAAATGGAGTCCCAGCAGAAAAGCGAGGCCATCAAAGCGGGTATTCGCTGGCGGATGGCCGAGGGAATTTACAAATTCTCTGTACAGAATACGTTGGGCTTCTACCGCGACCACTTTGGCCGGTTGGTCATTGAACCGACTGAGGCGAGGATTGTTGAGTATATCTACGAGAGTTATTTGGAAGGAGCAACACCGTCAGAGATTGCGGCTGCGCTGACAGAACAGGGAATCAAATCCCCTATGGGCAATGATAGCTGGTCTGCCGGTACCGTCCGCAGCATCCTCCGAAACGAAAAATACTGTGGTGATGCCTTGATGCAGAAAACCTATACCAAGGATTTCCGCACCCACAAGTCTGTGAAAAATACAGACCTGAATATGTACTTCAAGGAAAATCACCATACAGCTATTATCAAAAAAGAGGACTGGCTGAAAGTACAAAAGCTGTTGTCTGAGCGGCACACTTCACCCCATAAGGCGAAACTGCGTTTCCTGAGCAACCGCTTTGTCGCTCACCGCGTCAAAGATGGCCTGTTCAAAGGGTATTTGATTCTGGATTCCCGGTGGTCTCCTGCTGAACGGCAGGAATTTATGAAAATTGTCGATGACACACAAGATAATACGAAATGAAAGGATTTTTACAATGAATTTTGATTTTTCTTCTCTGAATTTTGAAACGATTGACTCCAACATCAACGCTTACCCGGATATGTACCTCAACCAGAGCGGCGTCACCTTTAGCAAGAAGGGGCTGGAGGATCTGGGTTATCCCGCCTATGTGCTGTGCCTGCTGGATGCCAAGGCGAAGGTATTTGCAATCCGTATGTGCAAGAGCAACGAACCGAAGGGCTTTAAGTTCTCCAAGCCGCGGGGCGAACAGAAGGGCGTTGTGACAATTTCCAGCAAGAATTTGCTGGAACCGCTCCGCGCCGCCACGGGCGAGGATTGGGTGCCGGGCAAGCGGTACCGCGTTCGCGGTTTCTGGGTCGCTGACGCGAAAACCATGTGCTTTGATCTGAACGAGGGGGTTCAAGAGGATTTTCGTCAGAATCCCGCCAATAGCGATGACAAGTAAGCACGGAACCATCTGACCGTATGAAAAAGATGAGCACGGCCCGTTTGTATAGGCCGTGCTCATCTTTGTGTTTTCTCAAAGTAGTAGTGCTCTTCTCCATCTGCAAATCAGCCGATTCCTCTACGCCATTTTTACGCCATTTCCGCGTGGGACTGCATAGAGAAATATGAAGTTATAATTTGGTTGGTTTTGCGTAAAACCGCGCTGTATCAGAATTTAGTGGCGTTTATGGAGAGGTATGGAGATATAGAATCCGGCGTGTGAACGCCGATACCTAATTTCATCTTTCAAAACTCCTTTTTGTCAGAACGCGGTCGGTCCGCGCGAAAGGTCATAATAAAACAGTATAATCATAGCACAAACCGGTCGGATTCTCAATAGCCAAAGGGAAAAAGGCACAAAGAAAACGCTCTGTACAAAAGGTGAAAAGCTTTGTTATAATAAGAAAAACCGGATTTGTCGAAGATTATCCGAAAAAGGTTTAAAAATTGGTAACCTTTGCGGCCGGTTTTGCGGTATAATACTGGTATGATATGAAAAAGTACCCGCGTTTTGACAGGAGGTCATGTTATGGCAATGGGAAAAGTTCTGGTCGCTGATGACGACAAAAATATATGCGAGCTTCTGCGTTTGTATCTGGTGAAAGAAGGCTTTCAGGTGGTGCTTGCCGGTGACGGCGAAGAGGCGCTGGCCCGTTTTACCGCCGAAAACCCCGACATCATCCTGCTGGATGTGATGATGCCCCGACTGGACGGCTGGCAGGTCTGCCGTGAGATCCGGAAAAAATCCGAGTGCCCCATCATCATGATCACCGCAAAAGGCGAGACCTTTGACAAGGTGCTGGGTCTGGAACTGGGTGCCGACGACTATGTGGTCAAGCCCTTTGAGACCAAAGAGATCGTGGCCCGCATCAAGGCGGTTATGCGCCGGACCGGAAAGTCCTCTTCGGAAAACGATATCAAAGAGGTGTCTTACGATAAGCTGGTGGTCAACATGACCAAGTACGAGCTGAAGGTGGACGGCAAAGTGGTGGATACTCCCCCCAAGGAGCTGGAGCTTTTGTACCATCTGGCCAGCAACCCCAACCGGGTGTATACCCGCGATCAGCTTTTGGACGAGGTATGGGGCTTTGAGTATTACGGCGACAGCCGCACCGTTGACGTGCATGTCAAACGCCTGAGAGAAAAGCTCGAAGGGGTTTCGGACAAGTGGAATCTGAAAACCGTTTGGGGCGTTGGCTACAAATTTGAAGTAAAAGAATAAGCGCACCGCAAAGGCGGCAGCTTCCCTTGGCGGGCTGCCGCTTTTTCTGTCACTTTGGAAAAACTCGGGGGAACGATATGCAGAAAAATCTGTTTACCAAATATTTTACCATCTGCGTAACACTGATCCTGTCGGCCATCCTGCTGCTGGGCTCTTTTCTGATGGTCTTTGCGGGACAGTACTTTCGCAACGACAAAATGGAGATGCTCGAGCAGTATGCCGCGCAGGCAACGGGGCTGACCATGGCCGCCTATCAGCAAAACAACTATCTCTATCTGGACGAAGCGACCCTTTCTTCGGTCTACAACGTTTTGGCAAACGCGGCGGAGGTGTCGATCTTTTTGTCCGACATCAACGGCAAGGTCCTTTTGTGTACCGATGATAGCATCTTTGTCGATCCGACGATGCCGCTGAGCGAGGCGGTTTTGCAGGAGGCGCTTTCCGGGCGGTTCGAAGATGACGCCCGTCTCGATGGGGCGTACCGGGCACGCCACTACACCAAGGCGCAGAAGATCGGTCTGCCGGACGGCAGGACCTCGGGCTATGTGTTTGTAACCGCTTCGGCCCGCAGCCTGACCGAATTTCTGGGGCGGATCCTCAATATCTTTTTGCTCTCGGCGCTGACCATGGTGGTCATCGCTTCGATCGTTATCTATTTCGTCACCGCGCGGATGGTCCGTCCGCTGCGGGATATGCTGGCGGCGACCCGCAGCTTTTCCCGGGGGGATTACACGGTGCGGGTGCAGGTCAATTCCGCCGACGAGATCGGACAGTTGGCGCAGGAATTCAACCACATGGCGGAAGCTTTGGCGCGCAACGAAAATATGAACCGCAGCTTTGTGGCGAATGTTTCCCACGAGCTGAAAACCCCCATGACCACCATCGCCGGCTTTGTGGACGGCATCCTGGACGGGACCATCCCGCAGGAGCAGCACGGAAAATATCTGGCTGTGGTCTCGGTGGAGGTAAAACGGTTGTCGAGAATGGTGCGGTCCATGCTGGATCTTGCCAAGATCGAGGCGGGCGAGATGAAGCTTAATCCCGCCCAGTTCGATATGAACGGCACCGTCTGCCAGGTCATCTTCAGCTTCGAAACTGCCATCGAAAATAAGCGCCTGGACATCCGCGGCCTGGATGTGGACAAGGTCATGGTCAGTGCCGACCCGGATCTGATGCATCAGGTGGTGTATAATCTGATCGAAAATGCCGTAAAATTTGTCAACGAGGATGGCTACATCGAGGTGAAATACCACACCGACAACGACCGGACCCTGGTCGCCATCCGAAATTCCGGCGCGGGCATCGCATCGGGCGAGCTGCCCAAGGTGTTTGAGCGGTTTTACAAGACCGACCGCTCCCGCAGTCAGGACAAGAGCGGCGTGGGACTGGGCCTTTACATCGTGCGGACGGTGATCCAGCTGCACGGCGGCGAGATCCATGTTTCCTCGAAGGAAGGGGAATATACCGAGTTCGCCTTCTCCATCCCCACGCAGGGAACAAAAAGTTCACAGAATCTTTTCCGAAAAAACGGCTAAAAAGGACAGTTTTTTTAAAAGTCCGTTACGACTTGGACATATTTTGCCGATATAATGAGGTCAATGAAAGAACGGGACGCCGAAAAAGGGCGTACTCTTCATCATAGAAGGAGGTAAGAGCGATGAGTGAAAGAAACGATTCCTTCAACGCTTTTGACGAGGAAATGAACAAAACTTCCGCACCGCAGCAGGATCAGGCGGTGGATGTGGAATATGAGCCGGTCGCTGAAAATGAGCCGGTAAAACCGGAAACGGAAAAAACCGCCTCTGCCGGCGGCAGCTACGGGATCCCCACCGGCGGCAGCGAGCAGGGTCCTTACTTTCGGGGACAGCAGGCGCCGCAGTACCGTTATCAGCCGCCCATGAGCGGACAGAACGGCTACCGCCCCTATCCGCCCAATCAGCAGCGCGCCAATGCGCCTTACGGATACGATCCGATGAATCGGCAGCAGCCTTCCGGCGACCCCTGGCAGATGCCGGAATACCCCACCGCGCAGCCGGTGAAGAAAAAGAAAAAAGGACGGGCCGGAAAGGTCGTTCTGGGTGTTTTCGCGTCGGTTTTGATGGTCGCGATGCTGGGCTTTTCGGTCTTTGGCATTTACAGCCTGATCACCGAGCATATGCCCGAGCCGGGCTGGACCCCCTCGGAGGAGGGTCTGACCATCCCCGGCGACAAAGCGCCCACCGATACCCCGCAGGAAAATAAGGTCAACGAAAATGTTCCCGAGCTGGAGGGCTCTTCCAAGCCCAGCGACAACACCGTAAGCGGTGTGGACGGGGTTTTGACCACCGCCCAGATCAACGAAAAGGTCGCTCCCTCGGTGGTAGGCATCGTTCAGTATCAGTCCAACTATTTTGAAGCCACCGGCGAAGGCTCCGGCATCATCCTGTCGGCAGACGGCTACATCGCCACCAACGCCCATGTGATCGAAGGGGCAGACACCCTCGAGGTGGTGCTTTCCGACGGAAAAACCTACCCCGGCACCATCGTTGGCTCGGACAGCAAGACCGACCTTGCGGTGATCAAGATCGAGGCGGAGGGTCTGGTCCCTGCGGAACTGGGTATTTCCGCTGAGCTGAAGGTCGGCGAAAAGGCAGTTGCCATCGGCAACCCCGGCGGCATGATCTATGCCGGTTCCGTTTCCGAGGGCATCGTTTCGGGACTCAACCGAAGCCTGCGTGCCGCCACCGACGGCTACACCATGAACTTTATCCAGACCGATGCGGCCATCAGCCCCGGAAACTCCGGCGGCGCGCTGGTCAACGAATTCGGTCAGGTCGTAGGCATCAACTCGCAGAAACTGGCTGCCGACGGCTACGAGGGCATCGGCTTTGCCATCCCCATCGATGAGGCGCTGCCCATCCTCGAGGATCTGATGCGTTACGGCAGAGTCCGCGGCAGAGTAAAACTGGGCATCACCGCCTATGAGCTCAACGAGTATGTGGCATCGGTCAACGGCGTTCCCAGCGGTATTCTGATCGACTCGGTGGAGGTTTCCTCTTCCCTGAAGACCGCGGGCGTAGAAGCCGGCGACATCATCACCCGCATCGAGGATGTGAACATCAGCAGCTTTGTGGGTCTGTCGGATGTTTTGAGAAACTACAAACCCGGCGACAAAGTGACTCTGACGGTATTCCGTCCCCAGTATCAGAACGGCGGCAGCTTCCGTTACAACTACAATTACGGAAACGGTCAGTCGGTGCAGGGCGAGACCTTTACGGTCACCGTTACCCTGCAGGAGGACACCAGCATGAGCCTGAATGTTCCTTATGTGGAAAGCGAAGACTAAGAGTAATAACAAAAGCCCGATCCGTTTGGATCGGGCTTTTTTCTTTGGGGAAAGGTGGCGCGGCGGGGCTTTGCAGAAGGCATTCCGCCGCGGGTGTTGCAAGAAGCGATACGAAGGGGTTCAAGTCCCGTCAGAGGCTGCCCGACTATCGGGCGTAGCGGTTTTTGGCGAAGTTCCAGCTGTGGGCGCACATCTCTTCGACGGTGTACTGCGCCGTCCAGCCGAACATGGCTTTTGCTTTGTCGTTGTTGGCGTAAAATTCCGCAATGTCGCCGGGACGGCGTTCGGCAATGCGATAGGGAAGCTCCCGTCCGCAGGCGGCGGAGTAGGCCTTGATGATCTGCAGAACGCTGGTGCCGACGCCGGTCCCCAGATTGACCGCTTCGACCCCTTTGTGCCGCAGCACATATTCCAGCGCCGCCAGATGACCTTTGGCTAAATCTACCACATGGATGTAGTCCCGTACACCGGTGCCGTCAACGGTGTCGTAGTCGTTGCCGTAGACCACCACTTCGGGGCGGATGCCGGCTGCAACCTGCGAAACGTAGGGCAAAAGATTGTTGGGGATGCCGTTGGGATCCTCGCCGATCAGTCCGCTGGGATGGGCGCCGATGGGGTTAAAGTAGCGCAGCAGGTTGACGCTCCAGTCGGGGTCGGCGGCCGCCAGATCGGTCAGGATCTGCTCGATCATCACCTTGGTGTAGCCGTAAGGATTGGTGGCGGAGGTGGGCATCCCTTCCACATAGGGGATGGGGTTGTTCATGCCGTATACGGTGGCAGAGGAGGAAAAGACGATCTTTTTGCATCCGAACCGGCGCATCACCTCGCACAGGACCAAGGTGGAGACCAGATTGTTCTCGTAGTATTCCAAAGGCTTCTGCACCGATTCGGGAACCGCTTTAAGTCCCGCGAAGTGGATGACCGCATCGACCTTATGGGCGGAGAAAATCTGCTCCATGCCGGAACGGTCCCGCACGTCGACTTTGTAGAAAACAGGAGCTTTTCCGGTGATTTTGGCGATGTTTTCCACCGCTTCGGGCTTGGCGTTGGAAAGATTGTCCGCAATGATCACGTCGTGACCTGCCGCAAGCAGTTCCACGCAGGTGTGGCTGCCGATAAAGCCGGCGCCGCCGGTTACAAGAATAGTCATAGGTAGGATCCTTTCTGTGTGATATCTGGATAACCCGACAAAGGCGGGTTTTGTTACTTACAGCTTTTTGGCGCCCTCAAAAGAAACGGTGAGGACACGGCAGGCGCCGGCGCCGAACACTTCTTCCATCTGGCGGATGTAATCTTCCGCTTCTTCGGTGGGAACCAGCGCGAGGATGCTTCCGGCAAAGCCGCCGCCGTGGACCCGGAAGGCTCCCTTAGGGCAGAACTGACGGGAGAGCTCCAGCGCAAAGTCCGGTCCCTGCTGGGCAGGGGCGCCGGCGGGACGGGTGTTCTGCAAAAGCCGCTGGGACGAGTCGCCGGAAAGATGGATAAGGCTCAGGATGCGGGGCAGGTCCGCCTGCCGGAGGGCATCCGCCATTTTGACGGCACGGTTGTCCTCTTCGAAATAATGCATGGCACGGGTCAGCGCCCGGGCGGGCAGGATCCGCTGCAGTTTGGCGAGAGAGGCGAAAAAGAGTCCTGCCGGAACCTCGCACAGCCTCTCTTTTCCGAAAGCAGCGGCAGCTTTTTTCATTTCGGCGGGGATGGCCGCATACTCTTTGGTCAGGTCGGCGTGGCTGGTGCCGGTGTCCACCGCCAAAAGGGTATAGCCGTGGGCGGAAAGGTCGATGGAAAGGGCTTTTACCGTGGGGGCGGCAGGATCGGAAAAGTCCATCGCCGCAAAGCCGCCGGTGACACAGGCCAGCTGGTCCATCAGTCCGCAGGGCTTGCCGAAATATTCGGTCTCGGCCTTTTGCGCCGCCTGGGCGATCTGCAAAGGGGTCAGACGGTTTTGGCAGCAAAGGTCGTTGAAAACGGTCCCGATCAGGCAGGAAAAGGCTGCGGAAGAAGAAAATCCGCCGCCGACCGGCACGGTGGAAACCACCGCCGCGTCAAAGCCGGAAAGGGGAAAGCCCCACGCGGTCAAAAGGGCGGCAACGCCGCGGACAAAGGCGGCGGTGGTGCCCTTTTCTTCGGGGCGAAGGGCAAGATCGCGAAGATCCACCGAAACGGGGGAAAAGCCGTTGGAAAACACACGGAGGATCCCCTCGCCGTTGGGGGAAACGGCGGCGGTCATGGCAAGGTCGATGGCGGCTGCCACCACATGTCCGCCCTGATGGTCGGTGTGGTTTCCGATAAACTCGCACCGCCCGGGACTGCGGAAAAAGCTGACAGGCTCCTTTCCGGTATGCTCTTTTAAAATCTCGGCGGCCTGCCGCAGGAAAATCGTGTTTTCGCCGGTCATAAAAAGGTTCGCCCCTTTGGATCGTTTTCATACAGTATAGCAGATTTTCCGGCGGTTTTGGGGAGATCGTGCAAAAAAGTTTTGCTCTATGTGAAAGAAAGCCGCCGCCGATGTCGTTTTATCAGACAGCGGAAGTTTTTTGGTCGGAAAAGAGAAAAATCTTCCGAAAAGATGCAACAAAACCGGGCGAAAAAGGCACTGTATCAATAAGACAAAAAATCGGACAGAGAGGGTGGTCGGATGGAAAAAGACGAGCGCAGCGAAAAGATCGAACAACTGTACAGCCTTTACCGCAACGTGATGTTTTATACAGCTGAGCGGATCCTGCGTGATCACCATCTGGCCGAGGACGCCGTTCAGAAGGCTTTTTTGAAAGTTCTGGATAATCTGCATAAAATTTCGGAAATAGATTGTAACAAGACCCGCGCCTTCTTGGTTATCATAGTCAGAAACGTCGCAATCACCATGTATAACCGGCAGAAAAAGCAGGCGATCCCCATCGAAGAGATCGAGCGGCTGGAAACGGAAAGTCCCCAGTCGCCCTTCGATACGGTGGCTTCGCGCGATTCGGTGGAGGCTATTGCGGGGTATATCGGTCAGCTGGACAAGAAATACGCCGATGTGCTCTACTTAAAGCTTTATTATCAGTACTCCGATACCGAGATCGCCGGTTTGGTTCAGACCAGTCCCGAGAATGTTCGGGTGCGGCTGCACCGTGGGAAACGGAAACTGGCGGCGCTTTTAAAGGGGGACGAACGTTTTCATGTATCGCAGGACAGGCGATGACTGGAGCGGGGATCCTTTGCTGGCGGCAGCCATCCACCTTTCCATCGAGCAGATGCTGGGAGAGCTCCCGAGCGATCAGGAGCTGTCTGCGAGATATTCCGATCTGTCCGGGCTGGATCAGAAGATCGCCGAGGCAGTGGCACAGTGGAAGCTGGGTCGGTAAAAAGGACAACAGTACAACATCCAAGCAAAAACAGCGGCTGAAAAGCCGCTGTTTTTCTCTTTTTTTGCTGTTTTTTTGGTTGCATCCGCTATTCTTCGGGGGTATAATCTTCCGAAGAAGGAAGTGAAAGATCTTGCAGGAACGTTTGACTTTTCGAAAAGGACTGAAAGACGGCATCCCCATCTGTCTGGGATATCTGTCCGTGTCCTTTACTTTTGGCATGATGGCCGCAAAGGGCAGTTTGCCTTTGTGGATCACCCAGCTGATTTCCATGACCAATCTGACCTCTGCCGGTCAGTTTGCGGGAACGGCGCTGATCCTGACCGGCGGTGCTTTTTTGGAGATCGCCGTGACCACCCTTGTGATCAATCTGCGCTACACCCTGATGAGCCTTTCCCTGTCGCAGAAGCTCGATCCCGCCATGCCGGTGTGGAAGCGGGCGCTGATCGCCTTTGGCAACACCGATGAGATCTTTGCCGTTGCCATGCAGCAGAAAGGTCCGGTGACCGCCATTTATTTTCTGGGCCTGATGACCCTGCCGTATTTTGGCTGGGCGGGCGGGACCCTGCTGGGTGCCACCGCCTTCGGCGCGCTGCCAGCCAGCGCGGCATCGGCTTTAAATATCGCCATCTACGGTATGTTCATCGCCATTGTGGTTCCGCCGATGAAAACCGAAAGACCGGTGGTCTTTACCGTTTGCGTGGCGATCGTCATCAGCTGTCTGTTCCGGATGCCTGCGCTGTCGCAGGTCTCTTCGGGATGGGTGATCATCATCTGCGCGGTGGTCGCTTCGTCTTTGGCGGCGTGGCGCTATCCGGTGAAAGAGGAGGATGCGTGATGAGTGAGATGACCCGCATTTTGCTGTCGGTTCTGATCATGGCAGGGGTGACCTACCTTTTGCGGATGCTGCCCTTGACTTTGTTCCGCAAAAAGATCGGGAACCGTTTTGTCCGCTCCTTTCTGGCTTATGTGCCCTATGCGGTGCTGGCGGCCATGACCATCCCGGACATTTTCTTTTCCACCTCACAGCTTTGTTCCGCGGTGCTGGGCCTTGCGGCGGCGGTGGCGCTTGCCTGGTTTGGAAAGAGCCTTTTGACCGTTGCGCTGGGCGCAGTGGGCGTGGTCTATCTGGCGGAATGGATCGCGAGAATGTTGTAGAAAAAAGCCCGTTTTTCTGTGAAAAAACGGGCTTTTTTGCGAAATAAAAAAATCTTATCAAATTTGTAGGAAATTTTGCAAAAAGGGGTTGACAAAGTCCGAGTAATGCAGTATGATATAGCCAGAGGTTAGAAAAAGCTAACCAAACCGTCCGAACCTGCTGAAGCGCCATAGAAGCAGGGGCGGAAATTGAAACCTCCCCAATTCCATATCCCAAGTTTGTGAAAAAGACGGCTTCCTGCGAAGCCGTCTTTTTTCGTTATTCTTCCAGCAGATACAGATATTTGGCGCAGGCAACATCCTCGATGGCGAGACCCAAAGCGTCGAAAACCGTGACCTCATCGGGAGCGGTGCGCCCTTCGATCTTACCCAGCAGCAGGTCGCCCACGGTGCCCAGCAGATGCTCTTTGGAAATGAGTCCTTCCGCCAGCGGGATCAGATAGTCGCCGCTTTCCTTTTCCACCGATTCCACGCTGTCGCCGTAGAGTTTTGCCCGTGCTACGAGGGCGGAAGGCAGCTCCCGATTGGCGGCGGCGCAGGCGCCGACGGCGTTGATATGGGCGCCGGGCTTGACCCATTCGTCCTCCAAAACCGGGACGGGCGAGGGGGTGACGGTGCAGATGATATCGGCGTTTTCCACCGCTTCTTTGGCGGTGGGGCAGGGCAGGATGGGACAGGCCGCCACATCCGCCATCTCCCGGGCAAAAGCTTCAGCGCCGGCGGGATTTTTGTCCCAGACGGTGATTTTGGTCAGCTTGCGGACCTGCGAAATGGCCCGAAGATGGCTTTTTCCCTGGGCGCCGCAGCCGAGAATACAAAGATGGCTCGCATCGGGGCGGGCCAGAAGGTCGGTGGCAACGGCAGAGACCGCGCCGGTGCGGATCATGGTGATGGCATCGCCGTCCGCCATAAAGTGCAGACTGCCCGATCCCGAGTCGAACAGCAGAACGCTGCCCTGATGGGAGGGCAGCCCTTTTTCGTGGTTGCCGTGAAATACCGTGATGACCTTGGCGCCGAAATAGTCGCCGTCCCCCAGATAGGCGGGCATAAAGCCGAAGAGGTTGTGATGGGGCAGGGGGGTCACCGTTCGCAGATACTGCAGGCTTTTGCCGGCAGAATAGTCTGCAAGGGTCCGGCGCATCAGGTCGATGCAGGCGGGAACGGTCAGCTTTTCGATGACCTGGGATTTGTTCAGCTGTTTCATAAAAGCCCTCCTCTGGGAAAATCTGTTTTTATTGTACTGCGGAAAGATGGGCGGAACAAGGGGGAAATCTTGATTTTTTCTGCCGTTCGCGGTAAGATGGAGAAAGAAACCTTGAAGCTGCTCGCAGCTTTTTGAAAGAGAAAGGAAGTTTTCAGATGATCGGAGAGATCCTATGTGTCGGGACCGAGCTGCTGCTGGGAGATATCGTCAACACCAACGCGGCGTTTTTGTCCCGCCAGCTGGCGCAGCTGGGCATTGGCGTATATCATCAGACGGTGGTGGGGGACAACCCTGCCCGACTGAAACAAGCGGTGGAAGAGGCCCTCGACTGTTCGGATCTGGTGATCATGACCGGCGGGCTGGGTCCCACCTACGACGACATCACAAAAGAGGTCACCGCGGCGGCGCTGGGTCTGCCCCTTGTCTGGAACGAGACCGCCTATGAGCGGATGCAAAGCTATTTTGCCCGCACCGGACGGGTCCTGACCGAGAACAACAAAAAGCAGGCGATGGCGCCCGAAGGGTCGGTCGTCTTTCAGAATGACAACGGCACCGCACCGGGCTTTGCGGTGGAACGAGACGGCAAGACCGCCATCCTGCTGCCGGGACCCCCTTCGGAAATGGAGCCGATGTTTTTGCGGCAGGTACGTCCCTTTCTGGAGGGGAAAACCGGGCTGACCTTTCAGTCCCGGACGGTGCATCTGTTCGGCATCGGCGAATCGGCGGCAGAAAGCATTTTACGGGATGTGATGGAGGCGGCGCAAAATCCAACCGTCGCCCCCTACGCCAAGACCGGCGAGGTACAGATCCGGGTGACTGCGGCGGCGGAAAATGCAGAAGAAGCGCAAAAGCTTCTGGCGCCGACGGTGGAAAAGGTCTGTGCCATGATGGATGGGTATGTCTACGGGGTGGATGTGGATAGTCTGCAGAAGGCGGCGATATCGGCACTGAAACAGGCGGGGCTGACCGCGGCAACGGCGGAAAGCTTGACCGGAGGCGGCGTTTCCCGCCGTCTGACCGAGGTGCCCGGCGCATCGGCGGTGTTTTTGGGCGGCGTTTGCAGCTACACCGACGAAGTGAAGCGCCGTCTGCTGGGGGTAAAAGAAGAGACGTTAAAAGCCTTTGGCGCTGTGTCCGCCGAGACCGCTTTGGAGATGGCCCGGGGCATTCGGGAAAGGACCGGTGCCGACATCGGCGTTTCCACCACCGGCGTGGCGGGACCCGATCCGTCGGAGGGAAAGCCGGTGGGTACCGTCTTTGTGGCGGTGAGCTGCGGATGGTTCGAGCAGGTGCTGCCGCTGCAGCTGGCCCGGGGGACCGGAAACGAGCGGGAACGGGTGCGTATTTTAAGCGAGAACCATGCCATCCACAGCATTTTGCAGGCGGTTTGGAAGAAAGAAGAAGGAGAAAAGCATGCGAAAGACATATAAGATCGGCGAAGTGGCGGATATTCTGGGTGTTTCCACCGATACCATCCGCTTTTACGAAAAAAACGGCATCGTTTATTCCCACAAGGATGAGCTGAACGGCTACCGGTATTTTACCGCCGCCGACGTATTCTGCCTCATCGATGTGACCTTCTACCGGGCGATGGACATTCCGGTGGAAGAGGTCTGCCGCATCATGAAAAGTTACAGCCATCGGGACGTGAAGGAGCTTTTGGAGGAAAAGGAAAAGCAGCTGGAAAAGAAGATCCGCCGGCAGCAGGCGCTGTTAAAGCGGGTGCGGGCCACCATCGAGGACTACCGCACCATGGAGGAGAGCCTTGGGGTGTTCCGGGTACGGGAGATGCCGACCCGGGTGCTCTACGGCGAAACGGCTGCCGACTCGCAGGAATACCTCGACCGCACCAGTCAGCTGGAGGATGAGAGCCCCTACGACGAAAAGGCGGCGGAGCAGGGCTTTATGGCGCAGAAAACCGGTTCCGGCTGGCAGATGACCCGGATGTTCTGGTCTCAGGAGGAGCCGACCCATCTGGAGGAAGAGGGAAGAGAGGTTTTCTTTGCCAAAACGGTCAACACGGTGGTCAAGGCGCCGTGGGGCACTTCCACCGAGGAGATTCTGGCCCCCGCGCTGGATTATGCGGCGAAAAACGGTCTGACGGTGGCGGACGAGGTCTACGGCTTTTGGGTCTTTACCGATTACAGTCAGCCTTCGCCCGTGGACTACATCATGCTTTGGGTGCCGGTAAAATAGAAGCTTCTTTCTTGACAGGCAGGGGGGAAAGGGGTAAGATAAACATGACGATTTAACCTGCTAAACTGGTGGGTTTTACCAAGTTTATCATTCATTCAGAAAGGATGTTTTTCCATGAAACAGATCATCGCTACCAATAAAGCTCCCGGCGCTATCGGCCCCTACTCTCAGGGCACCGTATGCGGCAACCTGGTATTCACCTCCGGTCAGCTGGGCATCAACCCCGAGACCGGCAAGCTGGCAGGTCAGTCCATCGACGAGCAGACCATGCAGGCGCTGAAAAACCTGGGTGAAGTTCTGAAAGCCGGCGGCGCAGATTACGACACCGTTCTGAAAACCACCGTATATCTGCAGAATATGAGCGATTTCGCTACCGTTAACGCCATCTACGCCTGCTACTTTAAAGAGAACTGCCCCGCAAGAAGCTGCTTTGCAGTAGGCGCTCTGCCCATGGGCGGTCTCATCGAGATCGAGGCTGTTGCTGAGAAAAAATAAGTCCTGTCAAAGGAAAAAGACCCATCGGACCGATGGGTCTTTCTTTTTGCGGAAAAACGGATTATAATGGATGTGCCGTAAGGCAAATTTTTGGCAGAAAGGAACTGCTGGATGGAAAAGCTCAAACATCTTTTGAAAGAATATATCATCCCCCTGGGTACGGAGGCGCTGGTCATTCTGATCCTGTTCAAATTCGTCTTTTTGCTGGTGATGGTCCCCACCGGATCGATGCTGCCGAAAATCCAGGAGGGCGGCGTGATCTTCTGCACCCATATGCACAGCCTTAAAAACATCGAGCGGGGCGACATTCTGGTGTTCGAATCGCGGGAAGAGGGCAAGACCCTCATCAAGCGGCTGATCGGTCTGCCGGGCGAGCTGGTGGAGATCGACGACAAGGGCACCGTGACCATCGACGGCGAAGTGCTGGAGGAGGACTATGTGTTCCACCAGATGGAGGGGATGCCCAAGGCTTTTAACGTCCCCGAGGGACATTACCTGTTTTTGGGCGACAACCGCGCCAATTCCCGGGATGCCCGCTACTGGGACGACCCCTATATTCCCGGCGAGGATATTACCGCGAAAGCAAGATTTACCCTGTGGCCCTTAAGCCGCTTTGGGTCCCTGAAATAGAAAGGAGAGCACCATGTTTCTTTGTGTGAAAAACGCCGACCTGTATGCGCCCGAGCATCTGGGCAAACGGGACATTCTCATCTGCAACGATAAGGTCATTGCTGTGAAAGAGACCATTGGCACCCTGCCCGAAGGCTGCCGTGTCATCGATGCTGCCGGAAGAAAGGTCATCCCCGGACTCATCGACCAGCACGTTCATGTCACGGGCGGCGGCGGAGAAAGCGGATTTACCAGCCGTGTGCCGGAGATCCAGCTGTCGGACATCGTAAAAGCCGGTGTCACCACCGTGGTGGGGCTTTTGGGGACCGACTCCCGCACCCGCAGCGTGCAGAATCTGCTGGCAAAAACCAAGGCGCTCAACGAAGAGGGCATCACCGCCTTTTGTCTCACCGGCGCTTACGAAGTGCCGTCCCCGACCCTGACCGGTTCGGTGGGAGATGACATCATGTTTCTACAGGAGGTCATCGGCGTAAAGGTCGCCATTTCCGATCACCGCAGCTCCAACATGAGCCGCGAGGATATGGTAGCGCTGGCCAGTGAAGCACGCATCGCCGGACTTTTGAGCAAAAAGCCGGGCGTTGTTCATATGCACACCGGCGTGGGCAAGCAGGGCCTTAAGATGATCCTGGAGATCCTCGAAACGACCGACATCCCGGTAAAAGTGTTCCGCCCTACCCATATGCGCAAGATGCTGGATGAGGACGTGCTGGCCTTTACCGCTCTGGGCGGCTACGCGGACTACACCGCTTCTGACGATCCGGACAAAAAGGCCGCCGAGATCATGGAAACACTGGAAAAGGGCGTTCCCGCCCATCTGGTGACCCTCAGCTCCGACTCCAACGGCTCCATGCCCAAATGGGGTCCCAACAAAGAGATCATCGGCATCACCGCCGCCAAAATGACCAGCCTGTTCACCCAGATCAAGAGCTTTGTCAAATTGGGGATGCCGCTGGAAGAGGCCATCCTCTTTGTGACCAAAAATGTGGCCGAAGCGCTGGAAGTGTATCCCCGCAAGGGCTGCATCCGGGAAAACAGCGACGGCGACCTTGTGATCCTGGGCGAGGATCTTGCCATCGAGACGGTGGTCGCCAAAGGTCAGATCATGATGGAAGAGGGGACCGTTGTGAAAAAAGGTCTCTTCGAAGATTAGTTGACAGTTTCTTGTCAAAGGGCTACAATAAACAGGATAACAAAGCCGTAAAAAGCGGCTTTTCCATAGTTATAATTTCAAAATCATACAGGAGATGAAAAAATTGGCTGAAAATTGTACGCATGATTGCGCTACCTGCGGTCAGGACTGCGCAGAGCGCGAAGTTCCTGCCGGCTGCACCCATGACTGCAGCACCTGCGGTGAAAACTGCCCCTCCAGAAACGGCGGCAGCATCCGCGATCTGATCGAGCCGGCGCACGAGATGAGCGAAGTGGGCAAGGTCATCGCCGTTGCCAGCGGCAAAGGCGGCGTTGGTAAATCCATGGTCACCTCTCTTCTGGCAGTTGCCATGAGCCGTCTGGGCTACCGTGTCGGTATCCTTGATTCCGACGTGACCGGACCTTCCATTCCCCGTGCTTTCGGTATCAAAGAGCGTGCCAAGAGCGACGCGGCGGGCATTTATCCCGCTGAGACCGCCAACGGCGTATCCGTTATGAGTGCCAACATGCTGCTGGAAGAGGAGACTGCTCCCATCATCTGGAGAGGCCCCATGATCGCCGGCATCGTAAAACAGTTCTGGACCGACGTGATCTGGAACGACGTAGACTTTTTGTTCGTTGATATGCCTCCCGGCACCGGTGACGTTCCGATCACCGTATTCCAGTCCATCCCGGTGGACGGCGTTGTGGTCGTTGCTTCTCCTCAGGAGCTGGTAGGTATGGTCGTGGAGAAAGCGCTGAACATGACCAACGCCATGGAAGTGAACATCGTGGGTCTGGTGGAGAACATGAGCTACGCTGTCTGCCCCGACTGCGGCAAAGAGATCAAGATCTTCGGCGAGAGCCACATCGAGCGCATTGGCGAAGAGTACGGTCTGCCCGTGCTGGCCAAAATGCCTATCGACCCGCAGCTGGCTCATCTGGCCGACGTGGGTGCCATCGAGCTGGCGGACACTTCCTATCTGGACGAGGCTGCCAAAAAGATCGTGGAATTCTGCAAAGACTAAACTTTGTAACAAAAGACCGGTCATTGACCGGTCTTTTTGTCCACCTCAATGGTGACGATGTTCATTTTGTATACGTAGTTGTAGTCGATCTTCCGGGCGGCCCGCTGAGCCAGCTTCACCCCCACCTTGGCAAAGGTGTTCTCATCCAGGTCAAAGTCCAGGGGAT
>JAFQTW010000168.1 GCA_017408855.1 Oscillospiraceae bacterium | reverse complement strand
CGGTAAGTACGAAAGCGCACCGTCCGGTTTACCGGACATCTGCGCGGGACTTTCCTTCACCGCCGGTCGGGACGAGATCCTGTCCTTCTTCGGTCTGCCCGCCGATCATCCGCTGGGCTACGGCGACGGAGTGGACCTGAAAGTCCGCTGGGGCGACAGGGAATATTCCTTCTGGTTCGACAAGGACCTTCCCCAGCTGCTCAACGCGGTGAAAATTGAAATGATCTAAGAAAAAGACCGCCTAAGGGCGGTCTTTTTTGCGGCAAAAATCGGAAGAATTTGTGTCGAAAATCCAAAAAATTCTGCCAATGCTTTTTTCTTGCGGGCAAAACTGGTATAATAACAAAAGAACCCTCGCACAAGGAGGAAAACCATGGACTACAAAATCAGCATCATCGAAGGTCTGCCTGTCTGGGACGCGCTGCCGGTGGGCAAGATCATTCATTACCCTTTGGAAAAACGGGACTACCGTCCCTTTGCGCAGGTGCGCCTTTGCGCCAACGAGACCGACCTGTATCTGCGGATGTGGGCCTTTGAGACCCACCCTTCGCCCAAAAGCATTCTGATGGCACGGCTGCAGTTTGATCCCGCCAAATCGGACAAGTTTCTGCAGATCCGGGCAGACAGCATGGGCGGCATGACCGCAACGGTGCGGGAGGGCGACTCGGAAACGCCGCTGGCGCAGTATCTTGTTCTGCCCGACCTGCACGCCTATCGGGGCGAAGATCTGGAGGGCGAATACTGGGGCGTTGTGGTAAAGATCCCCCGCAAGGCCATCGAGACCGTTTGGGGCAAGGACCCCATCGCGCCGGGATATGTGATCCGCGGCAACCTGTATAAAGAGGACACTGCCGATGCCACCCGCCACATGGGAAGCCTTTTCCCGGTGGACCCCCAAAAGGAGGATCCTTTCGGAAAAGCATCCTTTGGCAGCATGATGTTTGTCAACTATTAACAACATAAGGAGGACTTTGCCATGACCGCACAGGAAAAGATCAAATTGGGAAGAGACTTTTGCAAAAGCCCCTTCGGTGAAGAAAGAGAGCCTTCCGATCAGCAGAAACGTCTGCCCCAGCCGCCTTTGGCAAAGGCGGCGGTCAGCGACAGCATCATCCCGTTGACCGACGATTTTTCTGCGGTCATGACCGAGACCGACTTTTTCACCATCTTGGAGGGACGTTCCAGCCAGCGTTTTTATAAGGACGAGCCCATCTCCCTCGATCAGCTGGCCTTTTTGCTGTACAGCTGTCAGGGGGTCAAGTCCATCCGCGGCAACCACTACGCCACCTTGCGGACGGTGCCTTCGGGCGGCGCCCGCCACGCTTTTGAGATGTATCTGGCGGTACGCAAGGTCGAAGGGCTCGAGCCGGCGGTGTACCATTATCTTCCCCTGCAGCACGCGCTGGAAAAGGTGGGTGAGCTGCCGGAGCCGGAAGCGCAGATCACCAAGGCGATGCACGATCAGAAATTTGCCGGCGGATGCGCTGTCTGCTTTTTGATGAGCTTTGTCCCCTACCGTGCCGAGTGGCGCTATTCCACCACCGCCCATCGGGTGGTGCTCATCGATGCGGGACATGTGTTCCAGAACCTGTATCTGGCCTGCGGTGCCTGCGGATGCGGCACCTGCGCCATCGCCGCCATCGATCAGCCGGTGGCCGACGAGCTGTGCGGACTGGACGGCGAGGAGGAGTTTATCATCTACGCCGCGCCGGTGGGTCTGATGGATGCGGAGAAAAACGCCGAGGTCAACGCGAAGCTTTACGCCAAGACCATCGAAGAAAGCAACGCGGTAAAACCGCTGGAGAAATAATCTTTTGGGACGGCTTTGCCGTCCCATCCTTTCTGCTGCGGGAGGTGACGAAATGCGCAGACCGAAAAAGAAATATCCCAAGGGCTTTGGGGCGGTCATGATCCTTTTGACCGTGCTGCTCTGCGGCTTTCTCGCCTATCTGGTGGCGGAGCCCTATCTGCCCGATTTGGCGCTGCCGACCTTTGCGCCGAAAGAAAGCGCCCCTTCGTCCGAAAGCGCTTCTTCCTCGCAGAAGGAGGAAACGCCCTCTTCTTCGGCAAAAGAAGAGCCGCCTGCCGTTTCGTCCTCGCAGGTCGAGGAGCGCAATCCGCAGCCGGCTTCTGCCGATGGGAGCCTGGACAATTTCGTGGACTGGGTCATCTGGTACGGCTTGGAGGAGCCACAGTATCCGGTGTCGGAAAAAGGCACCACCGTTTACGGTGAGCTGTTCGGCGACCCCGATGCCCAATGGTGCGCCGAGTTTCTGATGTACTGTCTTAACAAAGCGGAACAGCATCTGGGCACCTCTTACATCGACGAGGTGTTCCCCTGGTACCCGTCGGGCTATTCCTGCGGACTTTGGTTCAAGGCCTACTATCACTGGTTCGATGCGGGTACATACCTTCCCGAAAAGGGCGACTTTATCCTCTTTGACACCTGGGGCATCGGCTATCCCGACCATGTGGGGCTGGTCATCGGTACCGAAGAAAAAGCCGACGGCAAAACGGTCATCCTGACTTTGGAGGGCAACATTCTCACCGACCCCGAGCCGCAGATCCGCACCCGTGAGATCGACCCGGCGGACGAGACCATCGTGGGTTTTGGTTCCATCCGGCAGCAGAATCTGGGCTACTCGGGTCCCCGCAAGTATTACAGTCTGGCGGACAAGCCGGAAGAGCCCCCGTCCGAGCCGGAAAACGGCGGCATCATCGACGGAGACGCGGCGGTCAGCGACATCCCACAGGAGGGCGAAGAGACTCTTCCCCTGCCGGAACACAGCTCTTCGGCACCTCAAGCATAAGGAAAAGAAACAGGCACAGTCGTTTGACTGTGCCTGTTGTTTTTGACTTTATCGGCTGCGCCGCTCTGCCAGCATCAGATCGACCATTCTGCCGTAGCTTTGGACCCCGTCCTGCTGGGCGTTGGCTTTTAGATAGCCGTCGTTGACCGCGTTGGACACTTCCGCCACTTTGGTCTCAAAATTGCGCCAGTAGGCACTGCTGACCCGAAAGTCGGTCTTTGCCGTTTCAGAAAGGCTTCCGTAAACGGCGTTGTAGCGGTCCCGTCCGCCGGCGCGGTACAGGGCGTTCATGGCGTAGCTGAGACCGTTCATGCAGCCGGAATAAACCAGTTCCGGCTCCCCCGACTGCCGGCAGGCCAGATAAGCGATAAAGCCCGCCTCGTCCTCCCGGATCCATCCCTTGAGATGGGCCAGCTCGTGACAGATCGTGTAAGCGATCTCGTAGTCGGGGCAATGGGCGTTGTAGTTGGCCTCGACGGTAAAGGGCGAGTACATTCCGGTGAGCCGCAGATGGCTCATTCCCCAGGAAAAGGTCACCGGCTTGGGATCAGGATAGTAGCCGCTGAGGGTGGGATGCTCCGTCCCGAGGTTTTGCATGGCGGCTTTGGTCTTTTGATGCAGCGGGTAGTCCCGCAGGGTCAAACAGCCCATTTGATCGGTGGGGATCTGCCCGGACACCTCGTTGATCTGATCCACCAGCTCATAACAGAGGCTTTCCAGCTCCTCTACCGCGCTGTCGCGCAGCTCGTATCCGGCAGCTTCTGCGAAAGTGTCCCGTCCGTAGTTGATGGAGGTGGTGAGGCTCAGCATCAAAAGGACGGCGGGAACGGCGGTCAGCAGGGTGAGAAACAGCCCCGATGCCAGCCGTTTGCCGGTTTTAGGTCGGCGGACAAGCAGAAAGGCGATGGCGATGAGAAGTCCCACGCCGCCGAGGATCAGTATAGAAAGGACAAACTCATACACCGAAAAGGGGATGGGCGACATCAGCCGTCCGATTGTGCTTGGGAAAATCGGGAACACCGCCGTGGCGTACCACTGGGCAAAGCCCAGGTCCCGACGGGACAGCCACACTAAGAAAAAGGCGGCCAGCGTCGCGCCTGCCGCCCAGAAAAAGACCTTTTTGTGTTTTTTCAGGTAATTTTTCATTCTTTCTTCTCTTTTTCCGCTTCTTTTGCAAGGATGCGGGCTTTTCTTGCCTCGAATTCCGCCTGATCCATGGCGGCGAAACGGGCTTTCTTTTCCTCGAAGGCCTTCTGCGCGGCCTCTTCCTCTTCCTGCGCCCGCTGCAGCGCCTCCTGACGAAGCTGCTGCTGGTAGGCACGTTTGTCCCGGTCCTCCTGCAGGATGCCCTGGGCTTTTTCCACCAACGAGCCGATGTATTTGCGGTCCACCAGATCGTGCTTCATGGCGAGATAATCCTCTGCGTGTTCCGGATCTTTTTTCGCCTGACTCTTCATGACCGCGGTCATCAGTTTTTTGTCCAGCCAGCTCAGCTTATCCTTGTCGATGGCGCCGGGGAAGAAGAAAAAGTGGATGCGTTTTCGCATCACTTCGGTAAAATTGCGGGTGATCAGATAGGTGTAGTAGCCGTTGTCCCCCGGTTCGGTAAGACCGCAGGTAAAGACCATCAGATGCTTCTTTTTCAGATCCTCGAACCGTCCGGTCAGCTTGGAAATGCCGCCGATGGTGCCGGCGTACAGTCCGCCGCCGAAAATCAGCATATCATAGTCTCTGATGCGTTTGAGCTTCGCCTCTTTTGCAGGGATGGCTTCGCAGCCCAGCTCTTCGGCGATCCATTTGGCGTAGCGCTCGGTGGCGCCGTATTTGGATTTATAAATAACCAGAACTTCTTTGTCTTTCATGGCAGCTTCCTCGCTTTTCGGGCTTTTTTCCATTGTAACACAGGGAAAGCAAAAGGAAAAGTAAGATTATTCCATCGTCAGATCCGCCAGTTTTCCCCGCACCAGTCCGATGAGATCATCGGGCGCCGTTTCGATCTGCCAGCCGATCTTTCCGGCAGAGACCATAACGGTGGGACAGTCCTTTGCCGTTTGATCAAAAAAGGTGGGAAAGGCTTTTTTCATGCCCACCGGCGAGCATCCGCCCCGGACATAGCCGGTGAGGGGCAAAAGGTCTTTGACCGCCAGCATCTCCACCGATTTTTCGCCGGCGGCTTTGGCGGCCTTTTTCAGATCCAACGCCGCTTTGACCGGGATGACAAAGACGAAATAGCCGCCCCGTCCGCCGCGGGTTACGAGGGTCTTAAAGACCTGCCGCGGATCCTGCCCCAAAAGGGCGGCGACCGTTTCACCGTCCACCGCCTCACCCTCGGTGTGGGGGTAGCTGTGGGCGGTGTAGGGGATCTTTTTCTGCTCTAAAATACGCATGACATTGGTTTTTTGTTCTGCCATAATATCACCTTTTTATGAAAAAAGTCCCGAAAATCGGGACTTTTTCTTTTATTTTTCGTCGCCGCCGAGGGCGTCTTTCAGCTTTTCGAAAAAGCCTTTGCGTTTTTCATAGTTCTTTTCGGTGGTGACCTTCTCGAACTCACGAAGAGCCTGCTTCTGCTTGCCGGACAGGTTTTTCGGCACCTCCAGATTGACGGTGACATACTGGTCGCCCCGTCCTCTGCCGTTGACATAGGGGATGCCGCGGTTTCTCAGACGGAACACGGTGCCGGGCTGGGTGCCTTCGGGCACGGTGTATTTGACCTTACCGTCGATGGTGGGAACGATCACCTCGTCGCCCAAAGCCGCCTGGGTAAAGGTGATGGGCACCTCGCACAGCACGTTGTAGCCGTCACGCTCAAACAGCGGGTCGGGACGGACCGATACGGTCACGTTCAGATCGCCTGCCGGTCCTGCGTTCACGCCGTGGTCGCCCTGTCCGCTCATGGCAAAGGTCTGACCGTCGTCGATGCCGGCGGGCACGTTGATGGTCATCTTGCGGGTATGGCGGACTCTGCCCTTGCCGTTACAGCCGGTGCAGGGTTCCTTGATGACCTTGCCGGTGCAGTTACAGCGCTGGCAGGGTCGGGTGGACTGGATCACGCCGAAGGGCGTTCTGCTCTGCACCCGCACCTGACCGGAACCGCCGCAGTCGGGGCAGGTCTCGGGAGAAGTTCCCTTTTTGGCGCCGGAGCCGCCGCATTCCTGGCAGGTCTCCAGCCGCTGGATGGTCACTTCCTTTTCGCAGCCGTGGGCCGCTTCCATAAAGGACAGGTTCAGATTGATGTTGACATCGTTGCCCCGGATGGGCGCGTTGGGATTGCGGGTGCGGGTGGAGCCGCCAAAGCCGCCGAAGCCGCCGCCGCCAAAGCCGCCGCCGAAGAAGGTATCAAAGATGTCGCCCATGTCAAAGCCGCCCATGCCGCCAAATCCGCCGCCGGCACCCGCTCCGTAGGAGGGGTCCACACCGGCGTGACCGAACTGGTCGTATCGGGCCCGCTTTTCTTTGTCGGACAGAATTTCGTAAGCCTCGCCCACTTCTTTGAACTTGGCCTCTGCCTCTTTATCACCGGGATTTAAGTCCGGGTGATACTTTTTTGCCAGCTGGCGGTATGCTTTTTTCAGCTCGTCGTCGGAACAGCCTTTTTCCACGCCGAGCACTTCGTAAAAATCTCGTTTTTCAGCCAAATCGGATCACCCTTCTTGGTGTTTTGTCCTTTCACAAAGGCAGCCGCAGAGGGAAACCTCTCTGCGGCGACCTTGGTTTCGGGGATTTTAAAAATTAGTCAACGTCTTTGTAATCGGCATCCACATAGCCGTCGTCGGCAGCGGAACCGGCATCGGGCTGGGGCTGACCCTGAGCTTCCTGCGCGCCGGCAGCCTGATATACTTTGGAGGAAACCTCGTAGAATTTCTTCTGCAGAGCATCCTGTTTTGCTTTGATGGACTCGATGTCGGTGCCTTTCAGCGCCTCTTTCAGCTCACCCACCAGTCTTTCCAGCTCGCCTTTGTCGGCAGCCTCCAGCTTGTCGCCCAGATCGTTGATGGTCTTTTCGGACTGGTAGACCATCTGATCGGCGTTGTTGCGGGTGTCGATCTCTTCGCGGCGTTTTTTATCTTCCTCCGCGAATTTCTCTGCCTCTTTCACCGCTTTCTCCACATCCTCTTTGCTCATGCTGGTAGAGGAGGTGATGGTGATGTTCTGCTCTTTGCCGGTACCGGTATCCTTCGCGGAAACGTGTACGATGCCGTTGGCGTCGATATCGAAGGTCACCTCGATCTGAGGAACGCCGCGGGGTGCTGCGGGGATGCCGTCCAGATGGAACATGCCGAGGGTCTTATTGTCTTTCGCCATTTCACGCTCGCCCTGCAGGACGTGGATCTCAACAGAGGTCTGACCGTCGGCTGCGGTGGAGAAGATCTGGCTCTTCTTGGTGGGGATGGTGGTGTTGCGGTCGATGATCTTGGTGAATACGCCGCCCAGGGTCTCCAGACCCAGAGACAGAGGCGTTACGTCCAAAAGCAGCAGACCTTTTACCTCGCCGCCCAGAACGCCGCCCTGAATGGCTGCGCCGATGGCAACGCACTCGTCGGGGTTGATGCCTTTGAAGGGCTCTTTGCCGGTGAAGTTTTTGACCGCTTCCTGTACCGCGGGGATACGGGAGGAGCCGCCGACCAGCAGGATCTTATCCAGCTCGGAGGCTTTGAGACCGGAGTCGGCCAGTGCCTGACGGACGGGACCCATGGTAGATTCGACCAGATCGTGGGTCAGCTCGTTGAATTTGGCACGGGTCAGGGTCATATCCAGATGTTTGGGACCGGTGGCATCGGCGGTGATGAAGGGCAGGTTGATCGAAGCGGTGGTCATGCCGGACAGCTCGATCTTGGCTTTTTCTGCCGCCTCTTTCAGGCGCTGCATTGCCATTTTGTCGCCGGACAGATCGATGCCGGACTCTGCTTTGAAGCCCTCGACCAGCCAGTTGATGATCCGCTGGTCAAAGTCGTCGCCGCCCAGACGGTTGTTGCCGTTGGTAGCCAGAACCTCCTGTACGCCGTCGCCCATCTCGATGATGGAAACGTCGAAGGTACCGCCGCCCAGGTCGTAGACCATGACCTTCTGGTCCTGCTCTTTGTCTACGCCGTAAGCCAGTGCTGCTGCGGTGGGCTCGTTGATGATACGTTTTACTTCCAGACCTGCGATACGGCCGGCATCTTTGGTTGCCTGACGCTGAGAGTCGGTGAAGTATGCGGGAACGGTGATGACCGCCTCGGTCACTTTTTCGCCCAGATAGCTTTCCGCGTCCTCTTTCAGTTTGGACAGGATCATTGCGGAGATCTCCTGAGGAGTGTAGCGTTTCTCGTCGATGGTTACGGTGTAAGCGGTACCCATCTCACGTTTGATGGATGAGATGGTGCGGTCGGGGTTGGTGATGGCCTGACGTTTTGCGACCTGACCGACCATTCTCTCGCCGGTTTTGGAGAAAGCGACCACAGAGGGAGTGGTTCTTGCGCCTTCTGCGTTGGCGATAACGACTGCCTCGCCGCCTTCCATAACGGCTACGCAGGAGTTGGTGGTACCAAGGTCAATACCGATGATTTTTCCCATAATAAATTCCTCCTAATATTGCGGACAGTGCCGCGGTTTATCTGAAAAGTTTCTTCTTTTACAACGTTAGTTCGCTACCTGCACCATGCTGTAACGGATGACCCGCTCGCCCATGCGATAGCCTTTCTGGAACACCTGCGCGATGGTGTTGGGTTCCATCTCGTCGTTTTCCACATGCATCACGGCGTTGTGCCAGTTGGGGTCAAAGGGCGTTCCCACCTCGGCGGGGATCTCTTCGACGCCGGCTGCGGTCAGCGCTTCGTGAAACGAGTGGATGATCATATCCACGCCTTTTTTGTACTCGGGGTCGGTACATTCGAATCCTGCCGCCCGCTCCATGCTGTCGAGGACCGGGATGAATTTTGCCACCGCATCGGCTTTCGCCTCGGGGTAGATGGCCTCTTTTTCCTTGACGGAGCGCTTGCGGAAATTATCGTATTCCGCTAAGGTGCGCAAAAGCTTGTCGTTTAGTTCTGCGATGGTCTGTTCCGCCGCCTCCAGCTTTTCCTGCATGGGGTCTTTTTCCGAAAGGGTTTCAGCGCTTTCGTTTTCGACCGCCTCTTCGCAGGACGGGGTGTCTTTCTTTTCTTTTTCGCTCAAATCGGGGTCCCTCTTTTCTTCGTTTGCTTCTTTATTCTTCCTGCAGGCGCATGGTGTCGGACAGAAGGTTGCCCAGCGTCATGGCGAAATACTGCAGGTGGGGGATCAGTTTTGCGTAATCCATACGCACCGGACCGATCAGTCCGATGATGCCGGTATTGTCCTGTCCCACATTATATCTGGCCACCAGCACAGCGGAGTTTTCCAACTGCGGCAGATGGTTTTCCTTGCCGATCTTAACATACAGCGCCCGGTCCTCCGGTCCGCTCAGGGCGTTTTGCAGAGCCGCCCGGTCGTCCAGCAGGGTCAAAAGCTCGTAGGCGTTGGCCCGAAAGTCGGGATGACCCAGCAGATTGGTGCTGCCCTGGGTGTAAAACTGTCCGGCGCGGATCTGATGGCAGATCTCGAACACGCCTGCCAGAAGCGGGGTGAACACCCGCGAGTACTCGCCCAGCGCCACCGCCACCGAGTTTAAGTAGCCCACCGAGATGTCCTCGATGCTTTTGCCCACGAAACGGTCGTTGGCGAACTTGTTGAAAAAGCTCAGCACCTCTCTGGAGCAGACCATATCCAGCCGGTACGCCTTATTCTTGATGACACCGTTGGAAGCGAGCACCACGATCATCACCACATGGGGGCTGATGGGCAACAGCTCGATCTTGCGGACGGTCACCTGTCGGGGCGGACGGGTGGAAGAAACGGTCACGCAGCCGGTGACCCTGGCAAGGGTCTCTGCCGCGTCGGCCAAAAGGCGGTCGGGGTCGGGGTTGTGGATGTTGAACAGGGCGTCGATGCCGTCCTTTTCTTCTTCGGTGAGCCGCTGCGGAGTCAAAAGCTCATCGAGATAGATGCGAAAGCCCAGATGGGACGGGATCCTTCCGGCGGAGGTATGGGGCTGTTCCAAAAGCCCTAACCCGAACAGATGGCTCATCTCGTTTCGGCAGGTGGCGGAGGACACCTGTGTGTCCAGCATCTGCGCGACCCGTTTGGAGCCAACCGGCTCACCGGTCCGGATATATTCGCTCACGATGGCGGCGAGGATCTTCATTTTTCGGCGATCCAGTTCCATATCCGGCCCTTCTTTCGTTTGATTTTTCGGTTTTAGCACTCTTTCTGTTTGAGTGCTAACCATAATTTATCACTTATCCCCCGCAAAGTCAAGACTCTTCATAAATTATTTACTTTTTCCCTTTAAAAATGCCAAAAGAACGCAGAAAAGCCCTGCGAAAAGTGTTTTCGCAGGGCTTTGTTCCGATTTTATTTTACCGTTGCGCCGGGATAGTAGTGCTCTAAGATCTCTACATAGTCGTAGCCCATCTTGCTCATTTCGATGGCGCCCCACTGACTCATGCCAACGCCGTGACCGTAGCCGCGGGTGGTAAAGAGGATGTCATCGCCGTCCTCTTCCCAGGTAAAGCAGGCGGAACGGAGATTCAGCACGCTTTCCCGCAGGATGCGTCCGGTGATCTTGGCGCCGGTGCGGAAGGCGGAGCTGCCGCTCTTTTGCACCTTGGAATAACCGCCAACAGTCATTTCGCCGTTGTAGCCGCCTTCGGTGTAGCTTTCTACGGTGAACCAGTCCTCCACCGGAACATCGGTCAGGTCGATGCCCAGATATTCCTGACAGCGGCTGATGACCTTTTCCTTGCTCATGCGCACCGTCCGCTCATAGGCGCTGGTCACATTGGCATCCCACGAAGAATCCACCGAGCCGTAGCCGGCGACCGAGCCGCCCCAAACATCCTCAGGACCCTGGGTCCTGCCGTTGGAGATGGCAAAGTAAAAGACCTGGGTCATCTTGCGGCTGCCCACATAAAGAGCTTCGCCCCAAACCTCTGCCACCGCCTGTTTTACGGTGCTGGAGGGGGTGGTCAGGTAGGCGCCGGTGACGTTGTTCCTGGAAAGCAGCGTGTAGGTGGCGACCGCCTGCGCTTTGATGGCTTCGTAGCTTCCGTTGCCCAGTTCCGCCGCAACAACCCGGCAGACCGCGTCGTAGGCATCGTACTCTTTGCCGTTGACGATGAAGGTCTCACCGCCGGACACACTTCCGGAGGAGCCATCGGGCTTGGAGGAACTGCTCGCCGGTTTGGAAGAGCTGCTCGCCGGTTTGGAGGAGCTGCTCACCGGTTTGGAAGAGCTGCTCGCCGGTTTGGAGGAGCTGCTCGCCGGCTTGGAAGAGCTGCTGTCCACGGGGATCTCCAGCCCCAGCGAAGCATCGGCATCCTGAGAGGAACTGCTCTGGGAAGAGCTGCTGGGTTTCGACGAGCT
>JAFQTW010000167.1 GCA_017408855.1 Oscillospiraceae bacterium | reverse complement strand
TCTATAACTTCATCGGTGCATTTGACTTTACACGGGCTATCGAAGAAGCCCACAATACAACTGAAAAACAGCAAAAGACGGCATAGCCGTCAAGCTAAACCGTCTTTTGCTTCAATGTTTTCTTAAGTCACCGCCCCATTTCGGGACGGCTTTTTTACAGCTTTTTCACAAAGCAAATGATGCGGTTGGCCTCGGAAAATCCGCAGTTTACGTGAAACGCCAGACTTTTTTGATTCTCCAACTCACAATCGGACCCCATCTCCGTACAGCCTTTTTGCCGGCACCACGCTTCGCAGGCGGACAAAAGCTGTCCCGCAAGACCCTGCCGGCGGTAGCCCTCCGTCACGAAAATCCCTTCCAGATATCCCACCGGCGAGGATTCGGTCCCTTCCACATAGTCTCTTCGCAATCCGCACTGGGCAAACCCAACGGTAGAAGCTCCGTCCCACGCAAGGAACACCGCTGTCTCATCGTTTTGCAGAAACCGCACAAATTCCTCTTCCATTACAGCAAGGTCGTTTCCTTCCCACACCTGAACTGCCAGGGCGGCTGCCTGTCGATATTCGGTCAAAGATGCCTGTCGGATCTCCATATAAGACTCCTATCTGTATAATCCAATTTGTAATATACTTATTGTTAGTAAATTTTCGGTTAATTTTTGATGAAAAATCTTCTTTTTCCCTAAAAAAGTGCTAAAATACGGAAAGTATTTGCAATATAAGGGGATTATTATGCCGCATTTTGTTTTCATCATCAACCCTGTCGCCGGAAAGGGTCTCCATACAGAACAGCTCACGGAAAACGTTCGTACCTTTTTCGAAAAGAACGGCGGCTCTTTTGAAATTCATTTCACCACCGGCAAGGGCGACGCCTTGACATTTGTCCGCGACTATCTCCCGTCCGGCGAGACCTGTTTTGTGGCCTGCGGCGGAGACGGCACCCTCCACGAAGTGATCAACGGTGCGGTGGGCAAGGCGGACTGTTCGGTGGGGGTCATCCCCTGCGGCTCGGGCAACGATTATGTGAAAAACTTTGGGGGAGCCTCGGTCTTTTCCGATCTGCAGCAGCTGGTCGGCGGACACCGGCAGCCGGTGGATCTTCTGCGCTGCAACGGGATCTACGCCGTTAATCTGTGCAATATCGGCTTTGACGCGAAGGTTGCCCACAACATGGGCAAATTCAAACGTCTGCCCTTTGTTTCCGGTTCGCTGGCCTACCATCTGGCGGTGGTCTTCAGCCTGCTGAGCCGCATGAATCAGACCATGGTCATCGACGACGGGAAGGGCAATGTGATCCGGGAAAAGATGATCCTTGCAGTCATGGCCAACGGATTTTGCTACGGCGGCGGCTATCGCCCCGTTCCCCATGCCTGCGTTGCCGACGGCGTTATGGAATTTCTGGGCGTTCGGGCGCTGAGCCGTTTGGAGCTGGCTAAGTTTATCGCCATCTACAAACGGGGCGCGCATTTTGAGACGGAAGCCCTCAAGCCCAAGATCCTTTATCGGGAATGTCCCTCGGTGACCATTCGGGGCGAAAAGCCCTTGGCGGTCTGTCTGGACGGCGAAGTATTTCTGAAAGAACAGGTAACGGTAGAGATCGTTCCTGCCGCCATCGACCTGTGGCTGCCCGAAACGGCAGCCCCCATCCATCTGCCCCAAAAGCTTCAGACGGTATAGCCCTGTTTTCTGTCAGGCGGCTCGGTTTCGGGCCGCCTTTTTTACGATCCAAAGCACAGCGGCACAGAACAAAAGCCCCGCAGCGGCGCCTGCCGAATCGATCAGGATATCCCGCACCTCACCGCTTCGTCCGGGGACCAAAAGCTGATGCAGCTCATCCACCGCAGCATAGAGGGTCGCCGTTCCCCATGCGAAGAGTGCGGTTTTGAAAAAGGGTCGCTCCCTGTTCCAAAAAGCGCCTGCCAGCAGCATCGCCAAAACCGCGTACAGACAAAAGTGCGCTCCCTTGCGCAGGGCGAACTGGATGCTTTCGATCCACAGCTGCTGCTGCGCCGTGCTCATCTCTTTGAACCCCGGCAAAAACAGCAAAAAGGCGGTCCATGCCGTTTCTTCGCTGAGCGACTGGGACACCTCGCCCGACTGGGCAGACAGGGAAAAGATCAGCCCCATCCATCCCAGGGACAGCAGCGCAAAAACAAGGTTTCGTTTGTTCTTTAAAAACGGCACTATTTGAGCGCCTCCCACTCATTTTCCCGAAAGCCCACCAGCACCAGATCGCCTTTGACAGCGATGGGGCGCTTGACCAGCATCCCGTCCGATGCCAAAAGCGCATACTGCTCTTCTTCGCTCATGGCAGAAAGGCGGTCTTTCAATTGCAGTTCTTTATACAGCAGCCCGCTGGTGTTAAAGAACTTTCTAAGCGGCAGACCGCTCTTGCGGTGCCAGTCTTTCAGTTCCTCCACCGTGGGGTTCTCTTCTTTGATGGGACGGGCCGTGTACTCGATTCCCTGCTCCTGCAGCCATTTGGCAGCCTTTTTGCAGGTGGAACATCCGGCATAATGGACAAACAGCATAAAATGCCCTCCTTTTCCTCTTTTTCTTATCATAACACAAAGGGACGGCCGATAACAGCCGTCCCCTGTTTTCTTTTACGCGATGTCACGCAGGTCCTGATATGCTTCCTGCACGGTGTCGGCCGAAAAAACAAACCGTCCCGCATGGTCGAATACCTCCACGTGTCCGCCTACAAATTTGATTGTATAGTCCGTCATGTCAAGACCACCTTTCCTTTGTTCTGGCTTTATTCTACCGGAACAGGTGTCCTATAAAACGGACTATATCGATCAACCGTATCCCCAGGTCTGCAGCTGCCATCCGCCGATGCCGTCACGGGTCAGGACCCAGCACCATTTGGTATAGGTGTCGCCGGGGGACATATTGCCCTCGTCATACAAAAGTCCCACTTCGAAGGTGCTGCGCAGAATGATCGCTTCTTTCGCTTCGAACTGCCGTGCTTCGGCTGCGGCATGCTTCTGATTGTAGTCCTCTTCGTAGTACAGCTCGGTCAGCTCGCAGTATTGCCAGTCCCGCCAGAACTTGCGTTTGACTACGTTCATGGCAGAACGGATCTCCCCTTCGGTAAAGGAAGCGGACGGATCGATGCGGATCTCGACGTTGGCTACCCTTCCGTGGGGAAGCAGATAATATCCCGCGAGGCCGATCAGCAGGATCAAAACCGCGGCAGCGATGCCGATGATCATGCGCTTTTTCATAGGTTCCCTCCTTTTTCGGCGGGTCTGTCCCGCTCTCTGTTAAAGAAAACACCGAAAAGAACGGGAAAATTACAAAAAAAGCGATGCTTTCGCATCGCTTTTTCCTTGTTATTCCGCTACGGAAACATATGCCGAAACGGAGCGGTACTGTCCGTCCTCATCCATGGGATCGAACAGGAAGGTTCCCACGCACTCGATCCCGTCGAGGGTGATGGTGTAATCCGCCACCCGATGTCCGGTATCGGTGTCCACATACAGATAGCTCATATCCACATACTGCAGGATCTCGTCGTAGGTCATGCCGATGTAGATGGCATCGGAGAACCAGGCCCCATCGGTCATGGAAACGGCGCTGATACGGCTCTGTCCGGTCGGCTCACCGTCGCCGGTCACAAAGTACAAGCCGTCCAGCTCATAGTAATAAGCGATTCCGCCGCCGGGCAGCGGATCGCGGGAGGTCTCTTCGCCCAGATAGTCCCACATTGTATCGAGGGTCTCGCCGATGAACCAAAGTCCGGTGCCGTAGCTGACCCCGGTGCCGGCCAGATCATCGCTGGTGTAGGAGAAGTACATGATGTAATTGGCAAAGCCGTTTTCGTCAAAGTAGGCGGCAAAAAGATTGTCGCCGTACTCGCCGCTGATCATCGTCTCATCATAGTCGATGTACAGATCGATGGTCTTTTCCGCGACTGCCCGCACTTCTTTGCGGTCCATGCCGATCTTGACGCCGCAGATGGAAAAGCCCACATCCCGGTCGGCGAGGATGACCATATCCACCGTATCTCCCGGTCCGGCGGTGGTAAGCATCACCGAGCTGTCGAGATTGGAATACATGCCGTCGTATTCGGTAAAGATCACACCGGTCCCGGCACGGACCTGATCCAGCGTTGCGCCAAGATAGGTCGCCAGCTCCCGCTGATTTACGTCGGGCAGCACTTCTTCCACCGGGCTCCAGGGTTCGGGCTCCACCGTGATCTCATGGTCGGAGATGCTGTTGCTGATCAGGGTGTAGACCAGGATCCCGCCGGTCACCACCAGGGCAACGGACAGCAGGATGATGCTCACAACCAGCGGAACGACCCAGCGGTTCTTCTTTTTCGGCGTGGGAACGGCATGCTCGTGATAGCCTGCCGGCTGAGAATAGCGATAGCTGCCGTTGTCCGGAACGTTCCAGGGATCTTCGCTGTTCCAGGGATCGGTCTCGGCAGGCAGCGGCTCAGCCAGACACTCCGGCTCGTATGCGTTATGCTCGGGCTGCGGGATCGGCTGCGGATCGTAGATCTGTTCGCCCGTTTCCTGTTCGGGATGGGGATTCGAAAGGGACTCGGGCCATGCCGACTCCACCGGATGGCCGCAGTTTAAACAAAATCGGTCTCCTTCGTGTAAAGGCTGACCGCATCGGGTACAATTCATAAAATGCCCTCCTCAAGGTTCTGTTCCTATCTTACCGCAGACCGGGGCGGATTGCAACAGCCTTCGGTCATCCCTCATCCTTCAGGTGGATGTTTCGCCCGTCGGCAGAGAAAAGACCCTCTTTTTCCATTTTGGCTTTTTCCCGCATCATGGCGCTGCGGTCGGTACAGATGTAGTCCGCCAGCGCGCTGTAAGAAAAGGGCAGCGCAAAATCGTCCTTGCCGTTGAGGGTTTTCTGGATCTGCAGATAGCTCCAGATCTTTTCCCGGATGGTGCGGCGGGACAGCACCTCGATCCGCTCGGAAAGGCGCACCGCTTTTTGCTGCATCAGCGAAAACATGTTTTCCACCAGATGGCTGTGATGGGCACAGGCTTTTTCACAGCGCTTGGTGATCTGGTCATAGGGGATGAACGCCACCTCCGCCGCTTTTTCACAGCGGACCCAGACCCGGTCGGTCATGCTGCCGGAAAAGGCCAGCATCTGCCCGAACACACTGTTTTCGTCCAGATTTTCCAGCACCGTTTCTTCCCCGTCCCGGTCAAGGCGCAAAAGGACCGCCTCTCCGGAAAGAACGATGCCCACCAGATTCTGATCCACGCCGTACTCGTAGACCGTCTGCCCCGGATGGAAAAGCTGGGTCGTCACGCCAAAACAGTCGTACATAGCACAGCAGCTGTCATCGCTGATACCGGAAAACAAAGAAATTTTCGAAAAATCCATAAAAAAATCCGCCTTTTGTTGCAATTGCAACATATATTTCTTTGATTCTATGATATACTAAAGCCAAAGAAAAGTAAAGAACAAAAGGAGGCGTTCTTATGATCCCCGTATACGTTACCGGAGGAGAGATCACCGAAAAGGAAAAACTGGCGTATATCCGCCGTGCAAAAGAACAGTATCCCGATCGGGAGCTGTCCCGTCTGGATATTAAACTGGACGGCGAGTATGTTGATCTGCACTATCAGTTCCAGCCGGTGAATTTTGAGCGCATCCGCCGCATCACCGGATATCTGGTGGGCACCATGGACCGTTGGAACAACGGCAAGCGGGCGGAGGAAGCCGACCGCGTAAAACACGACACCAGTTCCGAAATGGAACAACTTTAATATAATTAATAAAAAGGAGTATTGGATCATGAAAAAGTATGTTTGCGCAATCTGTGGTTACATCTACGACGAGGCTGAGGGCGCTGCCGATGCAGGCATCGAGCCCGGCACCCTGTGGGCCGACGTTCCCGAGGATTTCGTATGCCCCCTGTGCGGCGTAGGCAAAGACCAGTTC
>JAFQTW010000166.1 GCA_017408855.1 Oscillospiraceae bacterium | reverse complement strand
TATTTCTGAAGCTGTCCGAGACTTGCCGCTTTCAGATAAGCGTTGATAAAACCGTCCAGATCGCCGTCCATCACCGCGTTGATGTTTCCGTTTTCAAAGCCGGTGCGGTGATCTTTTGCCAAAGTGTAAGGCATAAAAACGTAGGAACGGATCTGGTTGCCCCAGCCGATATCCTTTTTGTCGCCTTTGATGTCTTCGATCTTTTCCAGATGCTCCCGTTCTTTGATCTCGATCAGCTTGGAACGAAGCATCTTCATCGCCACCTCTTTGTTCTGATGCTGGCTGCGCTCGTTCTGGCAGGCAACAATGATCCCGGTGGGCAGATGGGTGATGCGAATGGCAGACTCGGTTTTGTTTACATGCTGTCCGCCGGCGCCGCTGGATCGGTAGGTATCGATCTTCAGATCCTCGTCGCGGATCTCCACTTCCGTATCGTCGTCGATCTCAGGCATGACCTCCAGCGAGGCAAAAGAGGTCTGTCTGCGGCCGGAAGCATCAAAGGGAGACACACGTACCAGACGGTGAACACCGGTCTCAGAGCGCAAAAATCCGTAGGCATTGAGCCCTTCGACCAGAATGGAAGCGCTTTTGATGCCGGCTTCCTCGCCGTCGAGCATATCCAGCACTTTGACCTTAAAGCCGTGTCGTTCTGCCCAGCGGGTGTACATGCGGTACAGCATCTGTACCCAGTCCTGCGACTCGGTTCCGCCGGCACCTGCGTGGAACGTCAGGATGGCATTTTTGCTGTCATACTCGCCGGACAGCAAGGTCGTAAGCTTTTGCTCTTCGTAATAGGCGGAAAGGGCGTAAAACAGGCTGGAGACCTCTTCGTAGGCAGACTCGTCCGATTCCTCCATCGAGATCTCGATGAGGGTCATCAGATCATCATAGTCGCTTTCCATTTTGGTATAGCTGCCGATCTTCGCTTTCAGCTGGCTGATCTGCTGCAGCGTTTTGGAGGAATTCTCCAGATCGTTCCAAAAAGCGGCGTCCGCTGTTTTCTCTTCCAGCTCGGTCTGTTTTTTCACAAGATCATCCAGACCGATGGCACTGCGGTAGTCATCGATCTGCGGTTTCAGTTCCAGTAATTTGGCTTTCAGCTCTTCGAATTGGATCATAATAACTCCTTAAAGCAGCCGGATGATTCGCTGCGATTCTTCTTTTTATTATATGAAAAAACAGGCAAAATGTAAAGCATCAGCTGATCTTGGGAAAATGTTTATAAAGTGTTCAAATCTTTTGGTAGTTTCTGTTGTAAAATGAGACTATGGTTTTTGTGCCCTTTTCAAAACCCACAAAGGAGTGGTTTTTACTTGAATAAATATCTCAATGCAGCTTGTCCGGTCTGTAATCAGCCGTTTCACGAAAACGAAGACATCGTTGTCTGTCCGGAATGCGGCACTCCCCATCACCGCGCCTGTTATCATAGCATCGGTCACTGCGCGCTGCAGGACCGGCACGGAACCGGCTACGTCTGGGAAGAAACACCGCCTAAGAAAGAGGAAAAAGAATCCCATCAGGAGTTTTCCCCGTCGGAAGAACCGTCTATTCCCTGTCCCCGCTGTGGACATCCGAACCCCGAGGACGGTCTGTTCTGCCGCAGCTGCGGATGGCGCCTGCATCAGAACCCCAACGAGCAGCCTCCCAATCCTTTTACCACCGCATCCTTTGGCGGCGGGGCGTATTCTGCCGTCAACAACGATCCTTATGCCGGTCTCGGTCCCGATGACGAGCTGGACGGCGTGAAAGTCAAGGATCTTTCCCATTTTGTCGGAAATAATTCCGCCTATTTTATGAATCATTTTCTGCGGATGAAAAATACCGGCCGCCCTCTTTCCTTTAACTTTCCTGCACTGTTTTTCGGCTGGCAGTATTTTCTGTACCGAAAAATGTACGGCTGGGCCATTCTCATCTATGCCTTGCAGTTTGTTCTGGGGATCCCCTCTGCCATCTGTCTGTATCAGGACATGGCGGTGGCTTACGGGCTCATGAGCGACTATACCTCCTGGTTCAACATCATGCTGATGGTCGCACAGTTCACCAGCATCGCCACCTCGGTTTTGTCGATGGCTTCCTGCGTGCTGTGCAACAAACTCTACTATAACCACTGCATCAAAAAGATCAAAAAGCTCGGTTCCCGGCAGTATGTTTCCGATCAGGAATTCCGCAATGTTCTGACCCAGAAAGGCCGCACCAATCTGTTTATCATCGCACTGCTGATGATGATTTACGTCGGCTGCTGCATGCTGATGCTGACCTATCTGATGGTCTAAGCTGAAACGCTCTTTTTTCATAACCGGTTTCCATTATAAAGAAGTTCCGTTCCCTGTTGGGGTCAGGAACATTTTCAGGAGGATAATCATATGAAAGTGACCAAAGCGATCATCCCTGCGGCAGGTCTCGGCACCCGGGTACTGCCCGCTTCCAAATCCATTCCCAAAGAGATGCTGCCCATCGTGGACAAACCCGCCATCCAGTATATTGTGGAGGAGTGTGTCCGGGCGGGCATTACGGATATTCTGATCATTACAAACCGCGGCAAAAGCGCCATGGAGGATCACTTCGACCGCTCTCCCGAGCTGGAGGAGCGCCTGCTGGCATCCGGCAAGCAGGATCTGTACGATGAGGTCGTTGGTGTCAGCCGTCTTGCCAACATCCAGTATATTCGCCAGAAAGAGACCAAGGGTCTCGGTCATGCGGTATCCTGCGCCAAATCCTTTGTGGGCGGCGAGCCTTTTGCCGTGCTGTACGGCGACGATGTGATCATCGGTGAAGATCCGGCCATCGGTCAGCTGTGCCGCGCCTACGAGGAATTCGGTCTTGGCTGTGTCGGCATCAAAGAAGTTACTCCTGAGCAGATCCTAAAGTATTCTTCCATGAAGGTGGAGCCGATCCGGGATAATCTGCTGAAAGTGACCGACATGAACGAAAAGCCCAAACCCCATGAGATCCTGTCTTTGTATTCCATTCTGGGACGCTGTGTTCTTCCCGCCAAGATCTTTGACATTCTGGAAAACACCAAGCCGGGCGCCGGCGGTGAGATCCAGCTGACCGACGCCATGCTGCAGCTGGCCAGAAGCGAAGGCATGATCGGTGTGGACTACACCGGTACCCGCTACGACATGGGCAACAAGCTGGGCATGATGCAGGCCGCCATTGAGGTGGGACTTGCCCACCCCGAAATCGGCGCGGATCTGCGGGAATACCTGAAAAAACTCGCAAAAACCCTGTAAAATCGGCAAAAATCCGGTTGACTTTATCGGACAAAGCTGATAATATATTACTGTTATGCGGCCATGAATGGCCTCTAACATCCTTGCTCTGTTTCACAGGGCCTAATGTCCAAAAGGAGGTGTAACAAATGGCAAAAGTTTCCCAGCAGTACGAGACCACTATGATCCTGAACATCAAAAAAGGTGAAGACGGCATCAACGCTCTGATCGAGAAATTCAAAACCCTCATCAGCGAAAATGGTACCATCGACAACGTAGATGATTGGGGCAAACGCAGACTGGCTTACGAGATCGAGGACGAGCAGGAAGGTTATTATGTAATGATTACCTTTACCTCTAAACCCGAGTTCCCCGCTGAGCTGGACCGTGTTTACAACATCACCGACGGCGTTCTGCGTTCTCTGACCATCGCAGTAGAGGAATAGTCGAAAGAAAGGACGGATAAAAAGATGTATAATAAGGCTATTATTATGGGACGGCTCACCGCAGACCCTGAGCTGCGTCAGACCCCCAGCAACATCTCCGTCACTTCGTTTACCGTCGCTTGCGACCGCGCTTTTTCCAAAGGCGCTGAGCGTCAGACGGACTTTATCGACTGTGTCGCCTGGAGAGGCACCGCTGAATTTGTTTGCCGCTATTTTCAGAAAGGCAAACCCATTCTGGTGGAAGGCCGCCTGCAGGTAACCAACTACACCGATAAGAACGGCGAAAAACGCAGACGTTATGAAGTTGTTGCAGACAACGTACATTTCGTTGATGGCAGTAAAAACAATTCCGGCGGCGACTTCGGCAATACCTTCTCTGCTCCGGCGAATAACAACACCAATACCGGTGTGGCATTCTCCAGCGGCAATACAGAGGATTTCGAAGAGATCGGCGGTTTGGATGATCTGCCCTTCTAATTTCTAAATTTATTGAAGGAGGTTCACACTCATGGAAAGACCTGAGAGACGTGGCGGCAGAAAAGGCCGTAAAAAAGTATGCGCTTTCTGTGCTGACAAAATCGAGCACATCAGCTATTACAGAGATATCCCCAAAATCAGAAGATGCCTGTCTGAGAGAGCGAAAATCGTTCCTCGCAGAGTTACCGGCACTTGTGCTGAGCATCAGCGTCAGCTGACCGTAGCAGTGAAACGCGCCAGACATCTGGCTCTGCTGCCCTACACCAGCAACTAATCGCTTGTGCAAAA
Organism: Oscillospiraceae bacterium; assembly: GCA_017408855.1. GTDB lineage: Bacteria > Bacillota > Clostridia > Oscillospirales > Ruminococcaceae > UBA3818. The sequence continues at coordinate 626 of JAFQTW010000166.1, read as the reverse complement.
CAAAGCGCCCCGTCGCAAGACGGGGCGTTCTTTTTTGCTCTTCCCTATCGTAAAAAGAAAAAGCCATCTCTTATGAGATGGCTTTTTCTTTTTACAGCTGATTCATCAGATAACGCATATAGGTGGCGTAGTGGGCGAACACAATGCCGGGCTCCTGCAGATCGGGGCACCAGCGCTTGGTCCACTCGAGAGTGATGAAGCCTTCGTATCCGTGATCTTTGAGGATCTTGAGGGTATCAAAGATCGGAACATCGCCGTAGCCCATCATGCGGTATTCGACCTTATCGTCGACCATGACTGAGTCTTTTACATGGCAGTAGCAGATCCAGTCTTTCAGGTTTTCGTAGGTCTTTTGCGGCGACTCACGGTAGTAGCGGTAAGGATGATGGATATCCCACAGAACACCGGCAGCTGGCGAATCGATGGAGCGCATCAGCTCGGCCAGAACGTCGGAATTGGCCAGAATACCGTTGGTCTCAATCAGTGCTTTGACATTCTTCCCTTCTGCGTATTTGCACAGCTCGGCATATTTCTCGCGGGTCTGTTCCAGATCTTCTTCGCCGGTAGGCTGCGGAACGGAAGAAACCATCACGCGGACATAAGGTACGCCGATCTCCTGCGCCATA
>JAFQTW010000165.1 GCA_017408855.1 Oscillospiraceae bacterium | reverse complement strand
TCGATCGCTTTGTCCGGTAAATATCGTTCGGGCAAATACCGAACGGACAGGCGAACAGCGGCATCAATGGCCTCGTTGGAAATCTGAAGATTATGATGTTTTTCATATCTTCCCCGAAGCCCTTTTAATATCTGAACCGTTTTTTCCTGTGACGGTTCTTCGATCATTACCTGCGCAAATCGGCGTGCCAATGCAGCATCCTTTTCAATATACCGACGGTACTCTTCCAATGTTGTGGCGCCGATCACCTGTATCTCTCCCCTTGCCAGCTGAGGTTTAAGGATATTTGCCGCATCGATCGCCCCTTCTGCTGCACCTGCACCCATAATGGTATGGATCTCATCGATAAACAAAATGATATTGCCGTGATCGTGCACTTCCTGCAAGCAAAGACGGACCCGTTCTTCAAACTCGCCGCGAAATTTCGTCCCTGCGATCATTCCGGTCAAATCAATGGAATAAACCCGTTTTTCCCGCATCACTGGCGGAACGGTTCCGGCCGCGATAGCTTGCGCCACCCCTTCGATGACTGCGGTTTTCCCCACACCTGCTTCACCGATCAAGCACGGATTGTTTTTGGTCCTTCTTGAGAGTATCTCAAGGACCCGCTGTACTTCCTCCTCCCGTCCGATAACCGGATCCAGGCTGCCTTCTTCAGCCTGTCTGGTCAGATCTCGGCTGTATTTTTCCAGATTGGGACAGCGCGAAGGTTCTGTTCTTGCCTTTGCGGGGCCTTTTTTCGTCTTTGCGGTACTGTCATCGCCGGAAAGCAAATTCAAAGCGATCTCTCGGTAAAGCTGTTCCGGCACGACTGACAGCTCCGATAAAAACCGGCACGCATAGCTTTCTTTTTCTTTCAGCAAAGCCAGCAGCAGATGCTCCGTCCCTGCAGTTTTGCCCAAGCGTCTGCCTTCTTCCGCCGCGTTTTCAATGATCTTTCGGCACCGTGGGGTCAGGTGTTCGATACTCAGTCTGGTTGGAACGCCCCTTCCCACTGTTAAAATCAGCTTTTGAACGATCCTTTCCGGCTGAACCCCTCGCAGAAGCAGGTGCTGACACACAGCAGCGCCTTCCTGCCGCAACAAAGCCAAAAGAAGATGCTCGCTCCCCACATAAGTATGACCCATCCCTCCCGCCAGGTCTACTGCCGCATAGATGGTCTCGTTTGCTTTTGACGTAAAACCGCTGAACCGGTACAAATCACTCATCTTTCTGTCGGTACATAGAATAAAGCAAAACCAATGGATTTTGCTTGTAGCGACAAATCTACTATTGGTTTTTTCCAAAATGTTTATGCGGATTATCTGTCACCAATCTGAAAATTCCGCATAAGATGAGGAAGCACTATGAAAGGGAGGCTTATCAATGCCCTGCTGTGAAAACAACAACAAAACCTGGATCATCATTCTTGCTTTGATCCTTCTGTACGTCCTGTACTGTGACATCGACCTGTGCGGTCTGTTTACCGGCAACTGCGGCGGATGCGGCAATGCGTACAACAATTGCAGCCGTACCCCTTATTGCTGCGATTAAACAAAAAGCCCACGGCAGAAGCCGTGGGCTTTTTTTTTGTAAGGTTAGTGGAACTGTGCTTCTTCTACCGCTGTATGACAAAAATGTGCGTACTCTTTCGTCAGGCACTGACCCAACTGACTAAGGGCTTCGTCATTCGGTTTTCCGCAAAGTTTGGCAAAGGCTTTTCCCATATTTTCATAGGGAACTCGTCCTTTTTTTGCACCCAGCTGATAATAGGAACGGGTAGTGGAATCCACAGCCCGTGCCATCGTCTCAGGATCTTTTTCTCCGATCCGGGCGATCAGCTCCTGCTCAGCCGTTTCTGCAACGACCGATGCCAGTTCGTTATGGAAAACAAGCTCCGCAACAAAAGTAAAAAGCACTTTTTTCTGCAGAATGACCTCTTCCTCCTGCGTATTTTCACAAAACCTTGTGATTGGACCATCGGGAGCAAAAAAGCTCTCTGCGACCTTTTTACCAAGACCGTAGGCTTTTTCGATGTTTCCGTTGGTCTTGTGGGTCAGAAACTCCATTGCGGCAGCTTCACCGTCATCCGGCTGCGATACATCGGCTTTCGGACCGGCTGCGATCTTCATATCACTGTCGTCAACAACAAACATCGTTTTCACCTCTTAACTGATTAAGATCATTCTGCGTTCAGCGCACCTTCCAGTGCCCAGGAAAGCTGGTCCGGACAGGAAGTCTGGCTGGAACCGCAGCGAGTACCGCGCAGGGTTTTGATCACTTCTTTTGCGTTACGGCCTTCGACCAGTTTGGAAATTCCGCTGGTGTTACCGCTGCAGGCACCTATGAAGGTCACCTTTTTAATGGTCTCGCCGTCCAGCTCAACGGTGATCAGCCGCGCGCAGACGCCTTTGGGTTTGTAGTTGAATTCCATTTTACGCTTCTCCTTTTTCTGTTAAATGCGGGCTAAACCGGTTTTGACCGCATCTTCCGCAACAGCATCCGCCACAGCATCTGCTACTTTTTCATCAAACGGGTTAGGCAGAATGTATTCGGGGCACAGCTCGTGATCTTCCACAATGCCGGCGATGGCATAAGCCGCAGCCACTTTCATAGACTCGGAAATATCGCTGGCGCGTACACGCAGTACACCTTTGAAGATACCGGGGAACGCCATAACGTTATTGATCTGGTTGGGGAAATCGCTGCGTCCGGTACCGATTACATAAGCGCCGCCTTTTTTCGCTTCTTCAGGCATGATCTCAGGAACAGGGTTCGCCATCGGGAATACGATGGATTTCTCTGCCATGGAAGCGATCATTTCAGCAGAAACGATATTGGGAGCGGATACACCTACAAATACATCGGCGCCCTTGAGCATCTCAGCCAGGGTACCCTGCTTGTTCTGCTTGTTGGTCACCTGAGCCATCTCAGTCTGTGCAGGATTGGTCCAGTCTGCACCGCGGTAAATAGCACCCTGTTTGTCACAGAGAACGACATCACCAAAGCCGACTTTCAGCAGCAGTTTGGTGATAGCGATACCGGCAGCACCTGCACCGTTGACCACGATGTTAGCGGTGCCCATCTCGCGTCCGGTCAGCTTCATCGCATTGAGAAGTGCCGCAGCAACGATAATAGCCGTACCGTGCTGATCGTCGTGGAACACAGGGATATCACAAACTTCTTTCAAGCGCTTTTCGATCTCAAAGCATCTGGGAGCAGCAATATCCTCCAGATTGATACCGCCAAAGCTTTTGGAGATCAGCGAAACGGTGCGAACGATCTCGTCAACGTCTTTGGAATCAACACAAATCGGGAATGCGTCTACCCCGCCGAATTCTTTAAACAGAGCACATTTACCTTCCATAACCGGCATCGCAGCTGCAGGACCGATATCGCCCAGTCCCAGAACAGCGGTACCGTCGGTGATAACGGCAACCATATTGTTGCGGCGTGTCAGCTCAAAGGATTTATTGTAATCCTTTTGGATCTCGATACAAGGTCTTGCAACACCGGGGGTATAAGCCAGCGACAGATCTTCTTTCGTTTTGATCGGCGCACGGGAAATGATCTCGATCTTTCCGCCCCACTCTTCGTGCTGTTTTAAAGCTTTTTCCATGATATCCATATGGTTCACCCTTTTTTATTGTATTTTTTGAAACTCATGGCTTATATTGATTATACCCTTTCCCACACTTGAAAGCAATCTTTTTCTAAGGATTTGAATAATCTCCGTCTTTTTGATTTAAAAATGAATCGCCTTCCTGCAAAACAGAAAGGCGATTGATAATTAGTATTCTACGATCAGTTTTTCGATCAGTTCTTTGATGATCGAGGGGTTGCCCTGTCCTTTGGACTGACGCATGCACTGTCCGATCAGGAAACCGACCACATTGGTCTTACCGTTTTTATAATCGGCGATGGACTTGCCATTGGCATCCAGAACCGACTTAACGATCGCTTCCAGCGCACCGGTATCAGAGATCTGGGCAAGACCCTTCTCTTTTACGATGTCGCCGGGCTGTTTATCGGTAAAGAACATCTCATCCAATACTGTTTTGCCGGCGGTTACAGAGATGGTTCCTTTTTCGATGAGAACGATCATATCGGTCAGTTTCTCGGGAGTCAGAGAAGTATCTGCCAGAGTCAGATTCTTTTCGTTAAGTACCTTGGAGATATCTCCCAGCAGCCAGTTGGCAATATTCTTCGGTTTGCAGCAGTCTTTTGCCACGCAAGCCTCGAAGAAGGCCGCTTTTTCGATGTTCTCGGTCAGCAGATTGGCATCGAAATGAGGCAGCTGATAATCGTCCATATAGCGTTTGAGCTTTTTGTTGGGCAGCTCAGGCAGCTCATCTTTCAAGCGC
>JAFQTW010000164.1 GCA_017408855.1 Oscillospiraceae bacterium | reverse complement strand
ACAAAGGGACTTTTTCGGCTTCGGGGATATTCTTTGCCGCAGGACACACACCGGACACGGTAACGGATGCTCTGCTCCTTTTTCTCGATCTGTCCGCCGCAGCTTTGTGCAAGACGGGTGGCATCCACCCCGATTTTCTGACAGACCGCTGCCCAGATCCGATCGTGACCGTGGTTTTTTCCGGTCAGGATCGCAGCTGCCGCATGAGCATATTCATGGCGGACCGTGTCCCAGAAAGGCTCCTCTTCTGTTTTAAGGAAGGAAGCGATCAGAATCTTGACCGGACGAAGGGTCCGCCCTTTCTTTTCGTAGCGGCAGCAGCCGTACTGATATACGGCACGGGGCGAAAAGCAGATCTCGATCCCGCTGGTATCGATGCCCATTACTCGGTCAAGACGGTCGTATTCCTCACGAATCTCCTGAACTGTATGCACTTTTCTCCCCCTTTTCCGGAATAAAAAAGCCGCGTTTCCGCGGCTTTTTCTATTAGAACTGATATACTTCCTCTTCGGAAAGAATTTTTACTCCGCAGTCCTTCAAGATCTTTGCGGAGCTTTCGCCGTCCAGAACCCGCATGATGATGCAGGCATCCTGGGTGGTATGGCTGATAAACGCATAGACATACTCTACGTTGATCCCCTTTTCATCGCACAGGGCAAATACTTTTGCCAGGCTGCCGGGAATATCGTCGATACCGATGGCAAGCACGTTTGTGATGGAAACGGTAAAGCCTGCTTCGGTCAGGACCGCTTTGCACTTTTCCGGATCATTTACGATCAGGCGAAGGATGCCGTAGTCGACCGTATCAGAAATGGTGATCGAGCGGATATCGATCCCGTTTTTCGCCATTGTGTCAGTGATTTTGGAAAGACGTCCTTTTTCGTTTTGAACAAATACAGAGATCTGTTTGACCAACATGGCAATACCTCCTTTTACTGATTGGGTACGTTTCTCAAATCGACGATACGTTTTGCTTTACCGGTAGAGCGCTCAATACTTTGGGGCTCAACCAAAGTGACCTTGCAGTCCAGGCCCAAAACGGTACGTAGCTGAGCGCGGATGTCTCCGGCCACTTTTTCCAGCGCGCCGTACTGATCCAGCAAGGAACCATCGATCAGTTCGACCTTCACTTCCAGATTGTCCATATAGTTTTTCTTACGCAGGATCAGCTGGTAGTGTGGTCCGATATGGGGCGACTGGATCAGCACGCTCTCGATCTGCGACGGGAATACGTTAACGCCTTTGATGATGAGCATATCGTCGGTTCTGCCAACGACTTTGTCCATTCTGGCAAAGGTTCTGCCGCATTTACAGGGCTCGGTGATGATGCGGGTAATATCCTTGGTGCGGTAGCGGAAAATCGGGAAGCCTTCTTTGGTCAAAGGAGTAACAACCAACTCGCCCTTCTCCCCTTCGGGCAGAACTTCGCCCGTCTCGGGATCAATGATCTCGCACAGGAAGTGGTCCTCGTTGATATGCAGACCGTCGCGGAAGATACACTCGCCGCTCATTCCGGGACCGCCGATCTCGGTCAGACCGTAGTTATCGGTAACGGTGATACCGATGTTGCGCTCGATTTGATCACGCATCTCAGGGGTACAAACTTCGGAACCGAACAGGCCCAGACGAAGCTGCAGCTGATCGGCTACGCCCATCTCTTTGGCCAGCTCAGACAGGTAGACCGCATAGGAAGGGGTAGCAACCAGCAAAGTCGTACCAAAATCCTTCATGATCATGATCTGTTTTTCCGAATTGCCGCTGGAGATCGGTACGACCATTGCGCCGATCTTTTCCAACGCATAATGCAGACCGAAGGCGCCGGTAAACAGTCCGTAGCCGAAAGCGATCTGACAGATATCATTCTCATTGGCACCGGATGCCACTGCGATTCTCGCAACACAGTCGCTCCAGACATCCATATCGTTTCTGGTGTAGCCGCCTACGATGGGCTTTCCGGTGGTTCCGGAAGAAGCATGGATCTCAACGATCTCTTTTTTCGGAACAGCAAAAAGACCGAAGGGATAATTGTCGCGCAGATCCGCTTTGGTGGTAAAGGGCAGACGGCGTACATCCTCAAGGGTCCTGATCATATCGGGAGTGACCTTTGCCTCCTCCATGATCTTATGGTAATACGGTACTCTGTCATAACACCATTTCACCGTATGCTGTAATTTTTTTAACTGCAGCTCTTTGATCTGAGCGCGCGGCATGGTTTCCGCATCTTTTTGCCAGAACACTGGACCGCTCCTTTCTGTTGGTGGAATCTTTACACATTCTAAAGGGAAAAAAGGGTAATGTCAACCTTTAATTTTATTCATTTAAAGCTTTTCTCTTTTAAAGTGTTGACTTCCCCTTTCTTTTATGCTAAGATATGGTCTGTTCACGTTAACGCTTTAAAGCAAAGGAGCATTTGATATGGGCATTAAAATAATTTTGCTGCTGATCTTTTTCGGGACGATGGTCGCCATCGGCATCTACTGCCGCAAACATTCCACCGATGTTAACGGTTTTGTTCTGGGCGGACGCAGTGTCGGTCCCTGGCTGACGGCTTTCGCTTACGGAACTTCTTATTTTTCCGCCGTTGTCTTTGTCGGATACGCCGGCCAGTTTGGCTGGAAATACGGTCTGGCATCTACCTGGATCGGCATCGGCAACGCAGTCATCGGCAGTTTGCTGGCATGGGTCATCCTCGGACGCCGCACCCGCATCATGAGCAATCATCTATCTGCTTCGACCATGCCCGACTATTTTGGCAAGCGCTTTCACAGCGACGCGCTAAAGATCGCCGCTTCCGCCATCTCCTTTGTTTTTCTGGTCCCCTACACCGCCTCGGTCTACAACGGACTTTCCCGTCTGTTCGGCATGGCATTTGACATTCCCTACGCCGCCTGCGTGATCATCATGGCTGTTCTCACCGGCGTATACGTTATTCTCGGCGGATATATGGCTACCGCCATCAACGACTT
>JAFQTW010000163.1 GCA_017408855.1 Oscillospiraceae bacterium | reverse complement strand
GCATTCGTCTGCGGCGAGGAGACCGCTCTGATGACCTCCATCGAGGGTCACCGCGGCGAGCCCAGACCCCGTCCTCCCTTCCCCGCAGTAAAAGGTCTGTTCGAGCGTCCTACCGTTCTCAATAACGTAGAGACCTACGCCAACATCCCCCAGATCATTCTGAAGGGTGCTGACTGGTTCTCCTCTATGGGTACCGAGAAATCCAAAGGTACCAAAGTATTCGCTCTGGGCGGCAAGATCAACAACACCGGTCTGGTAGAGGTTCCCATGGGTACCACTCTGCGTGAGATCGTTGAAGAGATCGGCGGCGGCATCCCCAACGGCAAGAAATTCAAAGCAGCTCAGACCGGTGGTCCTTCCGGCGGCTGTATCCCCGCTTCTCTGATCGACACCCCCGTTGACTACGACAACCTGATCGCCATCGGTTCCATGATGGGCTCCGGCGGTCTGATCGTAATGGACGAAGATACCTGTATGGTAGATATCGCGAAATTCTTCCTGGAGTTCACCGTTGACGAGTCCTGCGGTAAATGTACTCCCTGCCGTATCGGTACCAAACGTCTGCTGGAGATGCTGGACAAGATCACCAAGGGTCAGGGCACCCTCGAGGATCTGGACAAAATGGAAGAGCTGTGCTACCACATCAAAGCCAACTCTCTGTGCGGTCTGGGCCAGTCTGCTCCCAACCCCGTTCTGTCTACCCTGAAATATTTCCGTGATGAGTACGTTGCTCACATCGTTGATAAGAAGTGTCCCGCTGGCGTATGTAAAGCCCTGCTGAGCTTCAACATCGATCCTGAGAAATGTAAAGGTTGTACTCTGTGTGCGAGAGTTTGTCCTGCAAACGCTATCTCCGGCACTGTGAAACAGCCTCATGTCATCGATCAGTCCAAGTGTCTGAAGTGCGGCGCTTGTATTGAGAAATGTAAGTTCGGCGCTATCTACAAAAAATAAGGAAGGAGTATACCCTAATGGAAATGGTAAATATTAAAATTAACGGTATGCCCTTGTCCGTACCGGCCGGGATCACCATTCTGGAAGCTGCCAGAATGCACGGTATCGATATTCCTACCCTGTGCTTCCTGAAAGAGATCAACGAGATCGGCGCTTGCCGTATCTGCGTTGTTGAAGTTGTCGGTATGAGAAATCTGGTTGCCGCTTGTGTATACCCGGTAGCCGAGGGCATGGAGATCCTGACCAACTCCAAACGCGTTTTCGCTTCCCGTAAAACCAACCTGGAGCTGATCCTGTCCACCCACAACCGTTCCTGCCTGTCCTGCGTACGCTCCGGCAACTGCGAGCTGCAGAAACTGTGTAAGGACTTCCGCATCTACGACGAGGCTAAATACGACGGCGAGAAACCCGAGAGCGATTACGACGATTCTGCCGTACATATGGTTCGCGACAACTCCAAGTGCGTACTGTGCCGCCGCTGTGCTGCTGCCTGTGCGAAATGGCAGGATGTTGCGGTAATCGGTCCCAACAACCGTGGTTTCAACACCCACATCGGTACTGCTTTCGATCAGAACCTGGGCGACGTTGCCTGTGTATCCTGCGGTCAGTGTATCGTAGTTTGCCCCACCGGCGCTCTGGCTGAGAAAGATCAGACCAAAGAAGTATGGCGTGCTCTGGGCGATCCCAGCAAACACGTTATCGTTCAGACCGCTCCTTCCATCCGTGCTACCCTGGGTGAGGCCTTCGGCATGCCCATCGGCACCGATGTTGAGGGCAAAATGGTTGCTGCTCTGCGCAGACTGGGCTTTGACGGCGTTTATGACACCGACTTTGCTGCTGATATGACCATCGTTGAAGAGGCTCACGAGCTGGTAGAGCGCATCCAGAACGGCGGCGCGCTGCCCATGATCACCTCTTGTTCTCCCGGTTGGGTCAAATACTGTGAGCACTACTATCCTGAGTTCACTCCCAACCTGTCTTCCTGCAAATCTCCTCAGCAGATGTTCGGCGCTCTGGCCAAAACCTGGTACGCTGAGAAGATGGGCCTGGATCCCAAAGACATTTTCGTCGTTTCCATCATGCCTTGTACCGCTAAGAAATTCGAGACCCAGCGTGAGGACGAGTCCGCTTCCGGTTATCCGGACGTTGACGTAGCTCTGACCACCCGTGAGCTGGCTCGCATGATCGAGCGTGCCGGTATGAATCTGGCTACTCTGCCCGACGAAGAGTTTGATGCTCCTCTGGGCTCCTCCACCGGCGCAGGCGTTATCTTCGGCACTACCGGCGGTGTTATGGAGGCAGCTCTCCGTACTGCCAACGATTGGCTCAACGGCGAGAGCGACACCGTTCCTGAGTTCCACGAAGTTCGCGGCATCGAAGGCGTAAAAGAGGCTACCTACAAAGTTGGCGGTCTGGAGCTGAATGTTGCGGTTGCTTCCGGTCTGAAGAACGCGAAGAAAGTTCTCGAGTCTGTAAAATCCGGCGAGAAGAACTACCACTTCATCGAGATCATGGGTTGTCCCGGCGGCTGTGTAAACGGCGGCGGTCAGCCTGTACAGCCTGCATCTGTACGCAACTTTGTTGATCTGAAGTCTCTGCGTGCTGCTGCTCTGTACAAAAACGATGAGGCGAAAACTCTGCGCAAATCTCATCTGAACCCTGTTGTGAAAGAAGTTTACGAGACCTATCTGGGCGAGTTCGGCTCTCACAAGGCTCACGAGATCCTGCACACCACCTACAAAAAACGCTCTCACTTCTAGGCCCGAAGGTCGGGCAGCCAAACGCACGATATCCGCTTCACGTTTATTGTGCAATGCCCGATGACCCTCCTGCCGTGTAAGTCTTGAGACTGCGCGCGGGGCGCGAGCCCGAAGGTCGGGCAGCCAAACGCACGATATCCGCTTCACGTTTATTGTGCAATGCCCGATGACCCTCCTGCCGTGTAAGTCTTGAGACTGCGCGCGGGGCGCGAGCGATATAAATAGGTAAAAGAAAAAGGGCTGTCCATAAGGGCAGCTCTTTTTTTGCAGATAATGATATACATATATAAAAAGGACCATCCGATCGGATGGTCCTTTTTTATTGTTTGAATTTTCCCCAAGCGCGGGTTGCCGGTATCCATATCAAACAAGCTATGCCCGCGACATGGCTGCGGGCACTGCCCGCTATCCAGCAATTTTTCGCCGAAGGCGAACTGCCTGTGTGAAGCGGCTCAGCCGAGGCGAATCTCCACAGCTTCTTCGGGAAGGAAGCAGCCCTTGAGATCGTACTTGTTGTAGCCGGAAAAGTCGGAAGAGGCTTTGCCGCCGTTAAAGTAGCTGCGGATAAAGCGGCGTCCGTCAACGCAGACCCAGTTTTCCGCATCCCAGACGTGACCGTCCTCGTCGGATTTTTTCTCCGGCAGGATCAGGTCCACCTGACGGTCGTGGTTCATCATCAGCTCGACCAGCTCGTCGGCAGTCAGATCCTTCTCGACCTTTTCGATGGTGTCGATGACTTTCATAAGCGCCCTCCTTAACCGATGTAGCCGGCTTTTTTCAGGATGGCGGCGGCCTTTTCGTGATTGGCTTCGCTCATCATCACCAGAGGACCGGTGCAGCCCATGCCGGTCTCGGCATAAATGCCCTCTTTCCACAGAGCTTTGGCGGCATCCTCCAGATCCATGACCTCGATGCCGGGGATGGATGCGGTGCAGGGCTCGGCGGGAGGACATTTGACCTCTTCCGCAGCCTCGGCAGGCTTGGATGCGGCTTTGCGCGCTGCCAGAATGTCGGCAAGACCGGCTTTTTCCACAGCGGCGAACTCTTTGTCGGCGATCTCGAAGATCTTGCCTTTGACCATCTCAGCGGCGTAGACCAGCGCGTTGGCGATGACCGGCGCGCCGGAAGCACGGGAGATGATGTGGATCAGTTTATGATAGCCTTTGCCGATGCCGGGTCCGTAGCCGAAGCCGGAAGCTTCGTAGCTGCCGCCGGTGGAATAGGCGCTCATCAGTTTGGTCAGAACGTTGCCGGTGAGGCTGTCGCAGACCAGAACGTCGCAGGTCCCCTGCAGAACGTCGTTGCCGCGCAGGACAGAGCCGCCGTCGGAACGGGCGGAGGTTGCCCAGTCAAACTCGTAGCCTTTTTCCTTGAGCTGATTGAGCGCCATCTCGGTCTGGCGGGCGCCGTCGATGTTGAGGATGCCCACGGTGGGTCTTGCGATGCCGGCGGCTTTGGCGCAGATGATGCCGTAGACGGCATTTTTGATCATGCCTTCGATGCGGTCCGCGCTGGAGGTGCCGGTGGTGGTGGCGATGAACATTTCACGTCCCTTGGCGGGGGTGATGACACGTCCCACAGTGGAAACGCCGATGGGGAAAGGGAAGTGCATGGTCACAGCGCCGTCTACTTCGCCGGACTCGACCATCTCTTCCATCTTTTTGTGACCCTCTTCCTCGTTGGCTACGGGAACGGTGGTCACGCCCTCGGCGGTGAGAGAACCGATGTAGTAAACGTCAACGCCTTTTCTGGAGGCGAGGACAGCCGCTTCGATGGCGTTTTCTTCGCCATGCTCGCTGCCCATGCCGGTGAGGGCGATCTTCGGCCGTTTGCCGAAGGAACCGCTTTCCAGACCTTCTGCCATTTCCAGAAATGCCTTGGCGATGGTTTTTTCCAGATTCTTCATACTGTCACCTCTGCCTATTCGGCCTGGGCCAGCAGAGCTGCCGCAAATTCCTTGAGGGACTTGGCGATCATGCCCTTGACCTCTTCTTCGCTTACGCCGGCAGCGGCTTTCTCAGCGCCGGTGTTGGCCTGCAGAACGAAGGAGCAGCCGTCGAACAGGTTGGTCATACGGCCAAGGAACAGAGAGCCTTTGCCGATGATCATGGCGCGGTTCACGCGGCCTTCCATAATGTCCTCGCGGGCAAAGCCCAGATAAGGAACGCCGGAGGGGATGTGACCCTGGGTGGGAGCCCAGCCCATCAGACCGTGTTTGTCGGCGAAGGTAGCCAGATCCGCACGGGTCAGCTCGCCCCGTTTAACAGCCAGAGCGGCGATCATTTTATAGTTGGATGCGGGAACGTCACCGGCACCGGCGGGCTTGGTGATATCGGGGTTCTGCATCTCGGGGGAGTACTTGTCGATATCGGTGATCTTGAGACCTGCTTTATCCAGCGGGTCGGTGACCAGAGAGGAGATAACGGCCTGGGGAGCGGAGCCGGTGCCAACGGTGTGGCGTCCGATCATCGAGAGGTTAAACTCGGGAGAAACGCCGTCATCCTCGGTGATGACGACCGCGAAGCCTGCTACCATATCCTCGAGGGCGGGCAGACCTTTTTTCACATGGTCTTTGGCGTTCATGCCCAGTTTCGCGGTACAGCCGCCGGCGGTGACCAGAACGGCTTTGTAGGTTCCGGCAGCTACCAGAGAAGCAGCCTCGATGATGGCGTGAGCCGGTCCTGCGCAGAAGCCGCGGGTATCGGAACCGGTGGCTTTTAAAAGTCCGCCGATCTCAGCTGCCGCTTTGGCAAAGTTGCCGCCGCCGCGCTGGTTCATGTCGCCGCAGGCCTCTTCGGAGCAGTCGATGACATACTCGATGTCCTCTTTGGCTACGCCGGCGTTTTTCACCGCGTGCAGCAGAGCCAGAACGGAGGAAGCTTTGGAGACCAGGTTCTCATGCATCACATGAGCGGACAGGTTCACGTCGATGTCGTGGGCACGGTTGACGCAGCCAACCAGTTTGCCGTTGTGATAAAGACCCTCGGAATGTTCCTCGGCAACCAGACGGGCAACCTCTTCGGCAGAGGTGCCTTCGGGGATGCGGGCCAGGATGGTCTCGTCCACCATGGGATTTTCGGCCAGCTGGGGTTTTACCTCGGCAACAAAGTCTTTGTCCATTTTCACAAGGTCAAATACGTCTGCCGCCTGCATCATCAAAAGGAACTCTTCCTGGGGCATCATCTGACCGAATTTGCCGTAGCGGTCGGCGATGTCGCACGCTTTGTCGTACCAGGGCTGTGCCACAGCTGCCAGATCCTCGGGGGTCTTGTTGCCGATGTAGACCTGGTTGGGCCAGTATTTGAGGGTCTCTTCAAAGGAGCGCAGGTGAGAGGGCAGCTCTTTGAGATACTCGCCGTCGGGGTTTACGATGCGCTCGGTGGTCTGGGTCGATCCGTTGTGGATGACCATATCGGGGGTATGGGCCAGAATATAGCTGGCGCCTTTGATTACGCTTTTCAAATCGTCCACGCCTTTCTATGAGACAGATACGTTGTATGTTTGTGTCGAAAAAATCTGGCGTTCAGTCGCCATACGTCGCCGCGCCGCACCGTCGGTGCGGTCACCTGTGGCGACCGAAAAACGGAAAGAAAGGCGGCGGCACCTGCCGCCGCCCCTCTCAGTGCTGTGTTTGTGCCTTAGTATTTGCAGAACTGCTCACGGATGGCGGTCATTTCGTTGGCGATATCGTCAACATCCAGAACCATCTCCATCATGCTTACCTGCTCATCGTATACGTCAGGATCGAATTCTTCCTTTACTTCGGCTTCGCACACATGGTAAACCTTGAGTCCCAACGAGACTCCAGTCAACGGACCTGCGTAAGTGGGGTCACCTGCGGTGACGGTCTCAGCAGCCAGGCCAGAAGCTTCGCCCTCAGCGGCGCCCAGCAGAACCACCAGGTTCTCGGGGCCGTACTGATCGGCAAAGTCTTTGACACGCTTCTGATTTTCCAGATCCATTGCACCAGCGCTGGTTCAAACGAAGCACTCCGTAGAGGAGAACACAACCTCGGCACCGGCAGTCTCAGCACAGGCGGCGATCGCCGGGCCGGGGATGCCGTCACGGTCACCGATAACGATGACTTTCTTGCCTTCTAAGATGCTCATGTCTATATCCTCCTTCACAATAGATTTATAGAAAGCCTTGCGGCCGTCTATATGAAAATAGGGTCAAATACCACTTAGATGTGGCGTTTGATCATCGCTTCCACGTTCTCGGGGGTAGCGCCTTCTTTCACGCAGCTGTCGATCATGGCGCCGTTCTCGTAGATGGCGATAACGGGCAGGCCCAGAACCTTCTGAGAGATGGCCAGACGGCGGGCTTTGGTGGTGTTCAGCTGAGAGAATTTCATGGAAGAGCCATAAACTTCCTCAAAAGCGTGGATGTGGGGAGCCAGAGCAGCGCAGGGAACGCAGCCGTCGCCGTAGAAATCAACGAGAACTTTGCCCTCAGCCTGCAGGACCTCTGCCTCAAATGTGGTTTTATCCAGTTCCAGCATGGGAGACACTCCTTTTTCTAATGTTGATTATTCGATCTCGCCCAGATAGCGTTCTGCCATGGTGGCGGCGATGGCGCCGTCCGCAGCGGCGGTAACGACCTGACGGAGCGATTTTTTGCGGATGTCGCCGGCAGCAAATACGCCGGGGATGTTGGTGCGCATATCATCGTCGGTGATGATGTAGCCGTGATCCATCTCGACCTTGCCTTCGAACAGCTGCGAGTTGGGCAGATAGCCGATAAAGCCGAACAGACCGAACAGTCCGTCGTCGGGATCCGCTTCCACACGGGTCAGCTCGCCGGTTTTCACGTTTTTCACGATCATGGCGTCCAGGATGTCCTCGCCGCAAACCTCATCGACCACGGTATCCCACATGAATTCGATCTTGTCGTTGGCAAAGGCTTTTTCCTGAATGGATTTTGCCGCGCGCAGCTCGTCGCGGCGATGGATAATGGTAACTTTGCGGGCGAATTTGGTCAGGTAGATGGCCTCTTCCACCGCGGAGTCACCGCCGCCTACTACGAACACTTCAAAGTCCTCGAAGAAGTTGGCATCGCAAGTCGCGCAGAAGGAGATGCCTCTGCCGACGAATTTTTCTTCGTTTTTACAGCCAATGGGGCGGGGATGTGCGCCGGTAGCCAAAATAACGGTCTTACCTTCGTACTCGCCTTTTGCGCCGATCAGCTTTTTCACGGGGCCTTCCAGCTCCAGATCTTTAATGGTATCGCTGACTCTCTCGGCGCCGAATTTTGCAGCCTGAGCGGTCATTCTCGCGATGAGGGAGGGGCCGGACTCGCCCTCCAGCAGAGCGCCGGGGTAGTTTTCGATCTCGTCGGTGATGGCGATCTGACCGCCGTCCTGACCTTTTTCGATGATCAGGGTGGACAGGCGGGAGCGGCCTGCGTAAAGACCTGCTGCCAGACCGGCAGGGCCGGCACCGAGGATGATCACGTCATAAATCTTGCTCATGGGGGTTTCCTCCATTCATTCGTCCGTAAGACGAAAAGGATCTGCGGGGCGGCAAAGCCGCCCGCAAATCTTATTTTGTCAGAAATTAGACTTCAAATACAGTCTGATCCTCGACCTCGGTAGCCAGAGCTTCCAGAGCCTTGGAAACCAGTTTCTTACGCAGAGCGTACTCTTCCTCAGCGGGGAGAGCCGGGTTGCCCAGAGGATGGGGGATGGCGATGGTGGGAACGATTCGGTTCGCACCAACGGTCAGGGAAATGGGGGTGACCGTACACATATGCACCACGGGGATGCCTGCGCGTTCGATCTCTTTTACCATCGTTGCACCGCAACGTGTACAGGTGCCTCAGGTGGAGGTCATGATCACAACATCGACACCGGCAGCCAGCATCTTCTGTGCGTACTCGGCAGCGAAAGCCTTGGAGGAAGCAACAGCAGTACCGTTACCAACGGTGGTGTAGAAGTAATCATGCAGTTTGCCGATCTTGCCCTCTTTCTCAAATTCACGAAGAACGTCAACGGGCAGGACACGGTTGGGATCCTGATTGGCGTATACAGGGTCGTAGCCGCCGTGCGCGGTCTCATAGGTCTCGGCAGTCAGCTTTTCAACGCCGGCGATGTTGTATTCACCGTAGTGAGAAGCGGAAGAAGACTCGATGTGGTCGGGGTTGCCTTTGGGAACGATACCGCCGGAGGTACACAAAGCGACAGTCGCTTTGGAAAGATCCTTGCAGGCGGGGTTGGGCGCTACGCGGTCGAAGGAAGGCATGGGATATTCGGTAACGAAGGGTTTGCCTGCCAGTTTCGCGGAAAGCATTTTAACAGCACGTTTCGCGCCGCGCTCTTTCTCGAAGAAGTTTACGCGGATGCCGTTGTTCATGTAACCATCCTCAACGGATGCGCCCAGTTTTTCGCCTTTCATCAGCTTGAGAGCCAGATTTGCCATGGTGGGAGCGGCTTTTCTCATGCCGGCGGCGCTGTTGGCGGTAGCCACGATGAGGATCTCTTTTTTCAGATCCGCGCCGGGGTTCTCCTCGTACATACCGGTGAGAACGGGGATGCCCAGCTGTTCTTTGACCTCTTTACAGATGGTGGCGCAAGCGTAGCCGTAGCGGCCTGCGTTAAAGGCGGGGCCTGCGATGAACAGGTCGGGATTTACTTCTTTGACCCATGCCAGGATCTGTGCTTTGGCTTCGCCCTCGTGCTCGGCAAAGTAGGAGTCACCGCAAACGATGGTGTTTACGATCTCCGCTTCACCCTTCCAGGCGGTGTTCAGCGCCATACCGGGGCCAACGAAACCTTCGCGCAGTTCAGGAGCTACATGAGCCATTTCCTCGCCGCCGATCTGGGCAAAGAACTGGTTGATGTAATGTACAACACGAAAACTCATTGTCGTTTTTCTCCTTTCCCAGCTTATCGGGCGCTCAGATAGCCAAAGCCCATCTCGTTGGTTGCGCCGGTGATAACCTGAATTTCAGCCTCGATGGTGCCGTCGGGTCTCAGAGAACCTGCATGACCGCCGGCGATCACATCGACATAATCAAGCATACCGATTACCTTATCCATCTTGGGCAGGATGATGACCTGGTTGGCGTTACCGCCGGTGACCACGGCATCTGCCAGAGGATCGGAGTCAGCCAGGGACTGGGATTTACCGTCCTGACCGGCATATTCATCGGTGATGATGGTGGTTTTCACGCCCTGCAGCTCGATCTTTTTGGTGTTCATGATCAGGTCGGTGTCGGGGTTGCCGAAGCCTTCCTGCGAAACCAGAGCGCCGTCCAGATCCAGCAGACGGCACAGCTTCGCGGTCCAGTCGGAGGAGCGCTGTTTGTCAGCCAGATAAACGTTCTCGTTGGTGATGATGTTGCAGACGTAGTTGAGGGTCTTGCCGTGCTGAGCGAACAGCTCTGCCACAACAGGGTTATTCTGATGATGGTAGGTGGTGTTCTTGTCGCAGGCAGATACACAGTTGCCGGAGAGGATCGCACCATCCATGGTCTCGGTAGGATTGATGATGGTGGGCAGGGTGCGTTTCGCATCGACGCCGTAAACGTAGGTGTCGTGCAGCAGGCCCTGGCTCTGCAGCATGTGAACATAAGCTACGCGGGGCAGCTCGGGGAATTTCTCGATTCCCTCTTTGATGCCGTAGGTCTCAAAAACCTGGCTCTCGTCGGGGGTCAGCTCTCTTGCCAGCTCACCGATGAAGGTGGCGGCACGCAGACCGGCCAGACGGACAGCGTGTTCATACTCGTGTTTGTGCTCTTCGTAGTTTTCCACCGGCTCAGCAACCACAACAAGGTTGTTCAGTTTGCTGAACAGGGTGTAGTCGGCACCGGGGCCGCTCATGTCGATGATACCTTCCTGGAAGCCTACGATCTTGCCGGCGGTAACGATGGCCATGCCGCGCAGAACGTGGGTCTTGCCGGAACCAACGGTATCGACCTTAGCGATGACGCCGGGGAACTGTCCGCCGGGACCTTCGACCTTAACGCGGGGCTCGATCACGTCTTTTACCGGGGTAATACGAACGCTCTCGCCGGGACGGGCAATGTCAAAGCTGATGGATTTGACCCACTGCTTTACATCGTCGTCGGCATAGAGGAAATCTCTGACCGCATCGGCGTCAACGTAAAGAGTGCCGTTTTCTACTTTGCATTCCTTTGCAAATTGGATGTCATTGATCTGGATGAAACCAAGTTCCAATTTCAAAGCAAACACCTCCTTTTCTTTGAAATTTTTATGATGATTATCGGGAGAATGGCAAAAGTCCCGATATTCATGCCGAATCTCAGTTCCCTTTTCTTCGGGAAAGCCCCGAAACGGCATCGACATTCAAAGCGCCGCACAAAAGGGTGTAGTCGATGAGCTGAAAGTCGTTTAAGATGCGCTGGGTCAGCGCACGGTTTCGGGGGGTAAACTTGTCAAAAGTCTCGATGGCGGAAGCGATGAGCACCGCTTCGTCCATCTCCATCTTTTTTGCCTCGCAGGAAACGACCACCGACTTGTAGGGGGTCTCGTTGGGCTTGACAGAGCCCGCCAGCGGATGGGTGTACATCCGGTGCCCCGCGTAGACCAGATCCCGCACCCGGACTAAAATGTCCCGGTAGCTTTCTTCGGGGAAAAAGTCCAGACGGTATTCCGGCGGAAAGCAGGCTTTCACCAGCGGATTATTGGTGATGATCCGGTACTCCCGAACGCTTTCCATTGGCATTTCCCTCCCCGAAGGCAAATAAAAAAACAGAGTGGCACACGTCTATTAAGACGCCTGCTCCTCTGTTTCCTGACCTGAGAGATTCCCTGTCTTTGCAGGTTGCTCCGTCGGTGCCCGTGGGCTCTTCAGAGTGTTGTCCGCATTCGGTTTTTTTGCCTGAGATCTTCGGCAGCCGCCCGGCGAAAGGCAGACTCCCTTATTCCTTCGGCTCCGGTATTGCACGGATCTCCCGAACACTTCATCCAACTGCATATTGATATCCATCACGATGCTCTTATACAGTTATCATTTTACAACCTTTTCCGGCTTTGAAACAAGGAAAAAGGGAGATTTATTTATTATTTCAATAGAAAAAAGCCCCTTTTTTCCGGTGTGGAAAAAAGGGGCTTTCCAATCCTGTCTAGACCTTCCAAAATCCGCTCAGGGACGGGCTTTGGCGATGGCTTGCACCGCTTTTACGGCGGCGGCCGTTTCCTCGGCGGTGGTGGTATGTCCGGGGGCAAAACGGACCGTTCCCTGAGGGTAGGTCCCGAGGGTCTGATGGGCGCGGGGGGCGCAGTGCAGACCGCAGCGGGTCATGATGCCGTATTCGCTTTCCAGAAGAAACGCCGCTTCGGCGTTGTCCATGTGTTTAAAGTCGACAGAGACCACCGCGGTGCGTCCTTCCAGACCGGGTTTGCCCACCAGACGGACCCCGTCGATGGCGGCAAAGCCTTCGAGCAGCTCACGGGTGCGCTGCTGCTTGGCGGCACGGATGGGCGCGAGGGTCTCCTGCTCCAGATAGGACAGGGCGGCGTGCAGTCCCATGATGCCCGGCAGGTTCTGGGTGCCCGCTTCAAAGCGGTCGGGCAGAAAGGCGGGCATGGTCTCTTCGTGAGAGCGGCTGCCGGTGCCGCCGGCCAAAAGCGGCTCGATCTGTTTGGAAAATTCGGTGGTGATCAAAAAGCCGCCGATGCCCTGGGGACCCAACAGCCCCTTATGTCCGGCAAAGGCCACCGCGTCGATGTCCCACGCCTTCATCTCGATGGGGAACACGCCGCCGGTCTGGGCCGCATCCACCACGAAAAAGGCGCCGTACCGGTGGGCAAGGGCCGCCGCTTCCCGGATGGGCAGCAGGGTCCCGCAGACGTTGGAGCCGTGGGTCAGCACCACAAGGTCGGTCTTTTTGGCGGCGAGGGCCTGTTCCAGACGGGGCAGGGGCAAAGAGCCGTCCGCCTCGCAGGGGACGACCTGGACCTCGACGCCCGCTTCGCCCATCTGATGCAGGGGGCGCATCACCGCGTTATGTTCCATCGAAGAAGTGATCACCCGCATGCCGGGACGGAGAAAGCCCTTTAAGATCAGGTTCAGTCCGGCGGTGATGCCGCTTTGAAAGATGACGTTTTCCGGTTTATCAAAGCCGAACAGACGGCAGAGCATCTCCCGGGTCTCCAGCACCCGCTCGGCGGCACAATAGGCTTCTTCGTAGCCGCCGCGGGCGATATTGACCCCGACCTTCTCGATAAAGTCCCCCATGGCGGCACCGACCCCCGGCGCTTTGGGAAAGGATGTGCTTCCGTTGTCCAGATAGATCTTTTTCATGTCAGACACCTCACTGTTCCTTTTCAGTATAGCACATTTCCCTTCGGGGATTTATTTATTTTTTCGATAAGCTTTGACAAAATCGGCAAAAGGAATGAGCGGTGCCATCATTGAAAAAATCAGTTTTACTTTTCCCTGCCAAAATTTTAACATTATGTTAACAGAGTGCGGGATCCCGCACCGAAAAAATGGGAGGTTTTTAACCATGAGTGAAAAGAAATGGCTCATCGGCGGCGGTGCAGTCGTCGGTATTCTGGCCGTGGCGCTGACTTTCTTCGGCAACCCGGCGAACATGGGCTTTTGTATCGCCTGCTTTATCCGTGATATCGCCGGCGGCGTAGGCCTGCACAGAGCGGCTGTTGTACAGTACATCCGTCCCGAGATCATCGGTCTGGTGCTGGGCGCATTTGCCATTGCCCTGCTGAAAAAAGACTTTGCTCCCCGCGGCGGCTCTTCCCCCATGCTCCGTTTTGTACTGGGCTTTGGCGTAATGGTCGGCGCACTGGTTTTCCTGGGCTGCCCCCTGCGTATGGCCATCCGTATCGGCGGCGGTGACCTGAACGCCGTTGTTGGTCTCGTTGGCTTTATCGCCGGCATCCTGGTCGGCATCTTCTTCCTGAAAAAAGGATTCACCCTGGGCCGCAGCTACAAACAGGGTAAAGTCGAAGGTGCCGCTCTGTCCGTAGCACACATCGGTCTGCTGGTCCTGCTGGTTGCAGCACCCGCATTCATCTTCTTCTCCACCGAGGGCCCCGGCTCCATGAGAGCGCCTCTGCTCATCGCGCTGGCTGCCGGTCTGATCGTTGGCGTGATCGCACAGCGCACCCGTCTGTGCATGGTCGGCGGTATCCGTGACGTGGTTCTGTTCAAAGACTGGACGCTGATCACCGGCTTCATCGCCATCATCGTTCTGGTTCTGGTCGGCAACCTGGTTCTGGGCAAATTCAAACTGGGCTTTGCTGAGCAGGCTGTTGCGCACACCCAGCATCTGTGGAACTTCCTGGGTCTGTCTGTTGTCGGTCTGGGCTCTGTTCTGCTGGGCGGCTGCCCCATGCGTCAGCTGATCCTCTCCGGCGAGGGCAACACCGACTCCGCTATGGCTGTTCTGGGCATGCTGGTCGGCGCTGCGTTCTGCCACAACTTTGGTCTGGCTTCTTCTGCCGCAGGTACCACCCCTGCCGGCCGCATCGCCTGCATCATCGCGCTGGCTGTTATGCTGGTGATCGGCGCTTGCAACTGCAAATGGAAAAAAGCTTAATTGAAAAAGGAGATCGAATCATGGATAACTGTGTAAAAATCGATGCCCGCGGTCTCTCCTGTCCGCAGCCCGTTCTGCTGACCATGGAAGCTTTGAAAGAAAACAAAGCTCGCTACGAGATCACCGTTGACAACAACACCGCGAAAGGAAACGTTACCCGCTGCTTGAAAAAAGCCGGAAAAAATGTTACTGTGAAAGAAGAAGGCGACGACTTCATTCTGATCGCGGAGTAGTGATTTTGTGACCACCTATATCGCAACATTTTTTTCCCACTTCGGCGCCATCCGCTTTTCCAAAGAGCTGAAGGCCGCCGGACTGACCGGCACTATGATGCCGGTCCCCCGCAAAGTTTCTTCCTCCTGCGGGACCTGTGTCCGCTTTGCGGCAGAGTCCCTTCCGGCTTTGCCCGACGACGATGTGGAACAGCTGTTCCGCCTGGTCGGTGAGGAGTATGAACTGGTGCGGGACCGTATTTAACCGAAGAAAGCACCCCGTCTAAAAAACGGGGTGCTTTTTTGCCATAAAACGGAATTTATTTGTTTAGTGGACAATTATAGCAAAAAGGAATATAATGATATTTATATAAATTTCCTTTTATCCGGAGGGATTTTCTGTGGAGAAAAAAGATCTTCTGCGCGCTTTGCCCAAAATCGACGATATCCTGCGTCTGCCGGTTCTTGCCGAAGCGGACCTGCCTTTGCCCGTCCTCACCGATCTGGTGCGAGCATACATCGACTCGCTGCGGGAGGGCATCCTGCAGGAAAAAGTGACCGCTCTGCCCGAAAAAGACGAGCTTTGCCGGCAGATCCTCGCTCAGGCGAAGGAAAAAGCGCTGCCCTCGCTGCGGCAGGTGATCAACGCCACCGGCGTGACTTTGCACACCAATCTGGGAAGAAGCTGTCTTTCGGAGGCGGCGGCAAAGGCTGCTTACGAAGCGGCAAGAAGATATTCCACTTTGGAATACGACATCGAAGCGGGCGCCCGCGGGTCCCGTTACAGCCATGTGGAGGAGCTTTTGTGCCGGATCACCGGTGCCGAAAGCGCCCTCGTGGTCAACAACAACGCGGCGGCGGTGCTTTTGATCCTCTCCTGCATGGCGCAGGGGGGCGAAGTGATCACCTCCCGCGGGGAACTGGTGGAGATCGGCGGGAGTTTCCGCATCCCCGAGATCGTACAGCAGTGCGGCAGCCGCCTCAAAGAGGTGGGCGCCACCAACAAGACCCATCTGCGGGACTACGAAAACGCCATCGGCGAAGAGACCCGCGCCCTTTTGAAGGTACATACCAGCAACTTCCGCATCATGGGCTTTTCCCAGAGCGTGCCCCTTGCCGATCTGGTGGCGCTGGGCAAAAAGGCAGGCCTGCCGGTCATCGAGGATTTAGGCTCCGGCTGCCTTGTGGATCTGGAGCCTCTGGGCATCCATGACGAGCCGACGGTGATGCAGTCGGTAAAAGCCGGAGTGGACGTGATCAGCTTTTCCGGCGACAAGCTGCTGGGCGGACCCCAGGCGGGCATCATCATCGGCAAAAAATTCTGGATCGACAAACTGAAAAAACATCCGCTCAACCGCGCCGTTCGTGTGGACAAGATGACGCTGGCGGCGCTGGAGGCGACTTTGCGCATCTATCTGGACCCCGCCGAGGCGGTGAAGGAGATCCCCACCCTGCGCATGATCCTGGAAGAGGAGTCCGTCCTCAAGGAAAAGGCGCAGAAACTCTGTGACAAGCTGGCGGAAAAACAGGTCCCCGTCAGCCTGCTGCAGGATGTGGATCAGGTGGGCGGCGGCTCGGTCCCCTGTCAGTTTTTGCCCGCGTGGGCAGCGGCGGTGGCGCCGGAAAACTGCTCGGTGGATCAGCTGGAGGAGCGCTTGAGAAAGCTGCCCCGTCCCATCATCGGGCGCATCAGCCACGACCGGTACCTGCTGGACGTGCGGGCACTGTGGGAAGAGGACTTTAGCTACATCGCGGAAAAAGTCGGGGAGGCGGTAGGATGAAGCATGTCATCATCGGAACAGCCGGTCACGTAGACCACGGCAAGACCCTTTTGATCAAGGCGCTGACCGGCATCGACACCGACCGCCTGCAGGAAGAGAAAAAAAGGGGCATCACCATCGAGCTGGGATTTGCCCATCTGGACTTTGACGACGGCACACAGGCGGGCATCGTGGACGTGCCGGGTCACGAAAAATTCATCAAGAATATGCTGGCCGGCGCCGGCGGCATCGACCTTGCCATTTTAGTGGTCGCCGCCGACGAAGGCTTTATGCCTCAGACCATCGAGCATCTGGGCATTTTGACCCTTTTGGGCATCCGGGACGGTCTGGTGGTCATCACCAAAACCGACATGGTGGAGCCGGAATGGGTGGAAATGATGTACGAAGAGATCACCGAACGGGTGAAGGGCACCTTTCTCGAAGGAAAGCCGGTGTTCCCCGTATCGGCCTACACCGGCGAGGGCATCGCCGAGCTGCGGGAAAAGCTCCGGGAAATGGTCAAGGCGGCGGCGGAAAAGGATCTTCGTACTCCCTTCCGTCTGCCGGTGGACCGTGTTTTCTCGGTGGACGGCTTTGGCACCGTGGTCACCGGCACGCTGGTCGAAGGCTCCATGAAGGTGGACGACCCGGCGGTGCTGTCCCCCTCCGGCGCCGAGACCCGCATCCGCAACCTGCAGGTCCACGGCAAGGACGTGGAGACGGCTTTTGCCGGTCAGCGGGTGGCGGTGAATCTGGCGGGCCTTAGGAAAACCGACATCCAGCGGGGCGACGCGGTGGTGAAGCCCGGCTCGGTCCGCGCAGGGCTGATGATGGACGTACGGCTGCAAAACCTCCCCAACTCGGGCAGGGTCATCCTCACCGACTCGCAGGTGCATCTGTACTTAGGCGCCGCGGTGGGTCTTTGCAAGGTGGTGCTTTTAGACCGGACCGAGCTGCATCCGGGGGAAAGCTGCTACGCGCAGCTGCGGCTGACTTCGCCCATGGCGGCCAAGAAAAATGACCGCTTTGTCATCCGCTTTTACTCGCCCCTGGAGACCATCGGCGGCGGCGTGATCTTAGACGAAAACGCCAAAAAACACAAACGAAACGATCCGAAAGTGGCAGAGCTTTTGGCGGTAAAGGAATCGGGCAGCTCGTCGCAGCAGCTTTTGCAGGCCATGGAGGAGCTGGGTCTTACCCTGCCCGACCGGCAGAAGGTGGCGGAAAAGCTGTCCGCCGACCCGGAGGAGACCGCCGAGCAGCTGGCAGAGGCTTTGTCCGAGGGCAAGGTGTTAGAGCCGGTGGCGGGGCGGTATCTGTCCGCTTCGCAGCTGGATAAGATCTGGGACAGCTGCCGGAAGCTTTTGGACGGGTATCATAAACAAAATCCGCTGCACGAGGGCATGAAGATCGCCGAGATGCGGCAGAAGCTTTTGCCGAAGATGGACATTCTCCCCGCCGACGCGATTTTGGCTTTGCTGGCGGCAGAGGGCAAGATCCGCCGGGTGGCAGACCGCTATGCGCTGGAGGGCTTTGCGGTACAGCTGACCAAGCGGCAAAGTTCCATCCGCAGCCGGATGCTCAAAATCTACGGGGACTGCGGGCTGGAGGGTCCCTCGCAGGCGGAGCTGTTCTC
>JAFQTW010000162.1 GCA_017408855.1 Oscillospiraceae bacterium | reverse complement strand
TTTGCGAGAGTTTGTTTTCTGATATACGTATCCGGCACCTCACTGACGAAAGATTTGGAAACCTCCAGATAATAACCGAAAACGCGGTTATATCCAATTTTTAAGGTACGGATGCCGGTTTTTTCTTTTTCCCGGGCTTCGATCTGGCTGATAAACCCTTTGGTATTGTTAACCAGTTCCCGAAGCTCGTCCAGTTCCGCATGATAACCGGGCTTGATCACACCGCCTTCTTTGACCTGAATGGGCGGATCTTCACAGACGGCTTCGTTTAACAGCTGCGCCAGATCCTGCAGCGGATCCAGATGCTCATAAATGTCCCGCAAATACTTGGACTGTACATTCGCAAGCTGCGAACGAAGGGCCGGGATCTTTTCGGCGGTACTTTGCAGCGCCTTCATATCCCTCGGTGTAGCATTTCCGTAGACAACCTTTGTCATCAAACGGTCCAGATCGAAAATACCGCTCAGAGCATAAACCAGCTCCTGCCGCAGCACGCCTTCCCGCACAAGCTCATCCACGGCGTTGAGCCGATTGTTGATGACGGCGGGATTTTTCAGCGGCTGTTCGATAAAGCTTTTGATCATTCGCTTACCCATCGCCGTTTTGGTCCGATCAAGGACCCACAGCAAAGAACCGCGCTTCTCACCGGTCCGCATGGTCTGGGTCAGTTCCAGATTGCGGCGGGCGACCAGGTCCAGATTCATGTACTGGCTTTCCTGGTAAAATGTAATGGACAAAAGCCGCTCAAGACCGGTTTTCTGGGTTTCAGAAAGATACTGCAGCATGGAAGAAACCGCATATTGACAGTAGGATTTATCATCCAACGACAGTTTCGCCAAATCGCTGACACCAAAGTGCTGCAGCAGGATCTTTTCCGAATCCAGATAGCCCAGATCCATCTCATCCAGCAGATTGGTCGAGCAGTTGAGTTTATTTTTGATAAAATCGCATACCGAACGATGATCCAGAAGGTCTACATTGAAAATGACCTCGGAAGGAGAAAAACGGGCCAGCTCATTGATCAGCTTTTCCCCATAGTTTTTCTCTTTCAGCTCGCTCGCCTGGATCTCACCGGTGGAAATATCGGTAAAACAGATGCCAAAACCGTCTTTTTTGCAAAAAACGCTGGCAATATAGTTGTTGCTTCCTTCATCGAGCATACTGGTTTCGATAATTGTGCCAGGCGTAATGACACGGACAACATCCCGTTTGACAAGTCCTTTAGCCAGAGCAGGATCTTCCATTTGCTCGCAGATCGCAACTTTGTAGCCTTTTTTGATCAGCCGCTGAATATATGCTTCGCAGCTGTGATACGGGATGCCGCACATGGGAGCGCGCTCTTCCAGGCCGCAGTCACGACCGGTCAGGGTCAGCTCCAGCTCTTTCGACGCCAATTTTGCATCATCGAAAAACATCTCGTAAAAATCGCCCAGACGGAAAAAGAGGATCTGGTCGGGATGCTTTTTCTTGATGGCCATGTATTGTTCCATCATCGGGGACAATTTTGCCATGGGGCACCTCCAAAAGTAATGCGATAAGCCGCACCGATGGGGTGCGGCTTATTTCGATGCTTGATTAGTTGCAGCCTCCGCAGGTAGCACAGCTGCCGGTGCAGGAAACATCGCTCATCTCAACAGAATCGGGATCCTCACCGTTCACGGACAGAACCAGAATACGGTTGATGTAGTTCATCATCGCATCCACTTCTTTTTTCGCGCCGTTGTAAACGACCATTTTGGGATAAGACATAATCTGCTGATACAGAGCTTTGATCTCTTTGTCCAGCTGATTCATTTTATCCTGGTCTTTGTCAGCTTTCTGAACTTCCTGATTGAGAGCGACTCTTTTCAGGTTAAACTCGCCGATCATATCCTGCAGATGCTGGTCCTCATCGTTGGACTGGGTAGCCAGACGAAGGGCGATGTAGCGGTCATCCTGCTGAATCTGTTTGCCAAGCTCTCTTGCCATCTCGATAATATCCATTCTATATTGCTCCTTTAAATAAGATTTTTATCCAAAAGCGGCTTTTGCCGTTTTATTCGTTGATCAGTTCTCCGACAACGCCCCAGTTATGTGCTTCGGTAATACGGACGTTGACAAACTGTCCCATCAGAGATTCGTCGCCGGCAAACTCAACAGCGATGTTGCCGTCGCTTTTGCCTCCCATGCGTCCCATTTTTCCGGGACTGTCCACAAGAACACGCTGTACGGTACCGATAAAGCCTTCGCAGCGTTTCTGTGCGATATCCGTCTGCGCTGCCAACAATTCGCGGAACCAGCGGGACTTGTCCTCTGCCGGCGTGGGATCTTCCATCGAAGCGGCCTTTGTGCCAACTCGTTTGGAATAAATAAAAGTAAACAAAAAGTCGTATTCGACCTTTTTGATCAGATCCATCGTACCGAGAAAATCCTCATAGGTCTCTCCGGGGAATCCAACGATGATATCGCTGGACAAGGTCAGATCCGGGATCTTTTCTTTGGCATAATCGATCAGTTCCAGGTACTTTTTCGTATCATAACGGCGGTTCATTTCCTGCAGGATACGGTCGGAACCGGACTGAACCGGAAGATGGATATGGTGGCAGATCTTTTTACTTCCGGCGATCACATCGATCAGTTCTTTGGTGCAGTCTTTGGGATGGGAGGTCATAAAGCGGATCCGGAAATCCCCTTCCACCGCATCGATCTGACGTAAAAGCTGCGCGAAGTTGATCTCTTCTTCCAAGCCTTTGCCGTAGGAATTAACGTTCTGCCCCAGCAGCATGATCTCCTTGT
>JAFQTW010000020.1 GCA_017408855.1 Oscillospiraceae bacterium | reverse complement strand
GGTCCGTGCAACCAAGCTGGCTCTGAAAATGGCCGACTACTGCATCACCGAAGCCGGATTTGGCTCCGATCTGGGCGCGGAGAAATTCCTCGACATCAAATGCCGCTATGCGGGACTGGCTCCTTCCTGTATCGTGATCGTTGCCACCCTGCGTGCGCTCAAATACAACGGCGGCGTTCCCAAAGCCGAAGTGGCTGCCGAGAACGTTGAGGCGCTGAAAAAAGGTCTCGTCAATCTCGAAGCACATGTGGAAAACATGCGCAAATACGGCGTTCCGGTAGTGGTTGCCATCAACCGCTTCCTCACCGATACCGATGCGGAGATCGCCGAGCTGGCTGCCTGCTGCGAGAAACTGGGCGTGGAATACTCCCTGTCCGAAGTGTTTGCCAAAGGCGGCGAAGGCGCCATCGATCTGGCACACAAAGTAGTAAAAGCCTGTGCCGAGCCTTCTCAGTTTAAACTGCTTTACGACGAGAAAGCTCCCATCAAAGAAAAGATCAACACCATCGTTACCGAGATCTACGGCGGTAAAGATGTTTCTTACTCTGCCAAAGCGGAAAAATCCATCCGCGATATCGAAGCTTTGGGTAAAGCGGATCTTCCCATCTGCGTAGCCAAGACTCAGTACTCTCTGTCCGACGATCCCACCAAGCTGGGCCGCCCCACCGGCTTTACCGTAAACGTCCGTGACGTGGTATTGTCTGCCGGTGCCGGCTTCCTTGTTGTTATGTCCGGCGAGATCATGACCATGCCCGGTCTGCCCAAAGCACCTGCTGCCTGCCAGATCGACGTGGACGAGAAGGGTAATATCAAAGGCTTATTCTAATTTTCGAGGTACCCGTTTATGCGATCTGTCATAACCAACAGCGCCGCCGAAACGGAACAGTTTGCCGAAGAACTGGCAAAGCTGCTTCGTCCGGATGATACCCTGGCTTATTTCGGCGGTCTGGGTATGGGAAAGACCACCTTTACCCGCGGATTGGCTCGCGGGCTTGGCTCTGCCGATGAGGTATCCAGCCCCACCTTCTCGCTGGTGCATGAATACCGCTGCAGTCCAAAACTGTATCATTTTGATATGTACCGCGTCACCTCCTTCGATGACCTGTATTCCACCGGCTTTTTCGACTATCTGGAAAGCGGTGCGGTCCTTGCCATCGAGTGGAGCGAAAACATCGAGGGCGCGCTGCCGGAAAACTGCATTCGGGTGATCTTTGAGCGGCTGGATGAATCGAGCCGCCGCATCACGGTAGAAGGAGATGAGCGGTTTTGATCACACTGGGTCTTGATACTTCCGCAGTGGCGGCATCGGCCGCTTTGTGGGAGGACGGACGTCTTTTAGGTGAGAACTTTATCAACGTAAAGCTGACCCACAGCCAGACCATTCTGCCGATGGTGGAATGCCTGTTTTCCGCCACCGGAAAGTCTGTTGCCGAGGTGGACCGCTTTGCGGTCTCCACCGGTCCCGGATCTTTTACCGGTCTTCGCATCGGTATTTCTGCTGTAAAAGGACTGGCGTTTGGCACCGGAAAAGAGTGTGTTTCCGTTTCCACGCTGCAGGCTCTGGCATACAATCTTCTGGGACAGCGCTGTATCGCTGCCTGTGCCATGGATGCAAGAATCGGTCAGGTGTACTGTGCGATTTTCCGCATTGACGGAGATACTGTCGAGCGCCTTTGCGAGGATGCTGCCATGTCCGCCGGAGAATTTCAGGAAAAATTGATGGCGGTCGACAGCGATTTGCCCCGAATTTTGGTTGGAGACGGCGCACAGTTGTGCTATAATAGTTGGAAAGGCAGCGGTGTCTCTTTGGCACCGCCCCATCTGAGATATCAAAAAGCGGCTTCTGTCTGTATGGCGGCGGAAAAAGAAGGGCAAGTCCTTTCTGCCGAAGCGCTGCAGCCCAGTTATCTGCGGCTGCCTCAGGCACAGAGAGAATTGCTGCAAAAACAACAAAAGGCCTGAGTGCCACGGGAAAGGAAGAGACCAATGATTGCCATCGGAAGCGACCACGGCGGTTTTGAACTGAAAGAAGAGATCAAAAAATATCTGGATGAAAAGAACATTCCTTACGAGGATTTCGGCACCTATTCCACCGACAGTGTGGACTATCCGCTGATCGCGGAAAAGACCTGTGCTGCCATCGTGGAAGGAAAATGCGATAAGGGTATCCTTTGCTGCGGCACCGGAATCGGCATTTCCATGGCTGCCAACAAAGTAAAGGGCATCCGTGCCGCTTTGTGTTCCGATTACTTCAGCGCCAAATACACCCGTCTGCACAACGATGCAAACGTTCTGTGCATGGGCGGAAGAACCATCGGTCACGGACTTGCGCTGGAACTGGTGGAAGTTTTCCTCAACACTCCTTTTGAGGGCGGACGTCACGAAAGACGTGTAGAACAGTTGATGAAGCTGGAAGAAAAATAGGGCAAATTCCGGCTTTTGGATATGAATTTTTAGCCGTACGGGCGGAAATGGAGAAATGTATTATGATCAAACCGGTAATTATGGATCATCCTCTGATTCAGCACAAACTGACTCTTCTCAGAGACAAAAACACCGGCACCAAAGAGTTCCGTGAGCTGGTAGGCGAGATCGGAATGCTCATGTGCTACGAGGCGACTCGTGATCTTCCTCTCAAAGAGATCGAGATCGAGACCCCCGTTGCCGTTGCAAAATCCAAAGTCATCTCCGGCAGAAAACTGGCTTTCGTTCCGATCCTGCGTGCAGGTCTGGGCATGGTCGACGGTGTAATGGCAATGGTTCCCGCGGCTAAGATCGGTCACATCGGTATGTACCGTGATCCCGAGACCCATATGCCTGTTGAATACTACTGCAAACTGCCCACCGACATCGGTGAGCGTGACGTAATCGTTCTCGACCCCATGCTGGCGACCGGCGGCTCTGCTATCGACGCGATCTCCCAGATCAAGAGCAAAGGTGCCAAGAGCGTTCGCTTCATGTGCATCATCGCAGCTCCCGAGGGTCTCGAAGCGCTGCAGGCTGCACATCCCGACGTTCCCGTATACATCGGCGCGCTGGATGAGAAACTGAACGATCACAAATACATCGTTCCCGGTCTGGGCGATGCCGGTGACCGTATTTTCGGCACCAAATAAGATCGAACCGATCCCCAAAAGCCGCTTCCCGCACAGCGGGGAACGGCTTTCGGTTTGTATAAAACAAACACCTGACAAACAGGTGAGGAGGAAATGATATGACACGGGTCTATCTGGTCCGCCACGCAAAATCGGTGGGCAATGTCATCCGCATTTTTCAGGGAAGGTGCAATCTGGGTCTCTCCGATGAGGGAAAAGCACAGCTGCCCCAGTTGGCGGAATGGTTCCGCTATGTGCATCTGGATGCCATTTATGCAAGCCCTCTTCTTCGGACGATGCAGACTGCTGAAGCGGTAAACAACTACCACAAGCTGCCCATCCAAACCGATGACGGGCTGCGGGAGATCTTTGCCGGCGAATGGGAAGGGCAGAAGTTTTCGGAACTTCCGACTCTGTTCCCGGAAGAGTGGTACCGTTGGACACAGGACAACGCCAATTTTGTTGCCCCCAACGGCGAGAGCGTGGTGCAGGTATATGAGCGTATGAGCGAGACCATCGACCGGATCGCCCGGGAAAACGACGGAAAAGACATCGCGATCGTTTCCCACGGATGCGCGCTGCGCTGCTATCAGTGCCATGCACTGGGCATCCCGATCAGCGAGATCGACAAGATCCTGATCGCCCGAAACGCCTCGGTCAGCTGTGTGGTCTATGACGGAGACGAGATCCGGGTAGAGTTTTACGACGATCATTCCTTTTTGAGTGATTTGGGAGAAAGGGTGAATTATGTATGAAAATCATGGCTGTTGACTACGGCGATGCGCGTACCGGTCTGGCCGCCTGCGACCGCACCGAATTTCTGGCATCGCCTTTGGGCGTCATCCACGAATATAATTTTGACCGCTGTGTGCAGCAGGTCGCTTATGCGGTAGAAGAATATCAGATCGGCAAGGTCGTGGTTGGACATCCTAAAAACATGGATGGCTCCGAGGGCGACCGTGCCAAAAAATGCGAGCTGTTTGCGGAAAAGCTGCGTGCGCTGGTTTCGGTCCCAGTCGTTCTGTGGGACGAGCGCCGCACCACCGTTACTGCCCATCAGTATCTGAATGAGACCAATACCCGCGGCAAAAAGCGAAAAGATGTGGTGGACGAAGTTGCCGCCACCATCATCCTGGAAAGCTACCTGTCCTGGCGGAAAAACCATCCCGACGAAGAATAAAAGGGGAAAGAGCCGAAAGCTTATGCTTTCGGCTCTTTTTTTGTTTTGGCGGAGAAAAAGGTCTGCAGCCCGAGAAAAAAGAGGAACACCGCAAAGGTCTTGCCGATCCATCTGCTGTCCAGATGCGTATTCAGCCAAAGACCGGCCCAGACACCGGGCAAGCTCCAAAGTCCCCAGCAAAGGGCTTTTTTGCCCTGCAAAAGACCGTTTTTGTGATGAAAAAGCAGCGCAACTGCCGCAACGGGAAGGAAAAACAGCAGATTGATCCCTTGTGCCTGCCGCAGCGGTATCTGAGAAAACAGCGTCAGAAACAAAAGCAGCACCGCGCCGCCACCAACGCCCATCGAAGCGATCAGCGCGGATGCGGCGGCGATGACCGTGCAGAAGATCCAGTTCATAAAAGCTCCTTTCTATCGAAAAAACAGCCGAAATGAAGCGTAGAGGATGAAGAGGGAAAAGATCCGGCGCAGCCATCGATCGGGGATTTTCGGAAGGATCCAACCGCCCAAAAGAGCGCCGGCGATCCCGCCGGGCAGAAACGGGAGAAGATCCGGAAAAGAAACGGTCCCGGACTGAAGATAGAAAAAAGCGCTGACTGCCGACAGCATCGCCATGACTGCCACCGCCGTTGCATGGGAAGAAGGGGCGGAAAGCCCCTCTTTCTGCAGCGCTTTTACCGCAACGATGCCGCCGCCGGCACCGAACAGTCCGTTGAGCAGCCCGATCAGAAAGCCGGTCAAGGCGGTTTTGATCTTATCGATGACAAACGACCTCCTTCAATTGATAATAATATGTAAATAAAGTTAATAATGTCATTGACAAATTATTAGAACGTGATACAATAATCTCGACAGGAGGGATCCTATGAAAAAGAGTATTTACAGCCTTCTTTTAACCGACGATGTGATCGCGGCGGTGGATGAGCTGGCTTACGCCGGCGGAACCAGCCGTTCCAACATGGTCAATCAGATCCTTGCGGAGTATCTTTCGGTCAAAACGCCGGAGATGCAGATGCGGGATATTTTCCGGCAGATCGAGAGCGCCATGAATCATCACAGAGCCTTTCAGCTTCAGTTTCAGCCCTCCGATGCCATGCTTTCGGTGCGGACGGCGCTGGCCTACAAATACAAACCCACCGTCCGGTACAGTGTGGAACTGTTTCGCGCCCAGCCGCAGTATCTGGGTGAGCTGAAAGTGTCCGCCCGGACCCAAAGCGCGGCACTGCTGCAAAGACTCGAAGCCTTTTTCCGTTTATGGAACCGGCTGGAAAACCTTTGCCTGCAGCAGGAATTTCCCGACGGGGTTCCTTGCCGCATTGAAAACGGACGGTATGTCCGACCTCTTCTTCAGCCCAAAAACCGGGTCAGCGAGGAAGCGCTGGGTCAGGCCATCAGCCGGTATATCCAGAACTTTGACTGTGCGCTGAAGGCGTTTTTCGCGCTGGATGACCATAACTGGAAAGCGGGGATCGAACAGATCGGACGTGTTTACGAAAAAGCTATTTCCGAAGAAACCATCCTTTTGTAACAGGAGGAATGATAGATGAATGTACAAAGATTAACCAAAAAATCCATGGAAGCGGTACAGTCCGCCCAGAATTATTCCCGCGAAAACGAGAATATGCAGATCGAGCAGATCCATCTGCTGTGGGCGCTGGTACAGGATGGGGAAGGTCTCATCCCGCAGCTGCTGACCAAAATGGGAAAAGATCCCGCTTCGGTAAAAGCTGCTGTCGAAGCCGAAGCCAAAAAGCTTCCCGGCGTTTCCGGTCCCGGAAGGGAAGCAGACAAAGTTTATATCGCGCAGAATCTGGATCGGGCGCTGACCGCTGCCGAGAAAAAAGCCGACAGCATGAAAGATGACTACGTTTCGGTAGAGCATCTGTTCTGGGGGCTTTTGGAGCAGCCGGATCTGGCGGTGAAAAAGGTCATCGACCTGCTGGGTCTGGACAAAAACGCCTTTCTTTCGGCGCTGATGGCGGTCAGAGGCAACACCCGTGTGACCACCGACAGCCCCGAGGATACCTATGATGCTTTGAAAAAATACGGCACCGATCTGGTGGAGCAGGCAAGACGTCAGAAGCTGGATCCGGTCATCGGCAGAGACACCGAGATCCGCAACGTTATTCGTATTTTGTCCCGAAAAACCAAAAACAATCCGGTTTTGATCGGTGAACCCGGTGTTGGTAAAACCGCCATCGCCGAGGGGCTGGCACAGCGGATCGTGCGGGGCGATGTTCCGGCAGGCTTGCGGGACAAGACCGTCTTTTCGCTGGACATGGGCGCTCTGATCGCCGGCGCGAAATACCGCGGTGAGTTCGAGGAACGTTTGAAAGCGGTTTTGGGTGAAGTGAAAAAGAGCGAAGGGCAGATCCTTTTGTTCATCGATGAGCTGCATACCATCGTTGGCGCGGGCAAAACCGAAGGCTCGATGGATGCGGGCAATCTGCTCAAGCCCATGCTGGCCCGCGGTGAGCTGCACTGCATCGGTGCCACCACTCTGGACGAGTACCGCCAGTACATCGAAAAAGACGCGGCTTTGGAAAGACGGTTCCAGCCTGTTTTGGTGGATGAGCCTACCGTAGAGGATACCATCTCCATCCTGCGAGGGATCAAGGAGCGGTACGAAGTGTTCCACGGCGTAAAAATTCAGGATCAGGCGCTGATCGCAGCCGCAACATTGTCCCACCGCTTTATCTCCGACCGTTTTCT
>JAFQTW010000019.1 GCA_017408855.1 Oscillospiraceae bacterium | reverse complement strand
GGACAGGCAAACCTTGCTGGCGCAGCCTTCCTTGGCGCCGTCACAGATCATACCGGAGATGGAGCCCAGCACGTTGCGCATGGTATCCAGAACCTGCTGATCGTCGCCGCCCATCATGTAAACGATACCGGCGGAAGCGGAAAGTCCGGCAGCGACCGAGCAGGAACACAGACAGGACAGGGTGCCCAGATAGTGTTTCGCGTACAGGTTGATGGTCTGTCCGAAAGCGATGGCACGCAGCATCTTCTCTTCGGGAACGCCCAGTTTGGAGGCGGTGGCAGCGATGGTCAGGATCAGAGTGATGCCCTGATTGCCGGAACCGGTGGTGGTCATGACCGGCAGCTGAACGCCGCTCATTCTGGCAAAGGATGCGCAGGAGGTGACCCGCTGTACGCTCAGAAGCAGGCTGTCGTTCATGTAGCCTTTGGCGGTCAGCGCTTCCATCGACTGGCCCCAGGGAAGTTTTTCACCGGCACGGGAGATCTCCATGTTCATCTCGACGCCCTCTTTGAGGAAGTCCAGCTTTTCGATCTCAACGGTATCGGCAAATTTGCGGAAGTCTGCCAGGGTGTAGCCCTCGAGGGAGTTATCGGAAAAGTTCTGAGAAACATATGGCTCAAAGGGAGCATGCTCCACCGCAACGATGCGGTCGTGGTTGCCGTCGGTGATGACACGGACACAGTCCTCGTCGCTTTCCAGAACGGTCTCTACATACAAAGCGGTACGGCTGTCGTCCATCTTCACGTCGATGAGAGGCAGCAGCTCCAGCGCTTTCTGATGATGCTCTTCGGTGATGCTGCCCAGAACATCCATCCCGCGGGAAGCATCGCCGCCGGCCAGACCGGTGGCCACGCACATGGCAACGCCGCGCTCCGGAACGCCGGGGATACCAACGCCCATGGCGTTTTTCAAAAGACAGATGTCCATTTTCACATGGACTTTTTTGATTTGACCTTTCAGATTATCTCTTGCGGTAGCCGCATTCAGAGCAATCGCAACCGGCTCGGTGCATCCGGTGGCAGGGGTAACGACATCTCTGATCTTTTTCAGCAAAAACTCGTTCATGGGATTCAGACCTTTCTTAATCGTCAGGATGCATACTTTTTGCAACACAGCAGATGGCTGTACCCTTATTATAGCACGGTGCATTTTGCGGGGCAAAACAATTTTTAGGAAGTTTATTCCCTTTGCAGGAAAAACCGGAAGAAAAAAGGAGAAAGACGATCCGCCCCGAAAAAATAAAAAGGTTCCGCCCCTTTTCAGACCGGATGCGGTGTGATAAAATGAAAGATAGCACGAAAACGGAATCCGTTTTATATTTTCGGGGCAAAGTTCCGTAAAGACGGGGCGCCGTCCGGAAAAGGAGGCATCACCATGACAAAAGTTCTTAAAAAAACACATCTCAATGATACGGTGGCCAAGATGGTCCTCGAGGCGCCGCTCATTGCCAAAAAAGCCGAGCCCGGACAGTTCATCATCATCCGCGCCAAGGCAGACAGCGAACGCATCCCGCTGACCATCGCGGACTATGATCGGGAAAAAGGCACCGTTA
The DNA here is from genome assembly GCA_017408855.1 of Oscillospiraceae bacterium. Lineage (GTDB taxonomy): Bacteria > Bacillota > Clostridia > Oscillospirales > Ruminococcaceae > UBA3818. Next base: position 8,541 of record JAFQTW010000019.1, on the reverse strand, counting down.
CCATCATTTATCAGATCGTCGGCGCCGGCACCATGGAATTGGATACCGTGAACGAAGGCGAGTTCGTACAGGATCTGGTGGGTCCTCTGGGCAAAGCCAGCGAGACCGAAGGCCTTAACAAGGTCGCGGTAGTCGGCGGCGGCGTAGGCTGCGCCATCGCGTACCCCCTGGCGAAAAAACTGTTCCAGCAGGGAGCAGAGGTCCATTCCATCATCGGCTTTCGAAACAAAGATCTGGTCATCCTCGAAGAGGACTTTGCGGCGGTCAGCCACAAACTGTGCATGATGACCGACGACGGCAGCCACGGTACCAAAGGTCTTGTGACCCAGGCGCTGGAAGAGCTGATCCAGGCAGGCAACGAGTATGACGAGGTCATCGCCATCGGACCGCTGCCCATGATGAAATTCGTCAGCCTTCTGACCAAGAAGTACGGCATCAAAACCATCGTCAGCATGAACCCCATCATGATCGACGGCACCGGCATGTGCGGCGGCTGCCGCCTGACCGTGGGCGGCAAGACCATGTTCGCCTGCGTAGACGGTCCCGACTTTGACGGGCATGAGGTGGACTTTGACGAAGCGCTGCACCGCGGTGCCATGTATAAAGAGTTTGAGGCCCACGCGAGAGAAGAGGCCTGCAATCTGCTTTCGAAGGAGGTGCAGTAAGATGCCCAACATGGATCTGAAAAAATCCCCCATGCCGGTACAGGATCCCTATGCCCGCATCACCAACTTCGACGAAGTTGCGCTGGGATACAGCTATGAGACTGCTGTCAACGAGGCGAAACGCTGCCTGAACTGCAAGCACCGTCCCTGCGTCAGCGGATGCCCCGTTGAGATCGACATCCCGGCTTTCCTTTCCAAGGTAGCGCAGGAAGATATGGAAGGCGCTTTCGAGGTGCTCAGCCGCTCCACCAGTCTGGCAGCGGTCTGCGGACGTGTTTGCCCGCAGGAGAGCCAGTGCGAAGGAAAATGCGTCCGCGGCATCAAAGGCGAGCCGGTCGGCATCGGCCGTCTGGAGCGCTTTGTCGCTGACTGGCACAGAGAGCACGGCGAGCCCAAGCTGGAAAAACCCGAGCCCAACGGACATAAAGTCGCCATCGTCGGCGCCGGCCCCGCCGGTCTGACCGCTGCGGGCGATCTGGCCAAGCTGGGCTACGACGTGACCATCTACGAGGCGCTGCATCTGGCCGGCGGCGTACTGGTCTACGGTATCCCCGAGTTCCGTCTGCCCAAAGCCATTGTGCAGAAGGAGATCGACAATCTGAAAGAGCTGGGCGTAAAAGTCGAGTGCGATATGGTCATCGGCAAGGTGCTGACCATCGACGAGCTGTTTGAGATGGGCTACGAGTCTGTCTTTATCGGCTCCGGCGCGGGACTGCCCCGTTTCATGAACATCCCGGGCGAGAGCCTCAACGGTGTATACTCCGCCAACGAGTTTTTGACCCGTATCAATCTGATGAAAGCCTTCCGTCCCGACAGCAAGACCCCCGTTCAGCGGGCCAAGTCTGTGGCGGTAGTAGGCGGCGGCAACGTTGCCATGGATGCTGCCCGCTGCGCCAAACGTCTGGGCGCGGAGAATGTTTACATCGTCTACCGCCGCGGCATGGCAGAGCTGCCTGCCCGTAAGGAAGAAGTGGAGCACGCCGAGGAAGAACAGATCATCTTCAAGACCCTGTGCAACCCCATCGAGATCCTGGATGACGGCAACGGCAAGGTCGGCGCCATCCGCTGCATCGAGATGGAGCTGGGCGAGCCGGACGAGTCGGGCAGACGCCGTCCCATCGAGAAAAAGGACAGCCAGTTCGATCTGCCTGTGGACTGCGTGATCATGTCCATCGGCACCAGCCCCAACCCGCTGATCCGGTCCACCACCCCCGGACTGGAAGCCAACCGCTGGGGATGTCTGGTCACCGAGGATGATTTCGGCAAGACCACCCGCGAGGGCGTTTGGGCCGGCGGCGACGCTGTGACCGGCGCGGCTACCGTTATTCTGGCCATGGGTGCCGGAAAGCAGGCCGCAAGAGCCATCCACGAGTACATTCAGAATAAATAGCGCGAAAAAAGACCGAAACGCCCGTTTCGGTCTTTTTTGTAAGGAAAAGATATGATACAATCTTGGCAGAAAGGGGAGAGAACCATGGACAAACAGGAAGTTCTCATGGAACTGCGGGAGCAGGTCCACACCGTTGTTTTGTATCTCGAAGAGCACTGCGACTACGAGCAGCTGTACGAGGACGGGCTGTTTTCCATGCTCTACACCCGTTACCGCAATGCCCTGTCGGTGCTGCGGGAAGAAGCGCCCGGATACAGCGTTCTGCGAAAGGCGCTGCAGTTTCTCACCAGCGCCACCCGTGCCTATGTGGATTCCTCGGTCAGCTGGGAGGATCCGCTGCGGGAGGAGATGTACCGCTGCGACAAGCTGGTGGACACCTATCTGCGTGACGACAAAGAAGGATAAAGACAGCAAAAAAGGACCGGAAAACGGTCCTTTTCTGCGTTTTGAGGTGTGTTTTTTGAGGAAGGTAGAGTTGATACCCCGACGCTGCGGCTGCGTCTTTTGGGGTACAAGTCTATTATATCCAACTGAAATGAGAATGTGTGATGTTCCTTTTAATAAAAAAAGAAGTTTTTTGGCAGATTTTATGAAGAAATCATGACCAAATGAACGAACATCCGTTTGCATTTTGAAAACAACTGTGCTATAATGTGCGTAAATAGAGAGCATTTGCCCGTTTTTTCATCGCGGGTACGGATATTGCCGAAAGGAGCAGTTTCATGAGCCATCTCAATGACAAAGCACGACGCATCCTCGACTATATCACCCAGGAGATCGCCGACGGCGTTCCTCCGTCTGTTCGGGAGATCTGCGCCGCATTGCAGATCAAGTCCACCTCCACCGTGCATAAATATCTCAAAGAGCTGGAGGAGGGTGGCTATATCGTCCGCGAAGAAAACCTCAACCGTGCCATCCGTCTGCCCGGCAGCGGAAGTGTCAGCGTGCCTTTGCTGGGCACCGTCACCGCCGGTCAGCCCATTCTGGCGGTAGAGGACATCGAAGAGTACATCCCTTTTAAAGCAAGATCCGGCGACGCAAAGGATTTGTTCGCGCTGCGGGTCAAGGGCGAAAGTATGATCAACGCCGGTATCCTCGACGGCGACGTGATCGTGGCGAAACGGGTCTCCACCGCCTACAACGGCGAGATCGTGGTCGCCCTCATCGAGGACGAAGCCACTGTCAAGACCTTTTACAAGGAAAAAGGACATTACCGTCTGCAGCCGGAAAACGACACCATGGACCCCATCATCGTGGATTCCTGCCTGATCTTGGGCAAGGTCGTTTCCTGCCTGCGCTTTTACGAATAAGGAGGCTGCAAGATGAAAGTTCTGCTTGTGAACGGAAGTCCCCGCAAAAACGGCAACACCGCCGCCGCCCTGTCCGCGGTGGAGCGTGAGCTGCACGCCGAGGGCATCGAGACCGTTACCGTTCATGTGGGCGCGGCAGAGATCCGCGGCTGCATGGCCTGCGGCGGCTGCCGCAAAACTCCCGACGGGCTTTGCGTGTTCGACAAAGATCCGGTCAACGAATGTCTGCGCCTGATGGCAGAGTGCGACGGGCTGGTTATCGGCTCGCCGGTATACTATTCGGGCATTGCCGGGACCATGAAAAGCTTTCTCGACCGCTTTTTCTACTGCGGCGGCGGAAAATTATGCGCCTACAAGCCGGTGGCAGGGGTGGTCGCCCTGCGCAGAAGCGGCGGCGTAGATACCTTCCATCAGATGAACAACTACTTCAATCTGGCCAACGCGCTGATCGTGCCTTCCTTCTACTGGAATGCCATCCACGGCTCGGCGCCGGGCGAAGCGGTGCAGGACGAAGAGGGTATCCACATTATGGAGAACATCGGCCGCAACATGGCCTGGATGCTCAAGACCCTCGACTACGCCAAAGAAGCGGTGCCGGTGCCGGAAAAACGTCCCCGCGCCTACACCAACTTTATCCGATAACAGCAGAAAGCCATCCCAAAGGATGGCTTTTTCTTTTTCTGCTTTTCGTCCCGCACAAAAAAGCGGCGCTCAGACAGGGGTGCTTTGGGCAAAAGGGAAAAACTGCATTTTTTCACGTTTTTTGTGGAAAAATCCGCAAAATCGGGTATAATTAAATGTTGGAAAGCAAACAGAAATCATCGAAAAACAAAGAAAAGAGGAATCTGTTTTGATCAGAAACGATTTGAGAAACGTAGCCATCATCGCCCACGTTGACCACGGCAAAACGACCCTGGTGGACGAGATGCTCAAGCAGGGCGGCGTGTTCCGTGAAAATCAGGATGTAGCCGACCGTGTAATGGATAACAACGATCTGGAAAGAGAGCGCGGCATCACCATTCTGGCGAAAAACACCGCCGCTTACTATAAGGATGTAAAGATCAACATCATCGATACCCCCGGACATGCCGACTTTGGCGGCGAGGTAGAGCGTGTACTGAAAATGGTAGACGGCGTTCTGCTGCTGGTCGATGCCTTTGAGGGTCCCATGCCCCAGACCCGCTTCGTCCTGCAGAAAGCGCTGGATCTGGGTCACCGGGTCATCGTGGTGGTCAACAAGATCGACCGCCCCGATGCCAGAACCGACGAGATCGCCGACGAGGTGCTGGAGCTGCTGCTGGATCTGGATGCCAGCGACGATCAGCTGGAGAGCCCGGTGGTCTACTGCTCCGGCAGAGCGGGTACCGCAAGCCTGTCTCCTTACAAACAGGGCGAGGATCTGCAGCCCCTGTTCGAGACCATTTTGGAATACATCCCGGCGCCGCAGGGCGACGACACCGCTCCTTTGCAGATGCTGGTCTCCTCTTTGGACTACAACGAGTACGTAGGCCGTATCTGCATCGGCCGTGTGGACCGCGGTGTGATCAGAGTCGGTCAGGAAGTAAGTGTTGCCGACTACTACAACCGGGACAAGGTTGGCCGCGGCAAGATCGCCACCATGTTCCAGTTCGACGGACTCAAGCGTGTTCCCGTTGAGGAAGCGAGAGTGGGCGACATCGTGTCCATCTCCGGTCTGGAGAACATCACCATCGGACATACCCTCACCGATACCACCTGTCCCGAGCCGCTGCCCTTTGTGCGGATCTCCGAGCCGACGGTAGAGATGACCTTCTCGGTCAACGACAGCCCCTTTGCGGGAAAAGAGGGCAAATTCGTTACTTCCCGTCATCTTCGTGACAGATTATACAAAGAGTTGTTAAAAGACGTCTCCCTGCGGGTGGAGGATACCGACACCACCGAGGCGTTCCGGGTTTCCGGACGCGGTGAGATGCATCTGTCGGTTTTGATCGAGAACATGCGCCGGGAAGGTTACGAGTTCCAGGTCAGCACTCCCCGTGTGCTGTTCAAAGAGATCGACGGTCTGCTGCACGAACCGATGGAGCATCTGGTGGTGGACGTTCCCGAAGAGTCGGTCGGCTCGGTCATGGAAGAGATGGGCCGCCGCAAAGGTGAGCTGATCCACATGGCACCCTCCGGCAGCCGCATGAGAGTGGAGTTCTCCATTCCTTCCCGCGGACTGTTCGGCTACCGCTCGGACTTTCTCACCGCGACCCGCGGCGAGGGCATCATGACCTCGGTATTCGACGGTTATCAGCCCTACAAGGGCGACATCCCCCGCAGAGTCACCGGTTCGCTCATTGCCTTTGAGACCGGCGATGCGGTGGTCTACGGACTGTACAACGCCCAGGAGCGCGGTCAGCTGTTCATCGGCGCCGGCGTAAAGGTCTACGAAGGAATGATCGTCGGTCAGTCTCCCAAAGCGGGCGACATCGCGGTCAACGTCTGCAAAAAGAAACATCTGACCAACACCCGTTCTTCCGGCTCGGATGACGCGCTGCGTTTGACGCCGCCCCGCAAAATGAGCCTGGAGGATGCACTGGAGTTTATCGGCGATGATGAGCTGGTCGAGGTCACTCCCAAGACCATCCGCCTGAGAAAACGCATTCTGGACAACAGCCTCAGAATGAAGGCGGTCATGAAGAAATAAAGCAGGAAATCGAATAAAGGCAAAGCCCCTTCGTTTTCTGCGGAAAATACAGGTCACAGCCCCCGGAAAAGCAAGGAATCATGCGAAAATCCGCCGATGAAACACCCGGCCGGATGGACAGCAGGATTGTGTGTGAAAATTCCTTAAAATCGCAAGATTTTGAAGAATAAAACCCTTGCACCCCTCCGGGGGCTGTGATATTATAATAGGGCACGACTGCACTAAGATATGCGATGACGCGGGAGGTGGCCGCCCAAGAGGCGGGGAATTTCCGCTGAGTATGTCCGATTTCAAACCGGGCGACAAGAATACCGTTGACATGCTGGATGCGCTTACTTGCGAAAGCGCGTTCTCCCTGTCGCAGATTGACATTTAACGTCAAGTCCCGGACAAAACTGCGTTCAGAAATGGATGCCGATTTGGCCGGTTTTTAAATGTTAAAACGCGAAACACACGGAACAGTGTTCAACTTCAGTCGTCGTCTGACCCCAAAAAAGTATCAAGGAGGCGATGGTAGTGGCAGTCAAAGAAAAAATTCGTATCAGACTCAAAGGTTATGATCATCAGGTGGTGGACACCGCTGCGGAGAAGATCGTTGAGACCGTAAAGCGCACTGGCGCTCGCGTGTCCGGTCCCATCCCGCTGCCCACTGAGAAAGAGATCGTTACCATCCTGCGCGCGGTTCACAAGTACAAAGACAGCCGTGAGCAGTTTGAGATGAGAACCCACAAAAGACTCATTGACATTCTGAGACCTTCCAACAAAACTGTTGAAGCGCTTCAGGGTCTTGAGCTCCCGGCTGGCGTAGAGATCGAAATTAAACTCTAATTTCACAGTCTCAGGCGCTGCCAGGTCATGTTGGCGAAAGTCAACCAATAACCAAAGGAGGAGAAAAGAATGCAAAAATGCATCGTAGGCAAAAAAATCGGCATGACCCAGATTTTTGACGAAGCGGGCAAATTCATCCCCGTTACCGTTGTGGAAGCCGGCCCCTGCGTTGTCGTTCAGAAGAAAACCGTTGAGAACGACGGTTACGAGTCTATCCAGGTAGGCTTCGGCGACATCGCTCAGAAAAAGGTTTCCAAACCCCTGCAGGGTCACTTTGCAAAAGCAGATGTTGCTTGCAAACGCGTGCTCAGAGAGTTCAGACTTGACGACTGCTCCGGCATCAATGTAGGCGAGATCATCAAAGCGGATACCTTCGCTGAGGGCGACAGAGTTGACGCTTGCGGCACCTCGAAAGGTAAAGGCTACGCAGGTACCATCAAACGTTATGGCTTCTCTACTCTGAAAGCTTCTCACGGTACCGGCCCCGTAGCAAGACACGCTGGTTCCAACGGCGCTTGCTCCGATCCTTCGAGAGTAATGAAGGGCAAAAAACTGCCTGGCCACATGGGCAATGAGCGTGTAACCGTTCAGAACCTGACCGTTGTTAAGGTAGACGCAGAAAATAACCTGATTGCGCTGAAAGGTGCGATTCCCGGTCCTAAAGGCGGAATCGTTTATCTGACCGACAGCGTCAAAAAGGCATAAGGGAAGGAGGAAGCGAGATGAACGTAAACGTATATGATATGACCGGCAAAGTAGTCGGCGATATCGCTCTTTCCGATGCCGTATTCGGAATCGAACCCAACACCGTTGTTATGCACGCTGCAGTAGTCAATTATCTGGCAAACCAGCGTCAGGGCACTCAGTCTACTCTGACCAGAACTGAGGTATCCGGCGGCGGCCGCAAACCCTGGAGACAGAAAGGTACCGGCCATGCAAGACAGGGTTCCATCAGAGCTCCTCAGTGGAGACACGGCGGCGTGGCTCTCGGCCCGAAACCCCGTGATTACAGATACTCCCTGAACAGAAAAGTTAAGAAACTGGCTATGCTGTCCGCTCTGTCTTCCAAAGTGAAAGACGGCGACATGATCGTAATGGACAACATCGCTGTTGAAGAGTTCAAGACCAAAACCATCGTTAACATGCTGGCTGCTCTGGGCGCTGACAAAAAAGCCCTGATCGTTATGCCCGAGGTTAACGAGAAGCTGATCAAGAGCGCAAACAACATTCCTGGTGTAAAAACCGCTCTGGTAAACACCATCAATGTTTACGACATTCTCAACCACGATAAATTCATCGTTGTTAAGTCTGCCGTTGAGAAACTCGAGGAGGTGTACGCATAATGAAAAAGGCACAGGACATCATCCTCCGTCCGGTCATCACCGAGGCTTCCATGCTCGATATCGCGGACAAAAAGTATACCTTCAAAGTTGCGAACGACGCTAACAAAATCGAGATTGCAAAAGCAGTTGAAGAGCTGTTTGGCGTAAAAGTAAAAAAGGTAAACACCATGAACGTTCCCGGCCGTTACAGACGTCAGGGTATGCATGGCGGCTATCAGCCGGATTGGAAAAAAGCTATCGTAACGCTGAAAGATGACTCGAAGGGCATCGAATTCTTCGAGAGCATGATGTAAGCTTCTGGGATAGCGTAAGAACATCCCGCAAAGCTCAGTAAACT
>JAFQTW010000161.1 GCA_017408855.1 Oscillospiraceae bacterium | reverse complement strand
CGGACCCTCGTCGCGCCCGAAGGATCTTCCCCGCGCAAGTGTGTCTCCCGCGGCAAGGTTGGTTCAACCGGCAGCCAGATCGCAGGGCAGTGCCCGGACCCATGTCGCGCCCGAAGGAACTGCTCTGCATATATGCATCTCTCACGGTAATATCAGACAAATCGTCACCGCATCCTGCCGGAGAAGGTTTTTGTTGTCCTGCCGGGACCTGTGATGTATAATAAAAGTGAGCACCCGCAAAAACAAAATACCGCAGATGGCAGCTTTCCGGGCAAAGGTTGGTGGATGTATGGGAAAATGCAGATACTTTTTTGTTCTCTTTATGGTTTTGATCTTGCTTTCCGGTTGTGATTATTACAGCGATGCGTATATCAGTGTTTCCTGCCCCGAACCGGATGCCATTGGCGTAAGCGAGTATCAGGCCGGCGTCAGTGCGAAAAAGAGCGCCGCACGGTTTTCCAGCTGGGCTATGCGTTGGATTCGATCACGGACGGTCAAATAAACGTAACGTTTCCGGAAGTGATCAAAGACGAAGCCGGTACAGAATATCCGATCGGCTCTTTCGGCGGACCGACCGGCACCAATGCGCTAAGCCAAAAATTCAAACTGATCCTTACGATTCAGGAAGGATCCGCTCCGGAAAATCCGCCGACCCTTACAGTCGATGTGGGTACATTGCCGTTGGATACGAGTGATTGGGATGATATTGAGAGCCGGTTTTCTGCTGACGATACCGTAATGCGGGTACCGTTGGAATCGGTCATTTTTCTAAGCGATGAGCCGCTTGTTTATGATCTGCTTTTGAAAAAGAAAAATGAAAAAGGCTCTGTTTCAGATGCCAGAGATACCGATATGTGGTATCATTTGCCCGATACAGAATATCCTGGAGGAGAAAAAGTAACCATTCAGCTCAAGCCGCCCAAGGGCGGCGTCGAAAGACGTGTAACGGTGCGTTCCCAAGCACTGGAACCGGTGTCGATCCAGGAAGCTTATATCCAATATGAATTTGTCATGCCCTACCACGGTGTAACAGTGCTGATCACCGAGACCCCGCGTTGAGGCAGCTTCTGCCATAACATGCCTTTTACGAAAACAAAAGCCGCTGCATCCCAAAGGATGCGGCGGCTTTTTCATTATTCTTCGGTCTTTTTGGGTCCGTTGGCAAAGACGATGGCAGAGTACAGAACCGAGACCGCAAAACGCAGATTGTCGGTTTCGTGCATCTTGACTTTGAACAGATTCACCAGCAGCTCGAGGGTGATATCCGGTTTATGCTCGATCAAAGCGGCAACCGAAGTGATCATGGGTACCGCGATCAAAAGCGCTGCCATGATGGCGATAAAGATGATCGGGACCAGATCGTTGTATTTGCCCTCTACGTCGACGGCAAAGTTTTCTTCGTTGGCAAAGAGATGGAAGCGGATGCCGCCCAGCGTCCAAAGGTAGGTAAAGATGGAGAACAGGGTGTACAGCACCGTAAGGGTAACCAAAAAGGCTGTCAGCGCAACGTACGCACCGAAAACAAAGCCCCAGGAAAGAAGATAAACCACGATCTGGGTGCCGTGCTTGACCTTCTGCCCTTCGTCATGCAGCAGCTTGTACAGGCTCTCGATCGGCAGAAGCACCACCGAGAACAGATAGCCCAGCACATAGATGAGTGCCGACAGTCCGGCGGCGATCAAAGCGACCGGCAGCAGAAAAATCCCTGTCGGGATCGCAAAATACAAGGGCATGGCCTTGTATTTTTTCAGCTGGATGGCCTCTTTCAGAACCGCAGTGACTCGTTCAACAAAATTGATGGAAAAATTCATACAGACCCTCCTCATTGTTTAAAACACCTGGTGTCCTTTCTATCATAATAGCACATTCCCGCCGGTTATTACAGCGATAAAAAGAATTCTTTGGCGGATTTTGCGAAAACCGGCTATTGACGGCGAAGAGAAGGTTTGATGTCATTTCGTTGGCACGGGTATCAGGTGCCGAGATAGGCGGCTTTGACCGCTTCGTTGCTCAAAAGCTCGGCGCCGGTCCCCTGCAGGGTGATGCGTCCGGTTTCCATAACGTAGCCGAGGTCGGCGGTCTTGAGCGCCATGTTGGCGTTCTGCTCGATCAAAAGCACCGTTACGCCCTGCCGGTTGATCTCTTTGATGATATCAAACACACCGCGGACAACGATGGGCGCCAGACCCAGCGAAGGCTCATCCATCATGATGACCTTCGGGCGGCTCATCAATGCTCTGCCGATGGCCAGCATCTGCTGCTCACCGCCGGAAAGGGTCCCGCCGGCCTGCCAGGAACGTTCCTTCAGGCGGGGGAACAGGTCAAAGACCCAGTTGATGTCGTCGGTGAGGCTGTCTTTGCGCAGATACGCGCCGATCTTCAGGTTTTCCAGAACGGTCAGATCCGGAAAGATGCGACGTCCTTCGGGGACCAGAGTGATGCCCCGGGACACGATCTCGTTGGCGTCTTTGCCGGTGATGTCCTCGCCCTGATAGATCACCTTGCCGGCGGCGGGATTCACAAGTCCCGCAACGGTACGCAGGGTGGAGCTTTTGCCCGCACCGTTGGCGCCGATCAGGGTAACGATCTGCCCTTCCGGCACATCAAGGCTGATGCCTTTTACCGCTTCGATACCGCCGTAGCGGCCCTGCAGGTCACTAATCTCCAGAATATTATTCATCTTCAGCCACCCCCAGATAGGCATCGATCACGCGTTTGTTCTGCTGGACCTCTTTGGGAACGCCCCGCGCGATCTCGCTGCCAAAGTCAATGACGTAAATATAATCCGAGATCTGCATGACCAGATCCATGTGATGCTCGATGAGGAAGACGGTCAGGTTATGGGTATCACGGATCTCTTTGATGTACTGTGCCAGCTCCTGCGTTTCCTGCGGATTCATGCCGGCGGCCGGCTCATCCAGCAGCAAAAGCTTGGGCTCGGTAGCCAGCGCGCGGGCGATCTCCAGCCGGCGCTGCAGACCGTAGGGCAGGCTGGTGGCGATCTCGTCTTTATACTGATCCAGACCCTGCTCTTTCAGCAGCGCCATGGTCTCTTCACGCATTTTCGCTTCCTCTTTGGCGTTCAGCTCAAAGGTCGCGGAAAGAACGTTCTGTCTCGCACGCATATGCTTTGCCACCAGAACATTTTCGAACACGGTCATGCTCTTCCACAGGCGGATATTTTGGAACGTACGGGCGATGCCCAGCTTTGCCACCCGGTCGGGTGTGGGATCCAGGATCTTCTGTCCCATGTAGGTCGAGCCGTTTTCGCCGATGTAGTTCTTTTTCATCTTGCCGGTGGGATGGCTGCGGACATAGGTCTCGCCCATAAATTCCACCTGTCCGTTGGTGGGCTGGTACACGCCGGTGATGCAGTTAAAGGCCGTGGTCTTGCCGGCGCCGTTAGGACCGATGAGCGCCACGATCTTATGCTCGGGAACCTGGAGAGAAAGATTGTTGACCGCGACCACACCGCCAAACTGCATGGTCACATTTTCCATGCGCAAAACGATCTTTTCACTCATTGGTCAGCACCCTCCTCTTCTGCCGCGGGAGCGGCTTTTTTCATTTTGGAAAAAAGCTTTCCGTTTTTTTTGAGTCCCCCGCCGATGCCTTCCCAGCTGAGCTCTTTGTCACCCATGATGCCCTTGGAGAAGAACAGCACGATGATCATGATAACGACCGAGAAAACGACCATCCGGAAGCCGCTGCGCAAAAACGGGACTTTGAAAGAGCCGATATAGGTCTCCATATCGAGAAAACGCAGCCACCATTCCGAGCAGGCAACATACAAAAAGGTTGCGATGCAGGAGCCGGAAACGGAACCGATTCCGCCGATGACGACGATCAGCAGGATCTCGTAGGTCATGGTGGAGGTAAAGACCATCGCCTGCGCGTTGGCAACGTACATGGCAAACAGCGCGCCGCCGATGCCGGCGAAAAAGCTGGAGATCACAAAGGAAAGCATCTTGTGCTTGAACAGGCTGATGCCCATGGCTTCCGCCGCGATCTCGTCGTCACGGATGGCTTTGAAGGCACGTCCGTAGGAGGAGTTGATCAGCTTGATCATCACCGCGATGCACAGGATCACCAGCAAAAAGGGAACGAAGGTGCTCAGCCGCAGCAGAATGCCGCCGTCCGCGCCTTTGATGTTAAAGCTGGTAAAGGTGGGAAAGCTCTTGAGCATGTTGGCGCCGTTGGTGATGGGGCCAAGGGTCTGCCACTGGAAGATAGCACGGAGGATCTCCGCAAAACCCAGCGTGGCAATGGCAAGATAGTCGCTCTTGAGCCGCAGGACCGGCAGACCGATCAGCGAAGCGAAGAGAGCCGCCACCAGTCCGGCAGCGAGAATGCCCGCCAAAACAGCGAAGATGGTGGCCAGATAACCGCCGGGGCCTTCCGCCCCGAAAATGCCCTGAAACAGATCCACCAGCGAAAAGTTCACGGCAGAGCCGCCGTACAGATAATAGACCTGATCCTTGTTTGCCATGGGAACGGTCAGGATGGCATAGGTGTAAGCGCCCAGCAGCATAAAGCCTGCCTGTCCCAGCGAGAACAGACCGGTAAAGCCGTTGAGCAGGTTCATGGACACCGCCACCAGCGCATAGACCGCGCCTTTTTTCAGCACGGTGAACAGCTGGCTGGTCGGATCCAGAACCGCCGGTGCGCCGGGGATCCAGCTGCGGATGTTCTCCAGCACAACGGTCAGCGCCAGCAGAACAAGGATCCCGAACAGCGCCCGTAATTTGCGCTGTTTTTTCATTTTAGATTCCATATGTGCGTACCTCCTTAGACCTTGTCGGTGGCCTTTTCACCGAAGAGGCCGGTGGGCTTGCAGGTTAAAACGATGATCAAAAGCGCAAAGGTAAAGGCATCGGAAAAAACCGAAACGTTCCAGTCGGAAGGCAGCGCTTTGATGACGGTCTCGCAGATGCCGATCAAAAAGGCGCCGATCACCGCGCCGGGGATGGAGCCGATGCCGCCGAATACCGCTGCCACAAAGGCCTTGAGTCCGGGCATTGCGCCGGCAGAAGGGGTGATGCCGGGGTAGGTGGTAAAGAACAGGATCGAGCCGACCACCGCCAGAGCGGAGCCGATGACAAAGGTGGTGGAAATAATGCTGTTGACCTTGATCCCCATCAGACGGCTGGTCTCAAAGTCTTTGGAGACCGCCCGCATGCCCATACCGATCTTGGTATGGTTGATCAGAGTCGTCAGCAGCGCCACCAGGATCAGCACCAGAACGGGGGTCAGAAGGACCACGATCGTGGTGGGGGTGCCGGCAATGTTGATGGTGGTATTGAGCACGCCGATGGTCGGGTAGGTCATGGGCTGACCGCCGGTCACATAGGTCGCCAGATTCTGCAGCAGATAGCTGACGCCGATGGCGGAGATCATGACGGACATTCTGGGGGCGGAGCGCAGCGGCTTATAGGCGGCACGCTCAATGAAAAAGCCCAGCGCCATGGTCATGGCGATCACAGCGGGAACGGCGATGTAGATGGGCAGCGACGCGGACAGGTAAACACCCATCAGACCGGCTACCATGAACACGTCGCCATGCGCAAAGTTGATCAGGCGCAGAATACCGTAGACCATCGTATAGCCGATGGCGATCAGCGCCAGCTGGCCGCCCAGAGAAATACCGCTGAGCAGCACCGAAACGATGTATTCAAAAGTCAATAATTGTTCCATAAACGGAATCCTCCGTACTTTTCCTCGGGATCGTCAAACCGTATAAAAATGATTGTGGGCGGGGACACACCTGCCCCCGCCACAAAGTAAGTTTTTCAGATCTCCGTGTTATTTCTCAGAACCGGTCTGAACTTTTTCCAGCTCCCAAACGCCTTTTTCGGTGTCGGCGGTTTTGATGAACGCGGTGTCACGGATGGCATCGCCGATCTCGTTGAACGCGATGGCACCGGAAACGCCCTCGTAGGTCACTTCGGGCAGAGCCGCTTTGATGGCTGCTTTCTCGCCGCTGTCGGCTTTCTTCATCGCCTCGAGCGCCACATAGTAAGCATCGAAGCCCATTGCGGTCACAGCAGAGATGGTGTCGTTGCCGCCGTTGGCTGCCAGCGCCTCGGAATTGCCGTTGATGTACTCTTTGATGCCGTTATCAAAGGTCTCGTCGCCGCCCTCCTGATAGAAGGTGGAAACGAACAGCTCCAGATCGGTGCCGGTGACGGCATCCAGAACCATGTTGTCGTCCAGAGTGTCGGAGCCCAGGAAGGGAGCCTCGATGCCCAGATCGTCGGCCTGTGCGATGATCTGTACCGCATAAGCGATGGAAACGGGGGTGAAGATAACGTCAGCGCCTTCGCTCTTTGCCTTGTTCAGGTAAGAGGTAAAGTCGGAGTTGCCTTTGGGGAAGCTGTCGGTGATCACTTTGCCGCCGGCAGCTTCGAATACCTGTTTGAAGAATGCGATCAGACCCTGGTCGTACTCGTTGCCGCTCTCGCCCAGACAGTAAGCAACCTTAGCGCCGAAGTTGTCCAGAGCAAAGTTTGCCAGAACGTCAGCCTGGAAGTCATCCAGGAAGCAGATGCGGTAGTAGTAGTCGTTGCCTGCGGTTACGTTAGGGTTGGTGCAGGTCACGCCGATGGCTGCCAGACCGGCCTCTTCGAATTTAGGGCCGCCTGCCATGGAAACGCCGGAACCGTAGGAACCCAGAACAACGGATACGCCTGCGCTGACCAGAGAAGAGGCAGCGGAAGGAGCTTTATCGGTAGAAGAACCGTTATCGCCGTAAACCAGTTCGATTTTGTAGGTTTTGCCGCCCAGCTCGATCTCAGGGGTCAGGCTGTTTGCGTACTGCATGCCCAGGATCTCTTTTTTACCGCCGGAAGCGGAGTCGCCGGAAGAGGGCTCGAACACACCGATCTTGATGACGTTGCTGTCAGCTTTGCCGGAAGCGCCGCAAGCGGTCAGGGAGAGCACCATCAAAAGCGCCAATACCAGAGACAATACTTTTTTCATAAATTTTCCTCCTCTACAAAACAACTGTCCTTCTGTGAAAAACAGTCGTTGTACATGCGTTGTATTATACATAAGTTTTCCCTATTACACAAGCATCAAATATACCAAAAATCTATCAACCTGATATCTGTTATGCACAAAACTCTACCGTTATTTTCTTCCATTTTTCTATGTTTTTTACAGAAAATATCATCTTTTCCCATATATTTGTATCTTTTTCCTTTTTCCACATTGCTTTCCGGTCTCTCCCTTCTCCCCCTTTGCCAACTGCCCTCCTTTGGAAAACACCGGTTTCACGGCTTTTTTCAAGGGCTTTCGCTTTTCCGCCCGCAAAAAAGAAGCATAGGATTTTTTCCGCAGTCATTGTAATCCTATGGCGCATCCGTTAAAATAGAGGTATCCTATCCTATTGACGAAAGAAGGATGTTTATGAAACGAAGTCTGTCGGAAAAAGCATTGGCCATTGTAAAAAAGATGCAGCAAAATGAGCTGACCGAGTCGGTCATTTACGAAAAGATCGCCCGGTTTGCCAAAGGGGACGAAAACCGTGAGACCCTGCTGCGCCTTTCCAAGGAGGAAAAGGCGCATTACGAGATCTGGAAAACCTACACTGGTCTGGGGATGAAGCCTCAGGCGCTGAAAGTATTGTGGTTCACCTTTTTGGCCCGGACCCTCGGTTTTACCTTTGCGGTGAAGCTGATGGAAAAGGGCGAGGAAAACGCCCAGGTCGAGTACGATCTGCTGGCGCAGGAAGTGGAAGAAAGCATTTCCATCCGCGAGCAGGAAGAAGAGCACGAAAAAGTCCTTTTGGAGATGCTGGACGAAGAGCGTCTGCATTATGTCGGCTCGATGGTCCTGGGTCTCAACGATGCGCTGGTCGAGCTGACCGGTTCTTTGGCGGGCTTTGCTTTTGCGCTGCAGAACACCCGTCTGGTGGCGCTGTCCGGACTGATCGTTGGCATTTCCGCCACCTTCTCCATGGCATCCAGTGAATTTTTGGCAGCCAGGAGCGAAGGAAAGTCCGATGCGCTCAAATCCTGCGCATACACCGGTGTTGCCTACCTGATCACGGTGGTGCTTTTGATCCTTCCCTATCTGCTGTTTGAGCCCACCCAGTACATCCCCGCTCTGATCTGCATGCTGCTGATCATCGTTGCGATCATCGCCGCCTTTACCTTCTACACCGCGGTGGCGCAGGACCAGCCTTTCCGTTCCCGCTTCCTGGAGATGGCGCTCATCTCCATCAGCGTTGCGGTGATCTCCTTTGTCGTTGGTCTTTTGGCAAAAACCTTCCTTGGCGTAGACATCTAGTCCGGCGGGCAGCGCCCGCTGGCTTTGCGGAGCATCTCCGCTTCAACGAGCCGGCGCAATGCTGCAGTAGCTGTCAGCCGCTCTCTTCGCTTGCGGGACAGCCTTGCATGGGTGCTGTTAGCCAAATCTGCGATTTGGACAGCACCGCACGTACCGCACCTGCCGTGGTTTCTTAACTCTGGGCGCGGGGCGCCAATGCAGCAAACCCAAAGCGCGGGTTACTGCCGGGATGTGAAAAATCCAAGCCCGCGACCTGCCTGTGGGGGCATCCCCACCGGAGCATCTCCGCTTCAACAAGCCGGCGCATTGCTCGTACCGCACCTGCCGTGGTTTCTTGAGTCTGGGCGCGGGGCGCCAAAAACGCGGGTTACCGTGCAAAGTTTTAACCGATCTTTGCCCGTGACCTGCCGGTGGGGGCTCCCCACTGGGGCATCCCCACCGGAGCATCTTAGCTTCAACAAGCCGGGATCATTCTTAGAAAAAACTTTATAAAAAGGGAAAAGGAGCTGTGTTTCCACAGCTCCTTTTCGTTTTGTTTATCTTTTGAGAATGAAAAGGTT
>JAFQTW010000160.1 GCA_017408855.1 Oscillospiraceae bacterium | reverse complement strand
GGGGATACCGCGGCCGTTGTCGGTGACACGAATCACGTTGTCGGGCAGGATCTCCACTTCGATATGAGAGCAGAAGCCCGCCAGTGCCTCGTCAATGGAGTTGTCCACGATCTCATACACCAGATGGTGCAGACCGCGGGAACTGGTGGTGGCAATGTACATACCGGGGCGCTTGCGTACAGCCTCCAGACCCTCCAGAACCTGAATTTGATTTTCGTCGTACTGGGCAGCATCTGCCCGCATGACCACATCTTCTTGCATAAAAGGAACCTCCGCACCGGCGGAAACCCGCCGGAAATCAAACATTCTTTTTCTTATTCACTCAATTCCACGCCGGAAAGGGCATCCACGCCCTCTTCCAGACGTTTCAACAGGGTTTTACTGCTGATCTGGGAAATATAGACCACAAAATCACCGTTTTCCCGGCAAACCACCGCCGATTTCGGCAGATCATCTGTGATCACATAAACCTTTCCCGCCTTTTCGGCGGCAGAAAGATAATTTCTCGTGTGACGACTCCATGTAGCGGTGTCCATGTCAAAGACAACAATGATGCTGTCGTCGGCTACCGCCACATCCCGTCCAAGATGAAGGAACATAACAATCCTTTCCCGTCAGGTAACGTTATAACAGGATCAGCCGGCTGTCCTGAAACTCCCGCCGCTCTTCGCAGCAGGTGATGATGGACTGACCGCCCATAGCGTGACTGGCTACAAAGGCCTGTCTGGGGGCATCCAGCTCGGATAGCACATCGTCCAGCAGCAGAACAGGATATTCGCCGGTATCCCGGAAGTACAGCTCCCTTTGTCCAAACTTCAATGCCAGCGCCGCCGAACGGGTCTGCCCCTGAGAGGCAAAGGCCCGTGCCGGACGGTCATTGATGTTCAGCTCCACATCATCTTTGTGCAGACCGGACAGGCAGGAACCCGACTGAAGCTCTGCCATCCGGTGACTTTCCAGGTGATCCCGCAGCTGCTGCTCAATCACAGCAGGTGCTGCAAAGGGGTCGGTCACCGTGCTCACCGTTTTATATTGCAGCGTCAGGTGCTCTTTGCCGCCGGAAATGGCCTGATGCAGTTTGCCGCACTCTTCGGCAAGTCCGCGGCAGAACCGCGCACGATATCCCATCAGGTGGGCACCGATCTGAGCCAGCTGATCGTCAAAAGCCTCTATCAGCTGAACGGACGGACGGGGCTCTTCCTGTTTCAGCAGACGGCTTTTGCTGTCCAGCAGCTTTTCATAGCGGGCCAGCAGTTCTCCGTAACGAGGACGGATCTGACAGATGGCACTGTCCAGAAATTCCCGCCGCCCGGCGGCAGGTCCCTTGATCAGATACAGATCCTCGGGAGAAAACAGCACGCACCGAAGCTGTTCCGACAGCTCCAGCTGACGCTTTTTCTTCACGCCGTTGACCCATACCTGACTTCTTCCGCCTGCCGGCAGTTCCAGCTGCAGGTCAAACATCCGTCCGCGGGTCTCTACCTGTGCTTTGAGAAGAGCGGTTTGCTCCTCCCACCGCACCAGCTCGGCTTTTTTTGCCGCCCGCCAGGAACGCACACCGGTGAGCATCCAGATGCCCTCCAGCAAATTGGTTTTTCCCCGTCCGTTGTCACCGCAGATGATGTTGACACCGGGTGCAAAGGTGAAATCGGCGGTATCATAACTTCGGAACTGACGCAGGGAAATACTGTGCAGAATCATTTTGCAGCGATTTTCAGCAGAACGTCGCCCACGGCAACTTCGTCACCGGCGCGAACCTTCTTGCCGCGCATGGTGCAGACCTCGCCGTTGAAGAACACCATACCCTCTTCAATGAGGGTCTTGGCTTCGCCGCCGGTCATGCACACGCCGGCATATTTCAGCAGGCTGTCCATTTTGATAAACTCGGTCTGAATTTCAATGGTTTCGACCTTTTTCATATCATTCTCCTGCCTTCAGGCGCACGGGAAGCACCAGATAAATGTATTTTTCACCCTCCACCGGACGCATGGTGCAGGGGGACAGACCGCTCTTCAGACCCAGAACGAAGGTATCGTCCTGACAGGCTCGCAGAGCATCCAGCAGATAACGGTTATTGAAACCGATCTCCACGTGTGCGCCGCAGTCGGGGATGATGCACTCGTCATAGCTGCGGCCCAGAGCGGTGGTACAGGACAGCTTCAGACGGTTGCCGTCGAAGTTGCAGCGGACAGGGTTCTTCAGACGCTCGGAAATAATCAGGCTGACACGCTCTACGGCAGAAATGATCTCGCTTCGGTCAAGCTCAATGTTGATAGGCTGTTCTGCGGGGATGGCGGCCCGCCAGTTGAGGAACTCACCCTCCAGCAGACGGGTGGTCATACGGGTATTATCAAAGGAGAACAGGGCGTGCTTGCGCTGGGGATAAACGGTGCACATCTGATCGTCATCGGGCAGAATCCGGTACAGCTCCTTAAGGGATTCGCCGGGAACCACGAAGCTGAACTTTTCACCGTCACCGATTTCCAGCTCTTCCTGACGGACAGCCAGACGATAACCGTCTACGCTGACCATACGGAAGGTGCGGTTTTCGATTTCAATGAGAGAACCGGTGATGATGGGTTTGTTTTCATTTTCGCCAACGGCGAACAGGGTACCGGAAATCATCTCTCTCAGCAGGCTGGAAGGCAGCTGGAAGCAGTCTGCCTGATCCACGGAGGGCATTTCGGGGAATTCCTGAGGATCGGAGGCAATCAGGTTGAACTCGGAGGCGCCGCCGCGAATGGTAGCCATCAGACGGTCATCCACCGTGATTTCCACCATGTCAGAGGGTAGTCTGCGGACGATGTCGGACAGGATGCGTGCATTCAGGACAACAGAACCCATCTCTGCCACATCGGCTTCAAAGGTTTTCTGGATGGCGGTTTTGTAGTTGAAACCGCTGACAGTGACAGTACCGGTGACCTCCAGCAGCAGACCTTCCATAACAGGAGAAGTTCCTTTTGCACCGACGGCGTGGCTGCACACCGAAACGGCTTCGTTCAAAGCGCTTTTTTCACAGGTGAAACGCATGATGGCGTCACTCCTTTCTTTCTTAAGAAACATATCAAATTCGTAGTAATATTAGGGGCTGTGGAAACTTTGGAAAACACCGCTTTCCTTTGCAATGACTGGTTTTTTTCCATCACAGAGGGTTGTTGAAAACCGACAGGGTTTTTCGATGTTTTTCACAGGTTAACTTTATTCACAGTTTCCACAAAGTTTTTCACAGGTTTTTGTGAGTAGAGATAGTAAACAAGTCTTTTTACTTGCTCTGGATGTTCTTTTTCAGGTCGTTGACCGTATCCCGCAGGCTTTCGTCCTTTGCCATGGATTTGGTGAGGGTTTCAATGCCGTACATGACAGAGGTATGATGCTGATCGAGGATTTTACCGATTTCGGGGAAGGACATGGAGGTCAGCTCACGGATGAGATATTCGGTGACCTGACGGGCGACGACCACTTCTTTGTTGCGGGCCTTGCCGGTGATTTTATCCACGGGAATGGAATAGAACTCGGAAACCTCTTTCAGGATCATTTCGGGAGTGGGATTCAGACCGGGCCGCTCCTTGAAGATGTCCTTGATGGCGTTCTGAGCCATGGGAAGGTCGATGGGACTGCCCATCAGACCGTTGATGGCGGCAATTTTTTTAACGGCGCCCTCCAGCTCACGAACATTGTTGGTAATATTTTCGGCAATGTAAGCCACCACGTTCTGAGGCATGTCCACGCCCAGATTGTTGGCCTTGGATTTGACCATGGCCATACGGGTTTCCAGATCGGGAGACTGAACGTCGGCCAGCAGGCCACTCTCAAAACGGGTCTGCAGACGATCACTCAGTGTGGCGATCTCCTTGGGAGGACGGTCGGAGGTGAGCACGATCTGCTTGTTAGCCTGAAACAGCGATTCAAAGGTGTGGAAGAACTCTTCCTGCAGACTCTGACGACCGCTGAGGAACTGAACGTCGTCCATCAGCAGAAGATCAGCCTGCCGGTACTTGGCGCGGAAGTCGGTAAAACCGGAAGTTTTCACCGCTTCCACCATTTCGTTCATAAACTCTTCGCTCTTGATGTACACAATGCGGTAGCTGGGATATTTGCGCCGCAGAGAATTTGCAATGGCAAACAGAAGGTGGGTCTTGCCCAGACCGGAGCCGCCGTAAATGAACAAAGGGTTGTACAGTCGGGCGGGATTGTTGGCAACTGCCAGTGCGGCGGCGTGGGCAAACTTGTTGGAGTTGCCAACGATGTACTTTTCAAAGGTGTAGCCGGCATAAACACTGGAGTCGCTCTGCAGACGCCAGCTGTCGGCTTCGGCGCCGAATACATACAGCGGCTTGAGGGGACGGCCCATCAGACCGGAGATGATGTCGGAAACATTGTGGGTAAATCGGTTGATCAGTGTGTCGCGGAACAGTTCGCTGGCAGCTTCCACCACAAACAGGTCGTCCTGAATGGTGATGGGTTCGGCATTGGTGAACCAGGGATCAACCAGAATTTCACCCATGTCGGTACGCAGCTGCCGGAGCACTGCGTCCAGCAGCGCTTCAGGCGTATACATATCAAAAGTCCCCTTTATCTACAAAATCACAAAATAAAAATAGGCACTTTATTATACCATAATGACGCCTCTAAAATCAAGGAATTTACTACTTAGTATTAAATTATATATTATATATTTTACATTAAATAAAAAAGAGAAAACCCGTGAAAAAAGCGGTCAAAATAATTTGGTTTTTCTGCAAAAAAACAAAAACCTTTGGAAAAAGCAAAAAAAAGATGAAAAAAACGGAAAAAAGTATAGAAAAGGGGGGTGAAAAATTTAAAAGTGTCTGCTATAATATCCGTGATTGTTATAAATGTTGATAATTTTGAAAAAATCACACTATATTACAAGGAGAGATTAAAATGCACAAGTATGTCTACCTGTTCAAGGAAGGCAACGGTTCCATGCGTGAACTGCTGGGCGGTAAGGGTGCTAACCTGGCTGAAATGACCAACCTGGGTATGCCCGTGCCCCAGGGCTTCACCATCACCACCGAAGCCTGCACCCAGTACTACGAGGACGGCGAGAAGATCAACGATGACATCCAGGCTCAGATCATGGAGTACATCGGCAAGATGGAAGAGATCACCGGCAAGAAGTTCGGCGATCTGGAAAATCCCCTGCTGGTCTCTGTCCGTTCCGGTGCCCGTGCTTCTATGCCCGGCATGATGGATACCATCCTGAACCTGGGTCTGAATGAGCAGGTCGTGGAAGTTATCGCCAAGAAGTCCGGCAATCCCCGCTGGGCTTATGACTGCTATCGTCGTTTCATCCAGATGTACTCCGACGTGGTTATGGAAGTCGGTAAGAAGTACTTCGAGGAACTGATCGACAAGATGAAGGAAGACCGCGGCGT
>JAFQTW010000159.1 GCA_017408855.1 Oscillospiraceae bacterium | reverse complement strand
GACCTTTTCCAGTTCTTTTCTCATTTTTTCCTCCTTCTGCGGAATTTCAGCCATGTTCCGGCTTAGTCCTCCGCTTCTCATTGCCCATGTTTTCGGGCTACCTTTTATTATAGCGAGTCAGCGGGAAAAATGCAATAAAAGTCAAGGGAAAGCTTGCGGTTGACAATCTGCCGATACTGTATATAATGTATATATACAGTATACTCGTCAAAGGAGGTTTTCCGGTGTTTCTTGCCCTGTCCAATCAAAGCGATAAGCCGATCTATGAGCAGATCGCCACCCAGATCAAACAGCAGATCGCATCGGGAAAGCTCGCCCCCCACGAAGCGCTGCCATCCATCCGCGCGCTGGCCAGAGATATGCGCATCAGCGTGATCACCACCAAGCGTGCCTACGAAGAGCTGGAGGCGGAAGACTTTGTCTATTCCATCGCCGGCAAAGGGACCTTTGTGGCAGCCGCGCCGTCCGAGCTTGTGCGGGAGGAAAAGCGCCGTCAGGTGCGGGAGCTTTTGAAAAAAGCCGCCGCTGCCGCCCGGGAAAACGGCATAGAAAAAGAAGAGCTGGCCGAGATGCTGTCGGTTATCTGTCAGGAGGGATCGTAAATGACACCTATTTTACAAATTGATTCGCTTTGTAAGTCATACGAAGATTTTTCTCTGCAAAACATCTCCTTCGCTCTGCCGCAGGGCTGCATCATGGGGCTGGTGGGACAAAACGGTGCCGGAAAATCCACCACCCTCAAAGCGATCCTGGGGCTGGTCCGCCCGGACAGCGGCTCGGTCAAACTGTTCGGGCAGGAACTGCAGGAAAACGAAGAGCAGATCAAAGAGCAGATCGGTGTGGTGTTCGATTCTATGAATCTGCCCGAGCTGCTGCGGGGAAAAGACGTGGGCAAGGTTCTGGGACCGCTGTATCAAAGCTGGGATCAGACCGCCTTCAACGGCTATCTCGAGCGCTTTTCCCTGCCCAAACACAAGCTGATCAAAGACTACTCCCGGGGCATGAAGATGAAAGTTGCCATCGCCGCTGCCCTTTCCCACGGGGCAAAGCTGCTTTTGCTGGACGAAGCCACCGGCGGACTCGATCCCATCGTGCGGGACGAGATCCTGGACATCTTGCTGGAATTCATGCAGGACCCCACCCACGGCATCCTGTTTTCTTCTCACATCACCGGTGATCTGGAAAAGATCGCCGACTACGTCACCTTTATCCACGAAGGGCAGGTCCGCTTTTCTCAGCCGAAAGACGAGCTGCTGGACAGCTATGCGGTGGTCAAATGCAGTCCGCAGCAGCTGGCAAGCATCGATCCTGCCGCTCTGATCAGTGTCCGCAGCCATCAGTACGGGACCGAAGCGCTGGTCCGCCGGGATGCAGTTTGGGCAGACGCAGTGGCAGAGCGCCCCACCATCGAGGATATGATGCTGTTTATTGCAAGGGGGAACCGATAATGCTGGGACTGTTGTATAAAGATTTCTGCAATTTGAAAAAGCAGCTGCGGATCGTTTTGCTGTTCGTGTTTCTGTACGGCATCTATGCCGTCAGCGCCGATATGCCCACCATAATGGGCTCCTTGATCATCGTCTTTTCCATCATGATGCCCATCACCTCCATGAGTTACGACGAAAGCTACCAGTGGAACCGGTACGCGCTGTCCACCCCGGTCACCCGCAAAAAGCTGGTGCTGAGCAAATATGTGCTGGGCTTTTTGGTCGCATTGGGCGGACTGGGCTGTTCTCTCCTTTTTTCCTGGCTGGTCTGCCGCATCACCGGCGATGTTTTGGGACTGGAGACCTTCGTGACCTTCGGACTTTTTCTGGAAATGGGCGTGCTGTTTCTGTCTTTCACCATTCCGGTCATGTTCCGCTACGGCGTGGAAAAAGGCCGTCTTTTGATGATGCTCTTCGCAGTGGCGCCCTCTCTTCTGATGATCCCGCTGGCCGAGTGGCTCACGAAAAACAATGTCCCGCTCCCGCCCGCTGAGGTACTTGTGGGACTGATGGTCGCCTCGCCCCTGTTTATTCTGGCGATCTTTCTGGTCTCTTTCCGGATCTCGGTCAATATTTTAAAGAAAAAAGAATTCTAAAAAAGGAAAACGCCTGCTATTGCAGGCGTTTTTTTCTTCTTCGGCGTAAAATGCCGTTGATCACAAAAAGCACGATGCCCATGGCAAAAAAGGTCCAAAGTACGGCGGCTAAGATCTCCAGATCGTATTCCAGGATGAAATAACGGTAGCTGTGATCGGTGTATCCGCTGGAATACTCGATCATAGGCATCCCGTTTTGGATGACTTTTCTGGGGATCATCACCTCCACAAAGCGGGATGCGATATAAAGCATAAAATTCCCGGCAAGGCCGAAAACGGTCATGAAGATCGCCGCCCTCGTTTGAAACTGCAGCTCTTTCTCTTCCCGGCTGACAGGTCGGGGAATCACCGGCTGCTCGATGGGCGGTTTCGGCTCCTGCCAATCGTCGTTGAGCAGATAGTCTGCCGACACCGAAAACAAGCGGCTCAGCTGCAAAAGATTTTCCGCATCCGGCAGTGCGGAACCCGTTTCCCAACGGGACACCGCCTGACGGGATACCGCCAGCCGCTGCGCCAGATCTTCCTGCGAGAAACCGTTTTCCTTTCGCAGTTTTACGATTTTTTCAGACAGTTTCATCTTCCCTCTCCTTTCGTGGTGTCTTGATTGTAGCATCTTTGCGCCGACAATGCCACCGCTTTCCCGTTACAAAAGACGCAACAAAAGTTGGCATCCTGCTAAAATGCAAAAAAGACCGCCAAAGGGCGGTCTTTTTTCTGTTTATTCGGGTTTTTCCGCCGCTTCTTCCTGCGGCACGGATGCAGCGGCCGCCGCTTCCTTCTCCCGCATGGCTTTCAGCCGCTCACGGACGGTTTTCTGCACCACCGCGTACAGTACTGAGCAGGCCGGAACGCTCAGCAGCATTCCGGTCACGCCGCCAAAGCTGGAGCCCACCGTCACTGCCATCAGCACCCACAGCCCGGGCAGACCCACCGAAGAGCCTACGACTCTCGGGTAGATGAGGTTGCCCTCCAGCTGCTGCAGCACGATGATAAAGACGATGAACCACACCGCCTTCATAGGTTCCTCCATCAGGATGAGGAACGCGCCTACGCCCGCTCCGATAAACGCACCGAACACCGGGATCAGAGCGGTCACCCCTACCAGCGCCGAGATGACCAGAGCATAGGGCATCGAGAAAATACGCATACCGATAAAGCACAGCACACCCAGGATCACCGCTTCGGTACACTGCCCGGACACGAATTTGGAGAAGATCCGGTTGGACAGGCTGCCGACCTCCAACACCCATTCCACAAATTTTTTCGGCAGAAAGGCGCTCATCAGGTTGCGGCACTGCACCGCCAGCGTTTCCTTCTGCAAAAGCAGGTAGATGCAGAACACCAGTCCCAAAAACAGATTGGCCACGCCGCCCACGATGGTGGTGGTGATCCCTACCGTGGTATTGACCACAGCGGATCCGCCGGTCTTGAGGGAACTCAGCGCCGTATTGACGATCTTGTTCCAGTCGATCTGCAGGTCCTGGAACATCTCTACCGAAAGATTGAGGGACGACAAAGCGCCCGACAGCCAGGTGAAGAAATGATCCAGCTGATCCGGCAGCTGATCGATGATCATTTTGCCGGTCCGCCCGATCTCAGGGATGATCATAAAAAGCAGGATGAAAATGATCCCTAATACGATGCCGAAAGCCGCCAGCAGGCTGACCGGTCGGCGCAGATAGGACCATGCTTTGCTGTTTTTTCGATTGAGGGGCGCAAAGAGCCTTTCCTCAATGGGGCGCATGAACACATTGAGGATAAAGGCCATGGCGCATCCGATAAAAAAGGGCTTGAACACCGCCAGCAAATTACCGGCAATGGAAAGTACATCCTCGTAATTCTGCACCGCCGAAAACAGTACGATTCCAAAGGTGATCAGCAGAAGGATCTTTTTGATGTTTTGTTTGTTCAGTTCCATAGTTCGCCTCCAAAAGCGTTCTGCCTCAAAAAACACAGGGGAGGGTCTTGTGACACCCTCCCCTTTTTGTGTTAGATCTTGGTGATATCGATGACCTCGATGTCATCCACTTCCTTGCCCATTGCCAGACATTCTGCCAGCACGCGGGCAGTGTCGATGGCAGTCACGCAGGGGATGGAACGTTCCGCAACCTTACGGCGGACCTTAACCGAGTCTCTGTGGGGGTCTCTTCCCTTCTGGGAAATGGATACCACATAGTTGATCTTGCCGCTGTCCAAAAGGTCGCTGATGTTGGGATGCTCCTCATGCATCTTGCGCACCGCGTTGGTAGAGATCATGTTTTTGTTGAGCCGCAGAGCGGTGCCGCCGGTGGCGTACAGCTCAAAGCCCATGGATGCGAATTTATCCGCGATGGGAACGATGTCATGCTTGTCCGAATCACGAACGGTCAGCAGAACGCCGCCTTTTCTCTCCATCTTGTAGCCGGCAGCCACCAGACCTTTGTAGATGGCCTCGGGCAGGGTCTTGGCAACGCCCAGGACCTCACCGGTGGATTTCATTTCCGGACCCAGCTGGGTGTCAACGTCACGCAGCTTCTGGAAGGAGAATACCGGGACCTTTACGCAGACATAATCGCTCTCTTTATAAAGGCCGGTGCCGTAGCCCATATCCGCCAGTCTTTCGCCCAGCATGCAGCGGGTCGCCAGATCCACCATGGGAACGCCGGTCACCTTGCTGATGTAAGGAACGGTACGGGAAGAACGGGGGTTTACCTCGATGATGTAAACCTCATCGTTGTAAATAACATACTGAATGTTCATCAGACCCACGATCTTCAGCTCTTTGGCCAGACGCGCCGTGTAGTCCACGATGGTGTTTTTGATCCGCTCAGACAGATTCTGAGAGGGGTAAACCGAAATGGAGTCACCGGAATGGATGCCGGCACGCTCGATATGCTCCATGATGCCGGGGATCAGATAATCCTCTCCGTCGCAGATGGCATCGACCTCAGCCTCGATACCCATCA
This sequence comes from Oscillospiraceae bacterium, assembly GCA_017408855.1. Lineage (GTDB taxonomy): Bacteria > Bacillota > Clostridia > Oscillospirales > Ruminococcaceae > UBA3818. The sequence continues at coordinate 12,895 of JAFQTW010000159.1, read as the reverse complement.
TGTATTTATCGATGAGCACGGGGTTCTCCAGCTCGGTGGCGGTGATGATCGCCATGTACTCGGTAACATCCTTTTCGCTGTACGCGATGATCATGTTCTGTCCGCCCAGAACATAAGAGGGGCGCAGCAGTACCGGATAGCCGATCCGCTCAGCCGCTTCCAGCGCCTCTTCGGTGGTGAATACGGTCTCGCCAACGGGACGCGGGATCTGGCAGCGCTCCAAGAGCGCGTCGAAGCGCTCACGGTCCTCTGCCTCGTCAATGGCATCAGCAGAAGTACCGAGGATGCGAACATCCATATCCTTGAGGAATTTGGTCAGCTTGATAGCAGTCTGTCCGCCGAACTGGACCACAACGCCCCAGGGCTTTTCGGTCTCGATGAGAGATTTCACATACTCGGGGTTCAGGGGGTCAAAGTAGAGACGGTCACCGGTGTCAAAGTCGGTGGAAACGGTCTCGGGGTTGTTGTTGGCGATGATCGCCTCCATACCCTTTTCCTTCAGCGCCCATGCGCAGTGTACGCAGCAGTAGTCGAACTCGATGCCCTGTCCGATACGGATGGGACCGGAGCCGAATACGATGATCTTCTTTTTGTCACTGCCTTTTTTCTCGATGTATTCGGCAGCCTCGTTGTCGCCGCCGAAGTTGGCGTAGAAGTAAGGAGTGGCTGCGTCAAACTCCGCAGCACAGGTATCTACCATCGAATAGCCGGACAGCATCGGCTTTTTGATCTCTTTGCCGGTCAGACGGGCAATGGTCTTATCCAAAAAGCCCATCTTCTTGGCTTTTACATAGGTGCTCTCGCTGTCATCGCCGGCAGCCAAACGTTTTTCCATGTCCGCCAGCTTCTGGAACTTGGCAAGGAACCATTTGTCGATCTTGGTGATGTCGAAGATGGTATCCCAGGAAGTGCCCCGCTTGAGCGCTTCGTAGATCACGAAGATACGTTTGTCGTCGGGATGATGGACCAGCTCGAGGATCTCCTCATCGGATTTTTCGGTCAGCTCCGGCAGAGTCAAAGTCTCCAGACCCAGCTCGACCGAGATGGCTGCTTTCATCATTGCCAGCTCAAAGCTCTGACCGATGGCCATGACCTCGCCGGTCGCCTTCATCTGGGTGCCCAGCGTCTTTTCGGCGTAGACGAACTTGTCAAAGGGCCAGCGGGGGAACTTGACCACGCAGTAGTCCACGGTGGGCTCAAAGCAGGCGTAGGTGTTTCCGGTGACCACGTTGACGATCTCGTCCAGATGGTAGCCGATGGCGATCTTCGCCGCTACCTTCGCGATGGGATATCCGGTCGCCTTCGAAGCCAGCGCGGAAGAACGGGATACACGGGGGTTTACCTCGATGACCGCATACTCAAAGCTGTTGGGATTGAGCGCGAACTGTACGTTGCAGCCGCCTTCGATCTTCAGCGCGGTGATGATGCCCAGCGCCGCGTTGCGCAGCATGCCGCATTCCTCGGCAGTCAAAGTCTGGGTCGGTGCCACGACCACCGAGTCGCCGGTATGGATGCCGACCGGGTCGATGTTCTCCATGTTGCAGACGGTGATGCAGTTGCCTGCGCTGTCACGGATAACCTCGTACTCGATCTCTTTCCAGCCGGAGATGTTTTTCTCGATCAGTACCTGGGTGATGGGGCTCAAACGCAGTCCGTTGCCGCCGATCTCACGCAGTTCTTCTTCGTTGTAAGCGATACCGCCGCCGGTTCCGCCCAGGGTAAAGGCAGGACGGACGATAACGGGATAATCGATCTCTTTCGCGAAATCCAGCGCATCCTCGATGTTTTCCACTACTTTCGAAGGGATGCAGGGCTCGCCGATCTCTTCCATGGTGTCCTTAAAGGCCTGACGGTCCTCAGCACGCTTGATGGTCTCGGGGTTTGCGCCCAGCAGTTTTACGCCCTGCTCGGCCAGGAATCCCTCTTCCGCCAGCTCCATGGCAAGGTTCAAGCCGGTCTGACCGCCCAGCGTAGGCAGGATCGAGTCGGGTTTTTCCAGCTTGATGATCTTTTTCACGATCTCAGGCACCAGCGGCTCGATGTAGATCTTGTCCGCCATTGCCTTGTCGGTCATGATGGTCGCAGGGTTGGAGTTGATGAGAACGACCTCAAGGCCCTCTTCCTTCAGGGCACGGCAGGCCTGGGTGCCTGCGTAGTCGAACTCAGCAGCCTGTCCGATGACGATGGGACCGGAGCCGATGACCAGAACCTTTTTAATATCAGAACGTTTCGGCATCTTACTCGGCCTCCTTTCTCATCATGGTAATAAAGTCGTCAAACACATACGAGGAATCGCATTTGGCAGCGCCTGCTTCCGGATGGAACTGAACGGTAAAGCAGGGGGTGTTTTTATAGCGGATACCCTCGATGGAATTGTCATTCGCATTGCGGAAGGTCACTTCAGCCACTTCCTCGGGCAGAGAACCTTCTTTCACCGCGTAACCGTGGTTCTGGGCGGTGATGCAGACGATGCCTTTGGCAAGGTCTTTTGCCGGCTGATTGGAGCCGCGGTGACCGTATTTCATCTTCTCGGTCTCGCCGCCCTGTGCCAGTGCCGCCAGATGGTGACCCAGGCAGATGCCGAACATCGGGACCTTTTTGTCCATCAGCTTTTTCACCTCGGCAATGACTGCGGTGTTTTCCGCAGGGTTGCCCGGTCCGTTGGACAAGAGCACGCCGTCCGGAGCCATAGCAAGGATCTCCTCGGCTTTGGTGTCATACGGCAGGACCGTTACGTCGCAGCCACGGTTCACAAGGGATTTTACGATATTGCGTTTGTAGCCAAAGTCCCACAGCGCCACTTTGTAAAGACCTTTTTCGCTCTTTACTTCGCTCTTTTCCTTGCAGCTTACTTTCGCCACCGCATCACGGATCTCATAGTTTTTGATCTGCTCCATCAGTGCAGATTTGTCGCAAGTCTCGTACTCAGTGGTCACGGCGCCGTTCATTACGCCCTCATCACGCAGTTTTTTGGTCAGATGGCGGGTATCGATCTCGCTGATGCCCACAACATTCTGCTTTTTCATATATTCGTCGATGGTCATGGCAGACCGGAAGTTGGAAGGGGTCTCACACCATTCCCGAACGATATAGCCCTTCAGATGGGTCTCGGGGGATTCGTTGTCATCGTGGTTGATGCCATAGTTGCCGATCAGAGGATAGGTCTGTGCCACGATCTGACCCTGATAGGATGGATCGGTAAGCACTTCCTGATAACCGGCCATTCCGGTAGTGAATACTACCTCACCGATCACGGTACCCTCGGCGCCGAAGGAAACGCCTTCCAGCACGGTGCCGTCGGCCAGGACCAGCCAGGCTCTTTTCTCATGTTCCATTGCAATCTCCATTCCGCCGCTGCGCACGGCCCAAATTTCTGTCCTTCCCTGTCAGCGCAGAACACAGGGAAAATCGGTAACGAAAATTGACGATGTCAAGGGACGACCTGCGCCCCCTGACACGAACAGTTCTTATTTCTCGAATTTGCGGCTGCCGGGTTTCACCAGCTCGATGCCGGCTTTGCACAGGGGGCAGTCCTCTGCGTCATAGGTGGCGATCTCCAGCTGCATTGCGCTCCATACGGGGCAGAAGATCTCGTTTACACGGCGGTCTACGATGCAGGCAATGCCAACGACCTCGCCGCCCAGCTCCTCGATCACTTTCGCGGTCTCTTTGGAGGATTTGCCGGTGGTAACAACGTCCTCGGTGATCAGGACCTTCTCACCGGGTTTGATCTCAAAGCCGCGGCGCAGAGTCATGATGTTGTTCTCACGCTCGGTAAAGATGGCACGTTTGCTCAGCTGACGGCCCAGCTCGTAAGCCACGATGATGCCGCCCATTGCGGGACCGCAAACCACGTCGATCTCAACGTCTTTCAGCTGCTCGGCAACAACAGCCAGAACCTCGGCTGCTTTGTCGGGATACTGCAGCAGTTTTGCGTTCTGTGCGTAACGGTCGGAATGACGTCCGGAAGACAGCAGGAAGTGGCCCTCCAGCAGAGCGCCGGTTTCTTTCAAAATTTCGATAGACATAATGTTGCTCTCCTTTATATAAATTTCAATTTACGCCGGATTATACTCTTGCCGCGCCGATGATCTCGCTCACCGACTTGCAGCCCTGAGATTTTAAGAATTCTTCCAGCCCGTCGATGATGTCGAGGCTGACCGTGGGCTTCACAAAATTTGCGGTACCCACCTGAACGGCGGTGGCGCCGGCCATCAGAAATGCCGCCGCATCCTGCCAGGATCTGATGCCGCCCAGACCGACCACCGGGATCTTGACCGCGCCGCACACCTGATAGACCATGCGCAGAGCGATGGGCATGATGGCGGGACCGGACAGTCCGGCGAACAGATTGTTGAACACCGGTTTCTTTTTATAGATGTCAATGGCCATCGCCTGGAAGGTATTGACCAGACTCAGAGAGTCGGCGCCCGCTTCCTCGCAGCGCTGTGCCATCTCGATGATGTTCTCCGCGTTGGGAGAAAGCTTGACCATCAGCGGCTTTTTGCAGATCTTGCGCACTTCCTTCACCGCCTCGTAAGCGATGTCCGCCTTGATGCCCAGCGCCATACCGCCGTGCTTCACGTTGGGGCAGGAAATGTTCAGCTCGATGATATCCACATCGGTCTCGTTGAGCTTTTCCACGCCCTCGAGGTAAGACTCGATGGTGCTTCCGCCCAGATTCGCCAGAACCGCGGTGTTCTTGCTCATCAGAAAAGGCAGATCCTCTTTGATGAACGCGTCCACACCGGGATTCTGCAGACCGATGCTGTTGATGAGACCCGACGGGGTCTCTACCAAACGCTCGCCCTGATTGCCAAAGCGGGGCTCTAAGGTCAGACCCTTGGAGCTGATGCCGCCCAGCTTGGAAACATCGAAAAATTCGTCATATTCTTTGCCAAAGCCAAAGGTTCCGGAGGCGGCGATCACGGGATTTTTCATCTCCACGCCGTTTAATACTGTCTTAAGCATAGATCTCCTCCCCTTCGAATACCGGACCGTCCTTGCAGATGCAGCGGGCACCGTGCGCGGTCTCGTGGGTGCATCCCAGACAGGCGCCTACGCCGCAGGCCATGTGACGTTCCATGGAAACGTAGCATTTCACGCCCTTGGCGATGCAGGTCTTGGCCAGTTTTTCCATCATTACTTCGGGACCGCAGGTGACCACACAGTCAAACTCGGCAACGTCCAGAAGGTCGGTAACAAAACCCTTGTGACCTTCTCTGCCGCTGTCGGTGGCAACGCGGATCTCTTTTACATAAGGGGCAAACTCGTCCAGCGAGTAGCTTTTGTCCCGAAAGCCGCAGCAGAGGGTCACTTCGCAGTCCTGCAGTTTTTTCACCGTCAGCAAAAGCGGCGCGATGCCGATGCCGCCGGAAACCACAGCGACCTTGCCTTTGACCTTCTCCACCGGAAAGCCTCTTCCCACCGAGCCGGTCAGCTCCACCTCTTCGCCGGCCTTTTTTTCGCTGAGGATGCGGGTGCCTTCGCCCCGGACCTCGTACAAAAAGGTAACGGTCTTTTCATCCGCATCGTGGACCGAGATGGGTCGGCTCAAAAGCGGGTATTTGTCCCAGCCGCGGACCATAAAGAACTGACCCGCTTCGGCCCCGTAGGGCCATTCGGCGATCATTTTGAAAATGCCGCCGCCCAGGGGTTTATTTTCCAGAACAAGCGCTTTCACGCAGTGCTTTGCAGGCATTTTCGATCTCCTCTCTCATACGGATGCACTCGTTTCTGGCAGCCTCAGCGAACTGCTCCTCGGGCATCTCTGCTTTTTTGTATGCCAGCAGAACAGCACGGGAGGAGTTGACCACACCGCCGTTGCCGTTCACCAGATATTTCGCGATATCCTCTGCTTTGCCGCCCTGTGCGCCGTAGCCGGGGATGAGGAAGAAGGTTTTGTCCAGCAGCTTGCGGATGGACTCTGCCTCTTCACCGGTGGTACCGCCGATAACCGCGCCCACCGAGCTGAAGCCGCACTCGCCCAGATACTCGAGACCGCAGTTCTGAACAGCGGTGCCCACTACATCGTAAAGGGGCATCTCTTTCTCGGTCTGCAGATACTGAAAATCGTTTCTGCCGGGGTTGGAGGTACGGACCAGGATGAATACGCCTTTTTCTTTGTCTTTTACATAAGGCAGGTAGGGCGTTACGCTGTCCATGCCCATGTAGGGAGCCAGGGTCACAAAGTCCGCCTCAAAGTCGCCCTCGAAGTGACCTTTCGCGTACATCTCGGCGGTTTTGGCAATGTCACCGCGTTTGATGTCGGCAATGGCAACGAGGTTTTTCTCTTTCAGATATTTGAGGGTCTTTTTATAAGCTTCAAGGCCCTCGAGACCCAAAGACTCATAGTAAGCGATCTGCACTTTGTAGCAGCCGGCTACGTCCTCGGTCTTATCGATGATGGCTTTGTTGAACAGATAAACCGCTTCACCGGCAGAGCCTGCCTCTTTCTGCAGAAACTCCGGCACATAGGAGATGTCGGTATCCAGACCGACACAAACCACGCCTTTTTCGGCTACGGATTTGTAAAGCTTGTCTACGATCATTTTTTCTTCCTCCGTTTGTCTGTATTTTAGCGGAATATCCGCAGATCTACTCTTTCCAGGTGGTCACGCCGCCTTTGATGGTGCGGACCACTTTGCCCTGCAGCTCTTTGCCGATAAAGGGCGAATTCTTTCCTTTGGACGCAAACTCTTTTTCGTCCACGACCCAAACCCGCTCGGTGTCAACAAGGGCAAAGTCGCCGTCGTATCCGGGCTGGATGCGTCCTTTGTTGAGACCCATGATCTTCGCGGGCGAAGCGCTCATCATACGGGACAGCTTTTCCAGGGGCAGGCCGTTATCCCTTACTAATATAGTGTAACACACGCCGAAGGCAGTTTCCAGTCCTACCATGCCCGGAGAGCCATTTTTCTTGTCCTCTGCGGTGTGGGGCGCATGGTCGGTGGCGATGGCATCCACATAATCGTGCAGACAGCACCAGATGAGAAAATCCACATCCTCTTTTTTGCGGATGGGCGGGTTCACCCGATAGTCAAAATCGAAGAAGTACAGATGGTGCGGACCCACCTCGCAGGTGATGCGGGCGTTTTCCCCGTCCTCCACCTTGGCGCGGACCACCTCGTCCATGGCCTCGGCGGTGGAAACATGGCACATATGCAGCTTGCAGCCCACATGCTTTGCGATAGCGATATGCTGTACCGTCTGGATATTCTCCGCAAGGCGGTAGTCATAAGGAGAGATCTCCATATCTTCGGCGTGGGAAAGGACCGTCCAGCCCTTTTCTTTGGCGATCTTCATCGCCTGGGTCATCACATGGTTGGACATGACTCCTTTGCCGTCCTCGGAGATCATGCGCACCGAGCCGTCCAGCTCATGCAGATGGTCAATGGTCTTGCCATCGAAGTTTTCGGTCACCGACACGCACTGATGCACATCCACAAGACCGACTTTCTTGGCTTTCTCCAGCACATAGCGAACGGTGTCCATATGGCTGCAGACCGGATTGGTGTTGGCCATCAGGTTGACAGCGGTGTAGCCGCCTCGCGCGGCGGCACGGCTTCCGGTCTCGATGTCCTCCTTGTGGGTCAGACCCGGGTCGCGGAAATGCACGTGCAGATCTACAAAGGCAGGCAGCAAGGTAAGTCCCGCAGCATCGATGACCTCCCCCTCGCAGGGCAGATCAAACCCGACAGCCGCGATCTTGCCGTCTCTTACCAGAACGTCGCCGGATTTTTCGCCGGTCTCGTCCACCAGTTTTGCGTTTTTGATGAGAAGTTCCATAGTCTCCTCCTTATTCTTCGATGATGGTCGCATCGCAGTATTCGCAGATGTGTCCGCCGTCCTTCACACGGATGGGCAGGGTCAGATCCAAATTGGAAACGCACTTGGGGTTTTTGCAGTGTACCGTTCCGTTGGGACGGGGATTTTTGCAAGTCCATTCAAACATTCTTGCACCGGATACAGTGGGATAGCCGTCCACGCCGCCCAGCAAAGTCAGGATCAGCGCCATACGGACATACATGCCGTACTGGGCCTGTACAAAGTAGCAGGCGCGGGGATCTTCGTCCACGGCGCCGGTGATCTCGTTTACGATGGGCATGGGATGCAGCACGATCAGATCCTCGCGGCCTTTTTTCATTTTGGCTTCGTCGAGGATGTAGCTGTCTTTCAGGCGCAGGTAATCATCCATCGAGGCAAAGCGCTCTCTCTGGATGCGGGTCATATACAGGATGTCCAGATTTTTGATGGCGGAATCCAGATCGGGGTTGACCTCGTAGGTACAGCCGGAGGTGGACTCGATCTCGCGGATCACATAGTCCGGGACCTTCAGCTCGTCGGGGCTGATCAGCACAAAGTGGATGTTCTCGTACCGGCACATGGCGTGGATCAGCGAGTGAACGGTTCTGCCGTATTTGAGGTCGCCGCACAGACCGACGGTCAGGTTGTCGAAACGGCTTTTTTTCGCGCGGATGGTGTACAGATCGGTGAGGGTCTGGGTCGGGTGCTGATGACCGCCGTCGCCGGCGTTTACCACCGGGATGAAGCTGTGCAGTCCCGCAACATGGGCTGCGCCCTCGGCCGGATGGCGCATAACAGCGATATCGGCGTAGCAGCTGATCATGCGGATGGTGTCTGCGATAGACTCACCTTTGGTCGCCGAGCTGGAAGCGGAATCGGCAAAGCCCAGAACTTTTCCGCCCAGACGAAGCATTGCCGCCTCAAAGCTCAGGCGGGTACGGGTCGAAGGCTCAAAGAACATGGTAGCCAACACCTTTCCCACACAGCTGCGGGCATATTTTTCGGGTTTCTTTACAATGTCATCGGTGAGGACAAACATCTCCTCCAGTTCCTGTACCGAAAAATCGGTGGGGTAGATCAGATTCTTTCCAGTCATCATTGCGGCTCGCTCCTTTTCATCTCATCGGTTCGGTTCTCAAAACAGCTATAAAAAAAGCCTTCCTGACAAACAGGAAAGCTAAATCTCTGAAAAAACAGATACGATACCCATTTCACAAGTGAAAGAAGAAAAACCGGATGCCGGATGCACGGTTTTTTTCATTTTGCACATACCTGCGAACATGGGAACCTCCATCGTTATTCATTCAAAATTTGATTTATTATATCATTCCAAGCCCTTTTCGTCAATGCTGACGGCACTGTTTTTTTGACGAACTTTCGCGGATTTTCTTTCCTCTTTTTGGACACGCTTTTCCCCGTTAAAAAAAAAAGCGCACAGAAGTCTGTGCGCTTTTCATCGGTTTTGTTAGCGGATCACGTCCATGCCGCCCATATACATTCTCAGAGCCTCGGGGATGCGGACCGAGCCGTCCTCGTTGAGGTTGTTCTCCAAAAAGCAGATCAGCATACGGGGAGGCGCAACAACGGTGTTGTTGAGGGTGTGAGCAAAGTAGTTGCCCTTTTCGCCTTTTACACGGATGCCCAGACGTCTGGCCTGTGCGTCGCCCAGATTCGAGCAGCTGCCGACCTCAAAGTATTTTTGCTGACGGGGGCTCCATGCCTCAACATCGATGGATTTCACCTTCAGGTCAGCCAGGTCACCGGAGCAGCACTCCAGAGTGCGGACGGGGATATCCAGGGTGCGGAAGAACTCAACGGTGTTCTCGTACAGCTTTTTGAACCATTCCATGCTGTCCTCCGGCTCGCAGATGACGATCATTTCCTGTTTCTCAAACTGGTGAACACGGTACATGCCGCGCTCTTCGATGCCGTGGGCACCCACTTCTTTTCTGAAGCAGGGAGAATAGCTGGTCAGGGTCTGGGGCAGCTCTGCTTTTTTCAGAGTGGTATCGATGAATTTACCGATCATGGAGTGCTCGGAGGTACCGATCAGGTACAGGTCCTCGCCCTCGATCTTATACATCATATTCTCCATCTCGGCAAAGCTCATTACGCCGGTAACAACGTTGGAACGGATCATAAAGGGAGGTACACAGTAGGTAAAGCCCTTGTTGATCATAAAATCACGGGCATAGGTCAGGATGGCGGAGTGCAGTCTTGCCATGTTGCCCATCAGATAGTAAAAGCCGTTGCCGCTGGTTTTTCTGGCGCTGTCCAGATCCAGACCGGACAGTTTTTCCATGATATCGGTGTGGTAAGGGACCTCAAATTCCGGAACGAAGGGCTCGCCGAAACGCTCGACTTCTACGTTTTCGCTGTCGTCTTTACCGATCGGGACCGACTCGTCGATGATGTTGGGGATCACCAGCATACGTTTTCTTACTTCGCCCTGCAGCTCGGTCTCTTTGGCAGCCAGCTCATCCAGCTTAGGACCGATGGCAGCCACTTCCGCTTTCATGGCCTCGGCTTCTTCTTTTTTGCCCTGACCCATCAGCGCGCCGATGGCTTTGCTGGATTTGTTGCGCTGAGAGCGCAGCTCGTCTGCCTGCTGTGCGATCTGGCGCAGCTGTGCGTCCAGCTCCAGCACTTCGTCTACCAGAACGATCTTCTCGTCCTGGAATTTTTTCTTCATGTTTTCTTTGACCAGATCCGGGTTGCTTCTCAACAAGCGAATGTCGATCATGATAAAATCCTCCTTACAATCAAAAAAGGAACCCTTCCCCCACTTCTATGGGACGAAAGATTCCGCGGTGCCACCCAAATTGCCGGACTTTCGTCCGACCTCTTATCAGTGCGGTACGGGGCACCAACCCTCCGGCTCCTCGCCGGCTGCTCGGAAAGTGGACCGACCTTGCTTCCTTACCGGCTTGCACCTTCCGCCGACTCTCTGAAAGGCTTTGGGGTCTTCGTTTTCCTCAAACGCATTGATGGATGAAATTCGAATGTATCATAGCACAGTTTTGCCCCAAATGCAAGGAAAAATCCCAAATATCCGCGGAAAAATGCGGTTTTTTGCTCGTTGCGCCCGTCCCGGAAAGGGGTTATACTATAAGAAAGGAGCTGAAAAGATGGAAAACAGCGTTCCCATGAAAATCATCGCCCATATGAACAGTCCCTTCCCGACCAAATTCGGGATCCCCCGACAGAGCGGTCTGGTGGAAAGTCTGCAAAGCCGCATTGTTTTTGAGCCGGCTTATCGGGTCCCCGAGGCCTTTCGCGGGCTGGAGGGATACAGCCACATCTGGATCATCTGGCAGTTTTCCGAGGCGGTCCGTGACGATTGGTCCCCGACCATCCGCCCGCCCCGTCTGGGCGGCAACACGCGGATGGGGGTGTTTGCCTCCCGTTCTCCCTTTCGTCCCAACGCCATTGGGCTTTCTGCCGTCAGGCTGGAACGGATCGATTATGACGATCCGCAGGGGCCGGTGCTGGTGGTGTCCGGCGCCGATCTGATGGACGGAACGCCGGTATTCGACATCAAGCCCTATCTCCCCTACGCGGATGCGCATCCTGAGGCGACCGGCGGTTTTGCGCTGCAGCAGAAGGAAGGGGTTCTGCAGGTGGATTATTCGCCGGAAGTGGCCGATCGGATCCCCTTTGCGCTTCGGCAGGCGCTGACCGATGTTCTGGCGCAGGATCCCCGTCCGCAGTATCACAAGGATCCGCAGCGGATCTACGGCATGGCCTTCGCGGGGCTGGAAGTTCGCTTTTCGGTGAAGGAGGACCTCCTTACCGTGATTTCAGTCGAGCAAAAGGAAAAGGATCCGGATCGATTTCTATAAAAATCTGTGTCGTTTCGGGCAAAACAAAAAGCCCTTTGCTTTCGCAAAGGGCTTTTGGAGCTGCTAAGCGGATTTGAACCGCTGACCTCGTCCTTACCAAGGACGCGCTCTACCGACTGAGCCATAGCAGCATCGTTTGGAACATCTCGTTCGCAACGTTTGTAATTATAGCAGGACTTTTTTAGATTGTCAATAGTATTTTACTATTTTTCTGCAGAAAAAACCGTTCTTTTTTCGGAAAAAGCGGTTGAAAATCCTCGTTTTTTATGATATTTTAAAGAAAAATCGACCGATTTTTTCTCTATCTTTTTTGCAAAAATGCAGGAATTGAGTGATAAACTTGCAAAATTTAAAAATTCAACTTTTCCAAAAAGCAGAAGATCTGGGGGCTGATCTGTGCGGGATCGCCGATCTGACCACGGATCAAAACTGGATCGAGACCACCTACGGAAGCCTTTGTGCCTCTTTTCCTCGGGCTGTTTCGGTAGCGGTTTTCTTCCCGCGAGAGATCATTCAGGAACAGGCAGTTGGTCCGACCCGTTCTTACAGCTATTTATACGGAGGCATCAACCGGCAGCTGGTTTCGATCACCTTACAGCTGTCGAATTTTCTGCAAAAGCAGGGCTATCGGGCATATCCGGTGCCGACCTCGGACTACCGTCAGAGCAAATCCTTCCCGGGACTGCAGGACACGGTGGCACAGTGGGGGCCGGATGATCTGGAAAAATCCGAGACTGAGTTGATGGGAATGTTCTCCCATCGCTTTGCGGCGCACAAAGCCGGTCTTGGCTGGATCGGAAAAAGCTGTCATCTGATCAATCCGCAGGTCGGTCCCCGCCTTCGTTTGGCAACGGTGCTGACCGATGCGCCGCTGCAGGCCGATGCTCCGTTGCCCAATCGTTGCGGTGAATGTACCAAATGTCAGGAAGCCTGCCCTGTCGGTGCCATCAAGGGCGTCCCCTTCGATCCGGCAGATGATCCGGAAAAGCGGATCGACAAGAAAAAATGTTACGATTTTCTGGAGGACATGGCTGATGTGTTCGGGCAGCATACCTGTGCTCGCTGTCTGGCAGCCTGTCCGTGGGGAAGCAAAGCCACAAAATAAAAGGAAAAGAGGAAAAAGCGCTCGCTTTTTCCTCTTTTTTCGCATAAAAAGGGCTCCGCAATTGCGGAGCCCTTTGTTATTGGAGAATCAATCACTTAACGGATCAGAAATTACTGAGCCAGGAAAGCGTCTCTCTGAGCAT
>JAFQTW010000158.1 GCA_017408855.1 Oscillospiraceae bacterium | reverse complement strand
GGATCTTCTTTGCCCGAGATCATCAGAATGGGCAGATCCTTGCGCACCGCGCGGAAGGCGGGCAGCGCACTGCAGGTGGCGTAGAGGGTAAACAGATCCCGGAACGCGCTGTTGGTGAACAGGAAGGTGCAGTAGGGGTCGGCGGCGTAGCGGTCTACCACCGACTGATCACGGCTGAGCCAGTCGTAGGGGGTGCGGTTCTCAAATCCCCGATTGTAGGAGCCGAAGGCGATCTTCTGCAAAGCCTTGCCCGGCTTTTTCCCCTGACCTAGGGCGCACAAAAGGCTCGCCAGCGCTTTTCCCGCACCGACTGCCGGGTTGGGACCGCCGGTTCCGGAAAGGATGGCGGCATCCACCAGATCGCCGTGCTCTGCCAGATAGCAGCGGGCGGCGAAGGAACCCATGGAATGTCCCAGCAAGATCACCGGCAGACCGGGGTAGCTTTCCCGCAGAAGGCGGGTGTGCTGCGCCATGTCGTCCAGAAGATAACGCCAGCCGTCCTTTTCCGCCAGAAAGCCCAGCTCGGAATCATCCCTGACGGCGGTTTTGTGTCCCAGATGGTCATGTCCGGAAACGGCAAAGCCCCCTTCGTTCATGGCAAGGGCAAATTCTTCGTAGCGGCCAAAATACTCGGTCATGCCGTGGGCTACCTGAATAACGGCGCAGGGCGCGGTCCCGGGCAGATAGGTCACGGCACGGATGGTATGGATGCCGTCTGACGAGGGAAAGGAAAATTCTTTGGTTGGCATAAAATCGTCTCCTTATGAAAAAAGGCAGGCATGCCGCCTGCCTCTGTGGTACGGGTAAAAAAGCTTTGGCTTCGGATGCGGCTATGCGATGTCGCTTCCTTGCCGTTTTGAGTAGGAGCCGTCTTCGGTGACGGTGAAAAACTGGGTGTTCTGAAACTGCCGCCACAGCTCGGGCAGCGGGGATTTGCGCTGTCCCGCGATGCCGGTCACCACGTTGGCGGCCCGGTTTTCCTTGATGAACTGGGTCAGCTTGAGCATCGGCTCGTCGCCGTATAAAACCGTCATTTCCGCACCGTTGTCTTTGGATACGGTAAACAGATACTCCAGCGCCTTGGCATCCTGCTCAGACAGGTCGGGGCTGGATACGTTGATGACCAGAAGCCCGGTCTTGGAAAGATCGGCGATGAGCTTTCCCGCCCGGATCAGCCGCTCGCAGGAAAGCTGATTGGTCACGCAGACGATGGTGTTGCGGGATTTGTTCTTTTTTGGCGTTTCTGACAGGGTCAGATGGCTCATGGGGGCATCCTCCTTCCAATACGCCTTGAAAAAGCGTTTGCCCGGTTCGGACGGTTTCCTACATCTTTAGCATATCATATAATTATGAACAAATTATGCCGAAAATCAAACTTATTTTCCGTTGTTTTCACTAATTTTCAGCGCGAAAATTTGGTCGGACAGGCGGCAGAAATCCGCCAGCGTCAACTCTTCCGCACGGGCGGAGGCTTTGATGCCGGCGCCTTCCATGGCGGCGGTCAGCACTGGCTTGGAAAGGGCCAGTCCCGACGAAAGGGAGTTGAGCAGGGTCTTGCGCCGCTGGGAAAAGCCCGCCTTGATGACCCGGAAGAACAGCGCCTCGTCCCTGGGCGATACCGCCGGCTGGGGGCGGATGTTCAGCCGGATGACGGCGGAATCCACATCGGGAGCGGGCATAAAGCTGCCCCGGGAAACGCCGAACAGCACCTGCGGCTGGGCGTAGTAGCTGACGGCGGCGGACAAAGCCCCTGCCTCGCGGCTGCCGGGGTCGGCGCAGATGCGGGCGGCCGCTTCTTTCTGCACCATCACGGTGATGGCACGGACCGGCAGCTTCGCCTCCAAAATGCCCATGACGATGGGCGAGGTGATGTAGTAGGGAAGATTGGCGCAGACCACCACCTCGAGACCGGCAAATTCTTCTTCGATGATGCGGGGCAGGTCCACCTTCAGCACGTCGCCGTGGATGACCTTAACGTTGTCAAACTCCCCGAGGGTCTCGGCAAGCACCGGCAAAAGACGGTCGTCCAGCTCGATGGCGACCACCTTGTCGGCCCGCTGTGCCAGCTCGTAGGTCAAAACGCCGATGCCGGGACCGACTTCCAGCACGCCGACACCGGGGGCGGCGCCGCCCATCTCAGCCATGCGGGGGCAGACCGAGGGGTTGATCAGAAAGTTCTGACCGAGCTTTTTGGAAAAGGTGAATCCGTGGCGGGATAAAATGTCTTTGACCGTACCGATGTTGGAAAGATGGGACATGGTTTCCTCCTGTTATGACAAAGCCTTAAAGGGCGAAGTATTCCAAAATCAGTATACCATATTCTGCTGTAAAAAGAAAACAGCATCTGCGCGGACAAAAAGTTGCAATAAAGGGAAAAAACCTTTATCATAGAAGAAGAATCCCAGTAAGGAGGCTTCTCTATGACAAGACGGGACAAGATCAATTATTATCTGGACATTGCGGAAACGGTTTTGAGCCGCGGCACCTGCCTGCGCAGACTGTTCGGCGCCATCATCGTAAAGAACGATCAGATCATCTCCACCGGCTATGTGGGTGCCCCCCGCGGAAGAGCCAACTGCACCGATCTGGGCTACTGCACCCGCGAAAAACTGCAGATCCCCCGGGGACAGCGGTATGAATTATGCCGCTCGGTCCATGCCGAGCAAAACGCCATCATCCACGCCTCCCGCGCGGATATGATCGGTTCCACCATGTATCTGGTGGGCAAAGAGGTCTCCACCGGCGAGTATGTGAAAAACGCCAACTCCTGCGCCATGTGCAAACGTGCCATCATCAACGCCGGCATCGACACGGTCATCGTGCGGGACGACAAGGAGAACTACCGGGTCATCTCGGTTTCCGAGTGGATCGAGAACGACGAATCGCTGGACGGCACCTTCGGCTACTAAGGCTTGAGAAAAGACTGCAGAAATGCTATACTGAAGGGGCGGCTTTCGCCGCCGCAACGATTTTGACAAAGGATGAAATAACGTGAATCTTTCCAATGAACTGAAACTGGGTCTGGCGCTGGTCCTGATCGCTCTGACCGCCATCCTCACTCTGTGGATGCTGCACCGTGCCACCGATCCCAAAACCTGCAAAAACAAAGTAAAAGGCATGCTGAAACGCTTTGCAGCACTGCGTCAGTACAAGGTGCTGTCGGATGTGACCGTTCAGTACGAGGGCAAAAAAGCCCACTTCGACCAGATCCTGGTGGGTGTCTACGGCATTTCCTTCGTGTCCTGCCTGGCGGATTCCGCCGCTTACTACGGACAGGAGCGGGAGGAAAAATGGACCAAGGTGGACAGCAAGACCGGCAAAAAATCCTATTTTGCCAACCCCATCACCGCCGGAGAAAAGGCCATCGACCTGGTGCGCCGTGTTTTCTCCAAAAACAACGTGTACGGCATCCAGATGGAGCATCTGATCGTGTTCGCCGGCTCTCCCCGCAAGACCGAGATCTTTGTCAAAGGCTCGATCCCCATGCTGCGCCGTTCCGATCTGAAAAAGCTGCTGGATAAGGTCCGCTACGAGGAGGACCGCGGCGTGGACGTGGAGAAGATCGTAAAGCTTCTGCAGGATCACGCGGAGTAAAGAAGCGGTAAAAAGTCAAAAAAGCCCAGAGGATTCCCTTGTTTTTCACAGGGGAATCCTTTATTCTTTTGCAGGGAAGTTCCGTGTCCGACCCCGCCGAAAAAGCGGGGGATCTTTTTGATTCTTTGCCTTAAATAAGTTGCAAAAAACCGCTGTCTGTGGCATAATCATAAAGTCGTTGTTCTTTTGGAACAAGAGGGAAGAAGCCGTCTTCCTATAAAAAACAAATCCGGGAAATCTGCCTTTCTTTGGCAAAATTTGCATCTTCGCAAAGCTGTTCCTGCACAGGGACCCCGGGACAGGAGAAAACCATGGAAAACAAAAAACGAAGTTCCTTTACCGGAAAGCTGGGCTTTGTCCTGGCAGCCGCAGGCTCTGCCGTGGGTCTGGGCAATATCTGGAGATTTCCCTATCTGGCGGCCAAATACGGCGGCGGTATCTTTCTGCTGACCTATCTGGTGCTGGTGGTCACCTTCGGCTTTACCCTGATGATCGCCGAGATCGCTCTGGGCAGAAAGACCGGGCTTTCCGCCATCGGCGCCTTTGCCGGCCTGAATAAAAAGTGGAAGGGTCTGGGCGCGATCGCCGCGATCATTCCGGTCATGATCCTGCCGTACTATACGGTCATCGCCGGCTGGATCGCCAAATACTTTTTCGAGTACGCCCGGGGCGGCGCCGAGGTTTTGGCGCAGGACGGTTACCTCGACCGCTTTATCGCCCAGCCGGTGGAGCCGATCTTCTGGTTCGTTCTGTTTATCGGCGCCACCTTTGCCATTGTAATGGCCGGCGTGAACAAAGGCATCGAGCAGTGCAGCAAGGTGATGATGCCCATCCTGATCGTTCTGTCGCTGGTCATCGCCGTTTATGTCTGCTGTCAGCCCGGCGCGCTGGAAGGCGTAAAATACTATCTGATGCCCGACTTCTCCAAGTTCTCCATCATGACGGTGGTAGCCGCCATCGGACAGCTGTTTTATTCCATGAGCCTTGCCATGGGCATCATGGTCACCTACGGCTCTTACATGAAAAAAGATGTGAACATGGAAGCCTCTGTCGGACAGATCGAGCTGTTTGACACCGGTGTGGCGTTCCTCGCCGGCTTGATGATCGTGCCTTCGGTTTATGTTTTCTCCGGCGGAAGCGCCGAGAAGATGAATCAGGGCACCGGTCTGATGTTCGACACCCTGCCGAAAGTCTTTTTGTCCATGCCCATGAGCAACCTGATCGGTGCCGCGTTTTTCCTGATGGTTATCTTCGCGGCGCTGACCTCCACCATTTCGCTGATGGAGACCATCATGTCCATCGTACAGGACAAGACCGGTATGTCCCGCGCGAAGGCCGGATGGCTGACCTTCGCTCTGATGCTGCTGATCGGCGTTCCCACCTCTCTGGGCTTTGGACCGCTGTCCTTTATCTCGCTCAACGGTATGAACCTGCAGGGGATGCTGGACTTTACGGCCAACTCCATTCTGATGCCGATCCTGGCGCTGCTGACCGCGATTTTCATCGTTTGGGTCGTTGGCGTGGAAACGGTGGTGGACGAGGTGAAGCTTTCCTCCCGTTTCAAAAAGGAAAAGCTGTTCCGGTTCATTATCAAATACATCGTTCCGGTGAGCATGGTGATCATTCTGGTCTCCTCCATTCTGGACACCTTCGGCATCGTCTCCATCTAGTGGGGATGCCCCCACGGGCATTGCGGAGCAGTGGGGATGCCCCCACGGGCACTGCGGAGCATCTCCGCTCCAACCAGCTGGCGCAATGCGCGTACCGCCCCTGCCGCAGTTTCTTGAGACTGGGCGCGGGGCGCCTAAAAATCCCCCAGCCTTTTCGTGCGGCGCCAAAGCCTCCCTTGCTAAAGGGAGGTGGTTGAGCAAAGCGAAACCGGAGGGATTTCTTTCAAAAGCGTTCATCCGAAAAAACCGAACATCAAAAAGCCCTCATCCAAACGGATGAGGGCTTTTCTGCTGCAGTATGGGATCGGGCGTATCGCTTTGGGACAGAATGCGCTATCCTTGCGAAACGCCGGCGGGCGCCGCCCGCTATCCAGCAAACCTGCGCCCCGCGCACGGGTCAGGATCTTTGTAGCAGTGGGTTATCGGGCCGCCATGAATTCGGCAAGGTACTGCAGGAACAGATCGTTCAGCTTGGGGGTCGCCACCGAAATGCGGGAATGGGGGAAGGCACCCATCCGCAGATTGCGG
>JAFQTW010000157.1 GCA_017408855.1 Oscillospiraceae bacterium | reverse complement strand
ATTCTGTTTTTATTATAGCAGATCACATCGTCCGATGTAATAGGTAAAATCCACAAAGGATCGGCTTTTTCCCTGCACAAAACGGCTCAGTCCTGACGGGGCATCCAGTCTTTCGGGATGGCTGAAGGCAGATTCCAGTAAAACTTCGCAGCCAGCAGACGGATGATCACGACCGTTGCCGCGCTGAGGAACATGCCGACCCACTGATTGATGAACTGATAGCAGCAGGCATACAGGGCAGCGCCGACAAAGGAGGCGGAAGCATACACATCCCGTTTCAGCACCGACGGCATCTCGCCGGCCAGCATATCACGCAGGATGCCGCCGCCGACACCGGTGATGACACCGACAAAAATCTGCAAAAACGCGTTGTCAGCAAAGCCCGCATCGATCGCGGTATTGACTCCGATGACCGAAAAGATGCCCAGTCCCATGGCATCGAGAAAGTTAAACAGAGACATATTCTGGATCCGGTTGGTGATTATGATCTCAGGTGCGCTGCGGGCAACGCAGAAAACCAAAAAGGATGCCAGCGCCGCCAAAAGCGCATAGATCGGATTGCGAAACATGTTGGGAGGGTTGATCCCCAGAATAATATCCCGGATGCATCCGCCGCCTACTGCCGTACAAACGCCCAGCACCAGAACGCCAAAAATATCCATCCTGCGCTGCGCCGCGATCACAGCGCCGGAAAGTGCAAATGCGATGGTACCGATGATCTCAATACAGAGAATAACGGTATCCGCAAAATTCGTATTCATTCCATTAACCTCTTTCTCCATAATTCCGCTTTATTCTACCCCATTTCCATAGGGGATGCAACTGTTCATAACTGCCAAAACAACGTTGACACTATCCCGTTTTTAGGCTATACTGCATATTAGAAACAACCGGATGGGCCATTTTCACGAACGGCAGAATCAAAACCGGTTCCCTGCCGTGTGATGGCTTTGCCCTCACGCGTTTTTTCTTTTCCGGTACATTTTACAGTTCTGACCAAAAGGAGAAGATTATGGAACGATTTGACGTGGATGCTTTCAAAGTTTTCGACAAACAATGGGCTCTTGTTTCTGCCGGTACGCCGGAAGATTACAATACCATGACCATCAGCTGGGGCGGACTGGGTACTTTGTGGAGCCGTCCTGTGGCTACGGTTTATGTTAAACCTATCCGATACACCTACGAATATCTGGAGAAAAACGAATACTTTACCGTCTCCTTCTTCCCCGAAGAATACAAAAAGGATCTGGGCGTGCTCGGTTCCAAATCGGGGCGGGACGGCGACAAAGTCGCGCTGACCGGTCTGCACGCGGTAAAAGCAGAAAACAGCGTTACCTTCCGGGAGGCTTTCGCTACCCTTTTGTGCAAAAAGATCTACTGGCAGGATCTTGACCCTGCTCAGATGCCCGCCGAGGTCATTGATACCTACTACAAGACCGAAGCGCCCCACCGCATGTATATCGGTGAGGTGGTCGGCATCATCTGATAATCTGTCTGATTATTATTTTGATATAAAGGAGTTTTTCAAATGAACGTACCGCAGGAGCTTTTGTACAGCAAAGAACATATTTGGGTGAAAAAAGAAGAGGACGGCTCTGTTCTCATTGGCATTACCGATAAAGCCCAGGAAGACCTTAACGCAATGGTTTTCGTCAACTTCCCCATGGTCGGCGACAGCTTTAACGCAGATGATGTCATGTGCGATGTGGAATCGGTCAAATCTGTTTCTGACATTTACGCTCCCGTGAACGGTACCGTTTCCGAGATCAACGAGCTGCTGATGGATACTCCCGAAGCCATCAACAAAGCGCCTTACGAGGCATGGCTGGCCAGAATGACCGACGTTTCCGGTCTGGAAGAATTGATGGATGCTGACGCTTACATTGCTTTCTGCGCCGAATAATCCGATGGTCCACAAAGCCCGGTCCTTTTGACCGGGCTTCTCTGTTAGGGAGGCTTTATGATCCGACAGCTCTATTTTCTGCGCACCGGCGGTACCGATCCCTATGAGAATCTGGCGACCGAAGCCTGTTTGATGAAGCATTGCCCGCAGGACAGCGCGATCTTATATCTGTGGCAGAACGAAAAAACGGTGGTCATCGGAAAAAACCAGAATCCCTGGAAAGAGTGTGACCTTCCTTTACTGCAGGATGACGGGATCCGTCTTGCCCGGCGAAAAAGCGGCGGCGGTGCTGTCTACCACGATTTAGGGAACCTCAATTTCACCTTTTTGCTTCCCCTTTCAGATTATGATCCGCTCCGTCAGCTGGATATGATCTGTTCCGCACTCCGTCGGTTCGGGATCAGCGCCCAAAAGACCGGGCGAAACGATATTACCGTTGACGGCAGAAAAGTATCCGGCAGCGCATTTCAAAAGTCCGGCGGGATCGGCTGTCATCACGGAACGCTGCTGGTTGCCAGCGATGTGGAAAAGATGAGCCGATATCTTCGTCCCTCGGCAGAAAAGCTGCAGACAAAAGGAGTGGATTCGGTCCGCTCCCGTGTCGTCAATCTGCAAGCACTTTGCCCCGGATTATCGGTGGAAAACTTGGCGGCCGCTGTCAAGGAAGCATTTATCCAAAGCTTTTCCCTTCCTTGCCATGAGCTGACTTTCGGGGACCTGCCGGCTGAGGAGATCCGAAAGACCGCTGCGGAATTTTCTGATCCCCGATGGCTGTATCAAAGACGGATGCCCTTTACCTGGCAAGCTTCCGCCCGCTTTGACTGGGGAGAAGTACAGATTTTCCTTCATGCTGACTGCGGAAGGATCGATCGGGTCCAGATCGATTCCGATGCCATGGATACAGTCTTTTTTGAAAAACTTACCGCTTTATGGACCGGTAAACCCTTTGACTTTTCGGTTTTATCTGCCGAGCTGCAAAGCATCGCGCAAGAACCTTTATACGCCCGGATGTCGGGCGATATCCGGTCTCTGCTGACCGGACAGAACCAGGAAGGAGGATCCTTATGAATCATTATCAATTAGCCGTTATCGGCGCCGGACCCGGCGGATATGTGGCTGCCATCCGCGCAGCACAGCTGGGTCTTACCACCGCTGTGATCGAATCGAGAGATGTAGGCGGCACCTGTCTCAACCGCGGATGCATCCCCACCAAGGCACTGCTGCACGCATCCGAAGCGTATCATACCGCTTTGCACAGCGAAGCGCTCGGCATTGATGTAAACGGCGTCAGCTACGATATCGATCGCATCCACGAAAGAAAGGCGCAGGTCGTTACTCAGCTGCGCAGCGGCGTGGAACAGCTTTTCAAATCCAACAAGATCGATCTGATCCGCGGGACCGGCACCATCACCGCACCCCATACCATCACGGTTTCCGGTCAGGATGAACCGCTGACTGCCGACCATATTCTGATCGCTACCGGATCGGTTCCCGCCCGTCCGCCCATCACCGGTCTGGATACCGAAGGGGTCGTTACCAGCGACGAAGTGCTGGAAGGCGCTCCCGTTGACTACAAAAGCATCGTCATCATCGGCGGCGGTGTGATCGGCGTTGAATTTGCCACCTTCTACAATCAGCTGGGCTGCCAGGTCACCATCGTTGAAGCAATGGACCGGCTGCTTCCCACCATGGACCGTGAGATCTCTCAGAACCTTTCCATGATCCTCAAAAAACGCGGTGTGACTGTCCATACCGGAGCGATGGTCAAAGAGATCGGCAAAGATGAAAACGGTCTGTGGTGCAAATTCGCCGTGGGCGAAAAAGAAGATACCGTCTCTGCCGAGGGCGTTCTCGTAGCCATCGGTCGGCGGCCCAACACCGCCGGACTGTTCGGCGAAGGGATCGAGATCGAAATGGATCGCGGACGTATCGTGACCGACGAAACCCTTCGCACTTCGATGGAAAACGTCTGGGCCATCGGTGATGTTACTTCCCGGATCCAGCTGGCGCATACCGCATCGGCGCAAGGTACTGTTACAGCGGAACGGATCGCCGGCGCAGAACCTTCTGTTGACCTGAGCGTGATCCCTTCCTGCATTTATACCGATCCCGAAATCGCATCGGTCGGCATCACCGCCGACGAAGCGAAAGCCGCCGGGATCCCGGTCAAAGCCGGTAAGTTTTTGATGAGCGCCAACGGAAAGACCCTGATCACCGGCACCGACCGCTGCTTCATCAAAGTGGTATGCCACGCTGAGACCGATGTAATCCTCGGCGCTCAGCTGATGTGCGCGCGGGCCACCGATCTGATCAGCGAATTTGCCGATGCCATCGTGAATAAACTCACTGCGGCGCAGCTTCGCTCGGTCATCCGTCCGCACCCCACCTTTACCGAAGGGGTCACCGAAGCGCTGGAAGATCTGGAAGGACACGCCATTCATGTGGCACCCAGAAGAAGACCTGCAAGATAAAATAAAAAACGGTGCCTTAAGGCACCGTTTTT
>JAFQTW010000018.1 GCA_017408855.1 Oscillospiraceae bacterium | reverse complement strand
TGGGTTTTCATCCAGTTGATGACAGCGGAATAATAGCCCTCACCGGGGACGGTATAACCCAGGTTCCCCCGCATGGCCCGCCGTACCACCGCTTCGGTCACGCAGGGCGCGGTGCGAAAATCCGCTTCGGCGCCGGAAAAAGAGATCAGGCCCGCTTCACGGACTTTTTGCGTGGTCAACACCTCTTTCATGCAGTCGATCCCGCTGCGGTCAGCCAGTGTGTCGAAATCAAATCGTCCCAAAACGAGCCCTCCTTATTGTTATTTGTTACAGTTCGCTTCTGCCTTCCAGCGCGCGGAACAGCGTTACCTCGTCGGCATATTCCAGATTGCTGCCTACGGGGATGCCGTAAGCCAGCCGGGTCACCTTAACGCCCAGCGGCTTGATGAGCCGGGACAGATACATGGCGGTAGCCTCTCCCTCCACAGTGGGGTTGGTCGCCATAATGACCTCCTGGATCTTCCCCTGTCCGATGCGCAGCAGCAGCTCTTTGACATACAGCTGGTCCGGACCGATGCCATCCATCGGAGAGATCAGACCGTGCAGCACATGATAGGTTCCGTTGTATTCCTTGGTGCGCTCAAAAGCCAGCACGTCGCGGGGGTCTTCGACCACGCACACGACCGATTCGTCCCGGCTTTCATCCTGACAGATGGGACACTTCTCCCCGTCGGTCAGATTCTGGCAGACGACACAGTGCTTGATCTTTTCCTGCGCCTCCAAAATGGCGTTGGCAAAATCCTGCGCCTTTTCCTTGGGCAGGTTCAGCACATGAAAAGCCAGCCGCTGGGCGGATTTTTTTCCGATGCCCGGCAGCCGCTCAAAATGTTCGATCAGCCGCGTCAGCGGCAAAACGTTGTAGCCCATCTCTTAGAACAGGCCGGGGATATTCATGCCGCCGGAGAGCTTCTCCATCTCGCGGTTGGACTCTTCGTCGATCTCGCGGATGACCTCGTTCACCGCGGAGATGACCAGATCCTGCAGCATCTCGATATCCTCAGGGTCTACGACCTCGGGTTTGATATTGAGTACTTTCAGCTCTTTTTTGCCGGTCATGGTCACTTCGACCGCGCCGCCGCCAACGCTTACGGTATGCTCTTTCTCTTCCAGCTCAGCCTGAACGCGGGTCATCTCTGCCTGCATCTTCTGTGCCTGTTTCAGCATGCCCTGCACATTGCCGGGCGCGCCGCCGCCGTAGCCTTTGGGTAATCTTGCTTTCATATCTATCGTTCCTTTCGTTTGGGTTCTTTTATACGATCAGGCATCGCCTGACGAAATCAGTTTTCCTCCACCTCGATGCCGGCGTTTTTCGCCGTCTGCATCAGTGCCAGCAAAGGATCTTCCTGCGGTTTTTCGGCGGGAGCCTTGACCGCGCCGCCTCTCCACGGACCGAGGCGGTACCGTTTTCCGGTCTGCGCCAAAATAGCATCTCGCAGAGAATCCTTGGCAAAATCGTTCTCCCGGATCAGTTTGAAGAAGATCTCGTTTTTGGCATCGATCAGCATCAGATCGCCTTTTTCATAGGCATCGGAGTTTTTCAGTGCCGCGAACAAAGGAGGATTCGTTTTGAGGAGTCTCCCCAACACCTCCTGCCACTGCGAAAAGAGCACAGCACCGGCCGAATCGCCCGCAGCAGCGGTTTTTCCTTCGGCAGCCGGTTCTTTTTCCGCCGGATCCTTCGCCGGTTTTGCGGCTTTTTTCACCGGTTTCGAAGGGGCTTCTTCCTCCGGCTGTGACGTGGATACGGGAACGATGCCTTTTCGCACCGCCGCTTCCAGCTCTTCCAGACGGGTCAGTACCGCCTCGGCAGAAGAATCCATCGCCGGATTGCAGACTCTCACCGCACTCATCTCCAGCTCGGTCCGCCGGTTAGAAGTACGTCCCATGCGGTTTTGGGTCTCCTGCAGCACCGACAGGCAATACAGGATCTGGCTGAGCGACAGGCTCTGAGCCAGCGGCTTCATCTCCGCTACCTCTTCGGGCAGCGCCACGATGAGTTTTTCCGGGTCACGGACGGTTTTCAGCAGCATCAGATCCCGATAAAACGCGACCATGTCGCTGCAAAGGCGTTCCATATCCATGGATTTTTCATGGTATTCCCCGATCAGTTCCAGCGCTCGGGCGGTGTCTTTTTCCGCGAAAGCACGGCTCAGCGCCAAAAGATGCGCGGAACCTGCCAGTCCCGCAGCCTGAGCGACCACCTCAACGGTCACCTCGCTGCCGTGGGAAACGCAAAGATCCAGCAGACTGATGGCATCACGCATGCCGCCGTCGGCCAGCTTGCCGATCAAGAGCGCAGCGGAATGATCCAGCGAAAAGCCTTCGTTTTGGGCGATCTTCTCCAGATAGCCCGCAATGTCCTCGCTGCCGATGCGGCGGAAATCAAACCGCTGACAGCGGGAAAGGATCGTCGCCGGCACCTTGTGTACCTCGGTGGTAGCAAGGATGAACAGCACATGGCTGGGCGGCTCCTCCATGATCTTTAACAGAGCGTTGAACGCTCCGGTGGAAAGCATGTGGGTCTCGTCGATGATGTACACCCGGAATTTGGCCTGTCCGGGGGCGAAAAACGCATCTTCCCGCAGCTGGCGGATGTTGTCAACGCCGTTGTTGCTGGCAGCATCGATCTCCAAAACATCCATGATGGGACCGTCATCGATGCCGCGGCAGATGTCACATTCCCCGCAGGGGTTGCCGTCTTTGGCGTTGGGGCAGTTGACCGCCTTGGCCAGGATCTTGGAACAGGTGGTCTTGCCGGTGCCGCGGGAGCCGGTAAACAGGTAGGCGTGAGCGGTTTTGCCGGTCTTGACCTCGTTTTGCAAGGTGCGGGTGATATGCGCCTGTCCCACAACGTCGTCAAAGCTTTTGGGACGATACTTTCGGTACAATGCCTGATACATTTTTCCGCTCCTTTCACAAAACATCCGGATACACAAAACAGACAGGTCACCGTTATGGTGGGTCGGTCCTCTCACAAGGGCACACAGGTTGACTGCGGCGCACAAAAACGACCGCTTAATGCTGCTCGGTTCCCCGCCTGACATGGTTCACAGTGCCTTGTCGCACAGGACCCGCATACCCTTATGACAGAATCGACTTTTTCCTGTCTGTTTCTCTATTGCCGCAGTGACCTACGGCACCTGATTATTATATCCTATTTTTGTCCCGTTGACAATAGCTTTTCTCCGAAAACACCGCAAAAAGAAGGGTGCCGACAGCTTCTGCCGCGGCACCCAAAGCATTTTACCGTTTTTCGCCCAAAAAGAACAGGGCTACCGTTCCGGGTCCCGAATGGGCGCCGATGGTGGGACAGACGAAATGGATCATGTTCTCTTTGATGCCAAAGCGCTTCTGCACTTCGCCCGCAAGAAATTTCGCATCGTCGATGCAATCGCCGTGGGAGATGAAAAATACGTCGTTTTTACAATCTCCGATCTGCTCTTCCATCAGCTCGACCATACGAAGCAGAGAATTTTTTCTGCCGCGGACTTTGTCCACCGCGACCAGCTTTCCTTCGTCATCCACATGCAGCACCGGCTTGATGTTGAGCATGCCGCCCACGATCGCGGTTGCGGCAGAAACTCTTCCGCCCTTGTGCAGATATTTAAGGGTATCGACCGTAAACAGATGGACCAGATTGAGGCGGTTCTCCTCCACCCAGGATTTGACCTCCTGCAAAGAACGTCCCGCTTCTTTCATGATCACCGCGTAGTGGGTCAAAAGGCCCTGTCCCAACGAGGCGGCAAGGGTGTCCACCACCTCGATGGTCCGCTCGGGATACTGCTCTTTTAATTCCTGTGCCGCGATCACGCCGCTGTTATAAGTTCCGGAAAGACCGGAGGAAAAGGCCAGATACAAAATATCCATGCCCTTTTTCAGATAAGGCTCAAAACACTCTCTTGCCTGCTCGGGATTGACCTGCATGGTCTTGACCTCGGCATCGGCACGCATTTTGTCGTAGAACAGATGCTCATCCATGGGTTTGGTGTCAGCGTTATAGCTTTCCCCGTTCACATAAAAGGTCAGACACAGCCGGGGCAGCTGATGTTTGTTGAGATATTCCGCCGGCAGATCGGCATTGGTATCGGTAACGATCACATAATTGTTCGGCAATTTATGATCCTCCTAACTGTCAGATTTCATAGACATTTTATCACAGAAAAAATCAGGAATCAAGAGTTTGTGGTTTTAAAAACTACTTTTTGTAGTTTCTATTTCAAGATTTTTCCGGCTATTTGGGCGAAAACCGGTGCCGCGGTCCGATTGCCCGACTGTCCGTTTTCCAAAAAGACCACCAGCGCATATTGAGGCGACGATGCGGGAAAGCATCCGGCAAACCAGGCGTGGACGATCTCGTTGCCCTCGCTGTCGTACTGTCCCGTCTGCGCGGAAGCGGTCTTTCCGGCAGCACCGGAAAAAATCTGCGCCTGCTGACCGGTTCCGTCGGTGACCGCAAAGCACATCATCTCCAGCAGCTGTCGGGCTGTTTCCCGCGAGATCACACGGTTTTTCGAAAAACGATCGGCAGAAAGAAACCGACTGTCCTCTACCGTTCCGGCGATCACCTGCGGCTGAGGCATTTCTCCGCCGGCTGCGATGGCGGAAACCATTTTGCAGATCTGGATCGGTGTCGCGGTAAGATATCCCTGTCCAAAACTGAAGTTGGCAAGTTCCGCCGGGTTCTGCAGCTGTTCCCACGAGGGCAGCGTGCCTGCGGCGGAAAAAAGGTCTTGGCACAGCTGATCCTCACGGCCAAAGCCAAACCGCTGCGCCATCTGCAGCAAAGCCTCGGTACCGACCGTCTGCGCCAGACGGATAAAATAGCAGTTGCAGGACTGGGCCACCGCTTCCTTCATGGTCAGTTCGCCGTGTCCGGAAAGGAGATTGCAGCGAAAGATCTGCCCCTCCACATCCTCGTAGCCTTCACAGCAAAAGACGGTCTGGGGGGAAACACCCGCTTCCAGCGCAGCGGCCGCTACCAGCAGTTTAAAGGAAGAGCCGACTGCCCAGGCAGACAGCGCCCGATTGATGAGCGGACCGTCCGACCGGTCGAGATAATCGGCGACCTTTTGCGGATCAAAGATGGGCGTGCTCGCCATCGCCAAAATCTCGCCTGTATGCACGTCCATGACAACCGCAGCCCCATTGACCGCAAGCTGCGCCAATGCCGCCTCGCAGGCTTTTTGCACCGTACGGTCCAGAGTCAGCACCACCCCGTCGGATGCGCTGCCTTCCAGCAGGATCTGCTCCGCTTCTTCCGGCAGCGGGCGGCCCAGCGCATCGATGCGGTAACGGACCGAGACCGTCTCCCCCGCATCGGCAAGAAAAGAGTCCCACGCCCGCTCGATGCCGCTTTGTCCCTGTCCCGCGCCGTCCACATAGCCGATGAGATGCGCCGCCAAACTGCCGTCAAACCGCTGCGGCACCGAAAACAGCCGGATGCCCTCTTTCTCCTGTGCCCGTTCGTCCACCGTAAGCAGGAAGGGACGGCGCTGCGCCAGCCGGCTTTGCCATTCTTCCTCATCGGAACAGTACGGACGCAGCGCCAACATCCCCTCGGCGGACGGATCCACCGCAGCGACCGTGCGGAAGGTTTGATTGACCAGCGGCTGACCGTTTCGGTCATAGATCATCCCGCGGCTATGATAGATCTGCAGAAGATAGGTGCTTTGCTGCACTGCGGCTGCCGCAAGGTCACTGCTTTGCGCAAGGGACGCGATGCGCCAGACCGATCCGAAGAGCAAAAGCACCGCCGCCGAAAACACCGCCACGATCCGTTTTTCCATCCTCACGCCTCCTTTCCCATAGTTTTGCCAAAGGAAAAGAAAGCATACAAAAAAACGGTGCGGAAATCCGCACCGTTTTCAAATCAAAGCTATTTGTCGCTCATCAGCTCTTTCACCGAAGTGGCCAGTCCCGCAAGATTCTGGATCTCGCTGGGAATGATGATCTTGGTCGCTTTTCCGTCAGCGGCTTTGCCAAAGGCTTCGAGACCTTTGAGCGCCAGCACTTTATCGGAAGGAGCCGCCTCGTTGAGCAGAGCGATACTGTCAGCCAGGGCTTTCTGCACCATCATGACCGCTTCCGCTTCACCCTGTGCCTCGCGGATCTTGGCTTCACGCACCGCATCGGCGTGGAGGATGGCAGCCTGTTTTTCCGCCTCTGCCTTGAGGATCTCAGACTCTTTTTCACCCTCGGCTACCAGGATCTGGCTGCGTTTTTCACCTTCCGCACGAAGGATCGCCTCACGGCGCTCACGCTCTGCCTTCATCTGTTTTTCCATGGCATCCTGAATTTCTCTGGGCGGCAGGATGTTTTTCAGTTCCACACGGTTGACCTTGATGCCCCACTTGTCGGTGGCGGTATCAAGAGTCGCGGTGATCTTGGTGTTGATCACATCACGGGAGGTAAGGGTATGGTCCAGCTCCATCTCACCGATAATGTTACGCAGGGTGGTAGCAGTCAGGTTCTCGATGGCGGACATGGGACGCTCTACGCCGTAGGTGTACAGCTTCGCGTCAGTTACCTGAAAGAATACCACGGTGTCGATCTGCATGGTAACGTTATCCCGGGTGATAACCGGCTGGGGCTTAAAGTCCACGACCTGCTCTTTCAGAGAGACCTTTTTGGCGATTCGGTCAAAGAAGGGAACTTTTATATGCAGACCGGTCTCCCAGGTGGCATGATATACACCCAGGCGTTCCACAACATAGCAGTTGGACTGGGGGACGATCTTGATGCAGGAAATGGCGACCGCCAGAAGAATAAAAAGCAGCACAAAAATCACGATAACAGCAACAATAGGTTCCATATATTTCTCCTTTCTACTTGCAGACCTTGTTTATCCGGACAGAGATCACGGTGCTTTTTCCACCGTTAAGGTAACGCCCTGCATTTCCCGGACTGTGACCCGGGTCCCGGCAGGCAGAGTCTCACCGTTGGCGCTGCGTGCCTTCCAGCTGAGACCGTCGACCGTAACGCGGCCTTTGTCAAAGGCATCCTCAATATCTTCGGTGACGATGCCGACAGAACCGACCGCCCGGTCCGCATTGGTGCTGATCTTTTTCACCGCCAGCACCTTTTGGAAAAAGGGGCGGGTAAAGACCAGGCAGATCCCCGTAACGATCAGACAGACGCCGATCTGGACAAACAGAGAGCCATTCAGCATCGAAACGACCAGCGCCGCCAGAGAGCCCACTGCCAGCCAGATGGAGACCAGCTGCACGGTAGCCGCTTCCAGCGCGAAAAAGACCAGCGCAAGGATCAGCCACAACACAACATAAAACCACTGGGGCATATGCATCCTCCTTTCCATTCTTCTGATTATGATACCGAAGTTTTCTCCGGTAATTCACTGATGATCGCGGCACCCAAAACCAGCACCGAGCCGACGATGCCCCATCCGCTCATTCTTTCCTGCAGAACGATCGCCGATGCCAGCACCGCCACGATCGGGTCCACATAGCTGTACAGAGCTGCCGTCTGTCCACTGACCCCTTCGAGAGAGGCAAAATACAGCGCATAGGCGATGCCGGTATGCAAAACGCATACGATCAGCATCAAAAGTGCCGTTTTCCACGAAAATACCGCCGGATCCACCCTTTCGGTCAGCGCCACATAGGGGATCAGAACACCGCCGGCGGCAGCCAGCTGTAAAATGGTCCGGTCAAAGGCTTTGACCGACACGATGCGCTTATTGACCAGCACGACGGTGGCGTACATCACCGCTGCCAAAAGGCCCAGCGCAACACCCAGCAGGTGATTGCTTCCCTGTGCGGTTCCGGTCAGGATCCCGGATACCAGCGCGGCGCCCAAAAGAGCGGTCAGCACACAAAGGACCTTGCGTAAAGAAAGTTTTTCCCGCAAAAGCCACGGGGACAGCGCCATCACGATGATGGGTGCCATATAATAGCAGACCGTTGCCACCGAGACCGAGGTGAAGCGAAAAGATTCAAACAGCGCCACCCAATTCAGTCCGATCAGCGCACCGGAAAACAGCAGTTTTCCCAGCTGCCCTTTCATGGCAGAAAAGTCGATCTTTTCTTTTTTAACCCAAAGCACCAACAGCAAAAACGCCGCACCGATCAGTCCCCTTGCCATGGCAATGGCGCCGGAAGGCAGCGGGATCCATCGGCGAAACAGCCCAATGGTACCGAAAACGGTCATGGATGCCATCAGCATCCAGCGGCAGCGCTTCTCTTTTTCCATATAAAAAACGCTTCTTTCCTGATTATTGTTACAGCGAGAATCCGCCGTCCACACAGACGGTCTGTCCGGTGATGAAATCCGCCTTGTCATCGGCGAGAAACAGCGCCAGATTTGCCACATCCCCGCCGGTACCCAAGCGGCCCACCGGGGTCTCATCCGCCAGATTTTGCAGATCTTCTTCACTGAAACTGTCCAGCATAAGTGTTTTGATCACGCCCGGCGCGATGCAGTTGACGGTGATGCCCGAAGGTCCCACCTCTTTCGCCAGCGCCTTGGTCATTCCGATCACCGCCGCTTTCGCAGCGGAATAATGCACCTCGCAGGAAGCACCTACCACGCCCCACATGGACGAGATGTTGATGATCCTTCCCTTTTGCCGACGGATCATGGCGGGCAAAAGGGCCCTTGTCAGATAAAAAACGCCATCCAGGTTCACGCCGGTCATTTTCCGCCAATCGTCATCCGAAATATCCTGAAACAGCTTTTGCTGCGCAACGCCCGCATTGTTGATGAGCACATCCACCTGTCCGCCGCACTGCTGCAGCACCGCATCGGCAAAGGCTTTTGCCTGCTGCGGATCGGTCAGGTCGGCGGCCATGCCCCAAACGCCTTCGGGCAGCCGTTCCGGATGGCTGTTGCATCCGCAAAAGACCCGATATCCGGCTTGACGGAACGACTCTGTCAATGCCTGTCCGATCCCGCCGGAAGCGCCGGTGATCACTGCTGTTTTACCCAAAACCAATTCCTCCTAACGAATCAAAACCATAGTGATCCCATGGTTTTGGCGGGAATAGTCCACGTCCCGCGACAGGGACGGACAAGCGGCGATGATCGCCCGGGCAGCGGGGTCAAAGGGAGAAAAATCCTCCCCCGGAACAAAGTCCCTGATCTGCCCTTCCTGCTTTTTCCGCCGCAGCTGCGCTTGCACATCGCTGCGGATGCTGCCTCCTTTTCCGCTGGAGCCGTATCCATGGATGAGCTTGAGGACCCGTGTTCCGTTGGCTTTAGCCGAACGGATCGCCATATTCAAATGGGTGCGGGCCATCTCTACCGTGGGATGCCCCGCCTCAAGATTTACGGTCAGATACTGCATGCGCAGTTTTCCTCTTTGGCGACCTCTTCCCGATCGCCGTTTTTGCGAGTATAGTTATCGATCATGTCCTGCAGAGAGCGATTGTCCACCACCGCATCCACCGCTGCTTTGATATCCCGCCACAGCTCGTAGGTGGCACACTCACCGGAATTCTGGCAGGGAGCCGTCTCGCCGGCCAGTTCCTGCACGCAGGCCACCGGCGACAGAGAGCCTTCCATCGCTCTGAGCACATCTCCCACCGAGATGTCCTTCGCATCGCGGGACAGCTGATAGCCGCCTCCCGCACCGCGGATGGACTTGAGAAGTCCGGCACGGTTTGCCTGTGTGATGATCTGCTCGAGATATTTATCGCTTAACGACTGGCGGCGGGCAATGTCCCTTACCGAGACCGGACCCTCCTGCTGATTCATGGCGATGTCGATCATCATACGCAGACCATATCTGCCTTTAGTTGATATTTTCACGGTCTCACAACCTTTCCTATTACTTTAGTATGATTTATTATAGCATACTGTTTTCCCAAGTTCAATATACCGAAAAAAAGTTGCGAAAAAAGAAAAGAC
Organism: Oscillospiraceae bacterium; assembly: GCA_017408855.1. GTDB lineage: Bacteria > Bacillota > Clostridia > Oscillospirales > Ruminococcaceae > UBA3818. The sequence goes on along the minus strand of JAFQTW010000018.1, from coordinate 13,738 downwards.
CCTGCCTTAGGCAGGGGTCTTTCTCACCAAACACCGTGTTTCTCGTTAAAATAGTCTTCCGCATCTTCAAAATCGTAAAAATCGTCATAATGATCTTCATAAAAATCTTCGGGGAAAAGATAGTCATAAACATCATACGGATCATAAGGCGTGCGGGAAGAGGAGTTCTTATGTGCTTTATTCTGCAGATCCTCCCGGGATTTTTTATATTCCTCGGCAGCAGTCAGCTGAGAACCCGGCCAGCGGCCGCTGATCTCGCCATCCACATTAACATAGACCACTTTCCCGTCATAGGTTGCAACATCGCAGCATTGCTTCCAGGTCGCTTTTTTCGCAAAAACTTCGCTGTAATAATATTGATCCACAGTATAGCCGTTTTTCACTATTTTTCCGGAATGGATCGCTTCTCCCGCTTTGATCAGGTCCAAAAACATCGCCGGCATCCCTACATACGGGTAATCTGCCGCATAAGCTCTTTCCCGATGCTTATCCAGCAATTCCTTTTCTTTTTTTCGCTGATGCTCTATGTTCCAATCCTCATAATCAGCCTCGACCAGCACTTTTAGCTCTTTCAGCTTTTCCCGCCAATAATCATCAGACGGCGGAAACTCTCTTTCGATCCTTTCCAGTCGGGAAGGAAGATTCGAAAGATCGCCTTCCACATACAGTTTCCACCCGATCGTGATCTCAAAAGCGGCTTTGGAATTGTCGTCCATCTTCTCCCAGCAGTCATGATCCAACACCGAATATGCCGTTTCGTAATCTTCTTTTTCCAGATATTCCTGCGCCATTTGGATCATTTCATCGATCACCCTGCGCTCAGCAAGATGATCCTTCAGCTCGATGATCGGTGTAACCAGCATAATAACCGCCGTCAACCCTCCAATAACGTATAAGAAGGCGTACTGCGCCATATGCTCTTTGAATTTTTCCTTGCGCTGCTTTTTTCTAAGATCTTTCACAACCGCCCGGACCCGCTCATCTTCGCAAAGCTTTTCCCATTTCTCTTTTTCTTTTCGGCGGGCTTCCCATTTTTCTTTCCAATGCGGATAACGACCGCAGATCATCAACAGCAAATGGGGGATAAAGCACAAAAAGGCAACGCCAACAGCTTCCCAAAAAATCGTTCCGTAGTCGTTGAAATCGCGGATCACGACCAGGATCAGAATCGCAGAAAAATAGTCAAAAGAATACAGAAAAGCGGTTGGCCTTGCAAGTCCTATCTTCACCAGAAAGAAAATGATGCCGATCACCGCAATGAAGCCTGCATAAAGCATTCTGACAACTCTCCTCTCTTTGTTTGCCCCTATTATCGCACAGGAAAAGACCAATAAACCGGATGAAAAAGCGGGATGCCGCAGCATCCCGCTCAAAGACTATTTCAGCTCGTTTACCGCTTTTTTCAGTTCCTCGACCCGATCGGTCTTTTCCCAGTTCACGCCCAGATCTTCTCTGCCCATGTGACCGTAAGCGGCCAGCTGACGGTAGATGGGTCTGCGCAGATCCAGATCTTTGATGATCGCAGCGGGACGCAGGTCAAAGACCTTTTTGACTGCCTCTGCCAGAACTTCTTCGGAAACGGTGCCGGTACCAAAGGTATCGACCATAACCGAAACGGGGTGCGCCACGCCGATGGCGTATGCCAGCTGGACCTCGCATTTCTTCGCGAGACCGGCAGCGACCACGTTTTTCGCTACCCAACGGGCTGCATAGGCTGCGGAACGGTCCACCTTGGTCGGATCTTTGCCGGAGAAAGCGCCGCCGCCGTGTTTGCCGTAGCCGCCGTAGGTGTCAACAATGATCTTTCTTCCGGTCAGGCCGGTGTCGCCCTGCGGACCGCCTACCACGAAACGTCCGGTGGGATTGATGAAGTATTTGGTGTTCTCATCCAGCAGGTGCGCCGGAACAATGGGCAGCACCACCTCACGGATGATGTCCTCACGCAGCTGCGCCATATCCACATCGGGATTGTGCTGGCTGGAAACGACAACAGTGTCCACGCGGACAGGTTTGTCATCCTCGAACGCAACGGTGACCTGGGTCTTTCCGTCGGGACGAAGATAGCTGAGGGTGCCGTCTTTGCGTTTTGCGGTCAGCTGACGGGACAGTTTGTGCGCCAGGCTGATGGTGATGGGCATCAGCTCTTCGGTCTCGTCGCAGGCGAAACCGAACATCATTCCCTGATCGCCGGCGCCGGTGGAAAAGGCATCCTCCTGCGCGCCCTCTTTCGCCTCGAGGGCTTTGTCAACACCCATGGCGATATCAGGAGACTGCTCGTCGATGGAAGTAAGTACCGAACAGGTATCGGCATCAAAACCGTATTTTGCACGGGTGTAGCCGATCTCACGGACTACATCACGGGCCAGTTTGGGAATGTCAACATAGCATTCGGTGGTGATCTCGCCCATGACCATGACCATACCGGTGGTCACAGCGCACTCACAGGCAACGCGGCCCATGGGATCCATGCGCATGATCTCGTCCAGCACCGCATCAGAGATCTGATCGCAGATCTTATCGGGATGACCCTCGGTCACCGACTCGGAAGTAAACAGATGTCTTGCCATTTTTAAAAAACTCCTTTCGTGTTCTCCCCTCGTCCGTTTTCCATAGAAAAAGAAAATGCCCGGAGTGGTTCCGAGCATTGTCATGATCACATGAAATCCTCATCTCTCGGAATCTTTTCCGCAGGATTTGGCACCTTTTACTTAAAAAGTTCGGTTGCCGGGCTTCACAGGGCCTGTCCCTCCGCCGCTCTGGATAAGGTGGAATATGCAATTTGCTTATGTATTATATCGAACCGCACCGGGAATGTCAAGGTCACTTCTTTACAGCAAAAAGCCCTTTATTCCTGCGGTTTTTTATCACTTTGCACAGGAAGGGCATCCTTCATGGCATGGCTGAGCTTTTTATAGACCAAAAAGGTCACTGCCGAGATGATCACACCTTTGATAAAGTTAAAGGGGACCGCACCAAAGAGGATGTATCCGTCGATGGAATCGATCATCGGGTTGACCGCGTTGCAGGCGGAGACGATGGCATCGATGGGCATGATCTTGGAGTAAAACGGAATGATCAGAAAGCGGTTGGTAAAAGCACCGATCACCGTGACCGCAATCGTTCCCAGCACGCAGGAAAGAAGTGCGCCTTTTTTGTTTTTATGCTTCAGGTACCATCCGCCCGCAACCAGAGAAAAGGCCGCGTAGATCAAAAAATCGGACAGCTCGCCAACGCCGCCGGTCTGGGTGGACATAATGTGGATGATGTCTTTGACCAGTGTGATAAAGATGCCGGCGCCCGGACCGAACATAAACGCACCGATGAGGGTGGGAACGCCGCTTAAATCCAGTTTTAAAAAGGGCGGCATAAACAAAAAGGTCAGCGGGATCTCCAGATACATCAAAACGGTGGAAACTGCCGCCAAAAGACCGATGTAAACGATTTTACGGGTGTTCATTTTTTGATTCATACAAACTCTCCTTTTCTTTTTGTCTGTTCTGGAAAAGGAAAACGCCCCCGAAAAATCGGGAGCGTTCTGGTGCAAACATAGCGGATTTGCGCCGTTTCTTTCATCCGGACTATACCGTCGGTACCGGGTTCTCACCGGTTCGGCTGCCTTGGCAGTTCGCGGACTTATGACCCAATGGTCCATCACCGCCGGTGGGGAATCGCACCCCGCCCCGAAACAGACTGTTATTGTAGATTATATTAACGTTCCTGCCCTTCTTTGTCAATAGCCAACGCTATTTTCCAAAGCCGTGACAGGGCTTGCAGTTTTCAAAAAACCATTCGATGGGCAGCGGTTCGCGGGTCAGATAGCCCCGGTCCAGGATTCGCTGGCGCATCTCGCCCTCGATGGCGGAAAAGTCGGCAAACTCACATCCGGACAGGCTGCCGTAGTTGAGCGCCCCCCGCAGAAGGATCTCCAGTTCGACATCGCCTTCGCAGCGGATGACAAAAAAGGTCATCTGTCCGTCCAAGCAGAACAAAGTATAGCCACATTCCACGCCGTCATCGGTGCCCATAAAGGCGCCGCAGCCGGCGGAAACGGGCAGATTTTCATCCAGAAACAGCTGATAGACCCGCATGGGATCTTTGACCGGCTTCATCAAAAGCATCAGCGGTCCCTCCTTTTTTCCGGCTCTTCTTTCAAAGCCGACTGCAGTGCGGACATTTCCGGTACCGTCAGCATCCGCCACTGACCGGGCGGCAGCATACCCAGGCGCACAGGACCCACCGAAACGCGCTTCAGCCTTGCGACTTCCAGCCCCACCGCTTCGCACATACGGCGGATCTGGCGGTTTCTGCCCTCGGCGATCACGATCTGCAGGACTACCCTGCCCGGCTCTTTGGTCAGTACCATGACCTGCGCCGGAGCGGTGCGCACGCCGTCCAGCTCAACGCCCTCGGCAAGCTGCATCGCCTGCTCGTCGTTGATGTCGGGGCGAACGGTAACGCGGTAGGTTTTGTTGATGTGAAATTTGGGATGCATGATCTTATTGGCAAACTCGCCGTCATTGGTCATCAGCAAAAGTCCCTCCGAATCCCGGTCCAACCGTCCTACGGGATAGACACGGGCAGGCGCATCCTTCACAAGGTCCGCCACACAGCGGCGATCCATCTCGTCGCTCATGGTGGTCACATAGCCGCGGGGCTTGTGCAGAGCGATATAGTATTTTTTCTGATGCTGGCGGGTATCGACTTTTTTGCCCTCCACCGCAATGATATCCCGACGGGGATCCACCTTTTGACCGATCTTGGCTTTGCGTCCGTTAACGGTCACTTTGCCCAGTTCGATCATTTCTTCGGCTTTGCGGCGAGACATGATGCCCGACTCGGACAGAACTTTCTGAAGTCTTACCGGTTCATTTTTCTTCTGCATATTGTTTCTCCGTTTCCACGCCTCACGGCGTTAAATTCGAAAGAGCCTATCCGCCGAACAGTCGGCGCCAACGGCTCATGATTCCTGTATTTTCGGTCGGCAGCGGCAGATCCTCCGCAGGGAACAGATCGGCGCTGCAAAGAAGCTTTCCATCCAGATAAAACCGTGCCTCGCCGATTTTTTGCCGGGCAAAAAGCGGTCGGTAATAAAAAGGGCTCATAAAAAGCTGCAGAACGACCTCTTTCTCCTTTCCGGCAGGGATGACCGTCTGCGGAATCGAGAGGGTTTTCACCGGCATCGGCTGTGTCTCCCCTGCGATGGGAACGGTCAGTCCGGCAAGATATGGGGAAAGATCCAGTCTCTGCAGCTGGGAAAAGCCCCAGTCCAGCAGATTTTTGTGGACGTTCCAGTCATCCGATGCTGCCAATGTCACGCAGATGAGGGTGATCCCATCCCGCTCGGCAGCGGAAACCAGGCACCGTCCGGCCTTTTTGGTAAAGCCGGTCTTGACCCCGATGCAGCCTTCGTAAGAAGAAAGCAGTTTGTTGTGGTTGGAAAGGGTCCGCTCATAGGGCGGATCGCCAAAGCAGACTTTCTGCTTTGTTTGGGAACAGATAGCGGCAAAATCCTCGTTTTTGAGGGCATTTTTCGCCAAAATCGCCAGATCGTAAGCGGTGGAATAATGGTTTTCTCCATCCAGTCCCGACGGCGTTTCAAAGCGGGTGTTGCTAAGTCCCAGCTGCTTTGCCCGCCGGTTCATCCGTTCGACAAAGCTTTCCACCGAACCGTCGATCCGCACCGCCGCCGCGTTTGCCGCGTCATTGCCGGAAGAAAGCAGCATCCCTGCCGCCAAAGTCCGCAGCGAAACGGTGTCGCCGGGCAAAAGCCCCATCGAAGAGCCTTCTACCTGAACGGCTTTTGCATCGACAGAAAAAGACTCGTCAAGCTTCGGCTGCTCCAATGTCAGCAGCGCCGTCATGATCTTGGTGGTGCTGGCCATAGCACGTCGCTCGTGGATGCTTTTTCCTGCCAGGATCTGTTCTGTGGAAGCTTCCATCAGAAGATAGCTCTTGGCATCCACCGAAAAAGGCGCAGACGGTGTTTCCTCCTGCAGCGGCACCGTTGCCGTAACCGCCAGTGAAAACGCCAGCAACGCCGAAAACAGCCGTTTCAATCCGCATCCCCCCGTATCATCTATGCGGGGAGACCGATTTGTTATACCGTTTGATCCTCGGCGGGAGCTTTTTTCTCCTTGGAGAACATGGCGGCAAACTTATCCACCAGCTCGGGGACCATGCCAACAGCCCGCTCGGTAGAGCTATGGTAGCTTTGCATCTGCATCAGTTTCACATTGCCGTTCTGGATCACCAGAAATGCCAGCGGCTGAATGGAAACGCCCGCGCCGGAGCCGCCGCCAAACAGATCTTTCGGCTTGTTTCCGCCGAAATCACTGCCGCCGGAGCCGTAGCCGAAAGACACCTTCGACACCGGGATGATGATCGTTCCGTCCGGAACGGTGATGGGCTCGCCGATGATGGTATTGACATCCACCAGCCCTTTCAATTTATCCAAAGAAATATTGAGCAATCCTTCAAGATTTGCACTCATGCCCGTTTCTCCTTTCGCTCATCGGTTTTCACCGGATTTTTCACAAACAGATCTTTGCAGAGCCTTTTCAGAAATTGGATCCCAAACCAGATGCCCGCCGCAAGCACGATCCCGACCCGCAGGGTCAGCTGCCCGGATACCAACAGTCTGTCCCCGCAGGACAGATAATCCGCCTGCACCTGCACTCTGCCGCCTTTGACATGGATCAGCTGGGTCAGCGCCGCAAAAGCGCCGTGGACCCAACCGTTCATCTGCCCGTAGGCGATGGCGGTCTCGGCCGCATCCTCTCTCGCCACAGTCAGCTGAAGATCCAGTTTTCGCAGCCACAGATGCCGGTACAGCATCTTCGCGGGACCGGCACCGGCGTACAACAGATCCAGAATAAAACCGACCGTGTCCTTGAGCTTTTTCGACTCGGTCTGTTCCACCTTCTGCTCCAAGGGCGGTTGTGCCGCCAGATCTTTTTTCCGCCGCGCGCCTTTTTCCACAGGTGCGGCAGTTTCTTGTGCGGCAGATTTTTGTACCGCATCAGTTTCTTGCGCCGCAGTTGTTTTCGCAGCCGGCGATGGGCTATTCTGCGGTGTTTTTTCCGCCTTTTTCTTCTTTTCCGGTCTCGGCCAGATGCGGTAGCGGACAAACAGCCAGCGAGCCTCTGCCCCCATATCGCCGTTTCGATAAAAGGCATCCAGCCGGATATTGGTCAGGCATAGCGCGGCGATCCCTGCCAGGATGCCGCCGAAAATGATCCAGCCGGTCATGGGAGATCGACTCCCGCTTCCGCTTCTTCCAAGGTGACCTGCCCTTCTACCTCAGGCATCTGCGGGTCGGTCCCGGGCACCATCGGAAGATCTCCGACCCCCGAAAGACCAAAGCTGCGCAGAAAGTGGGCGGTGGTGCCGTATGCTACCGGACGTCCGGGCAGTTCCAGTCTGCCCCGCTCTTCCAAAAGGCCACGTTCCACCAGCGTGTTCACGGTGCTGGAAGAGTCCACCCCTCGCACCTGCTCTACAAAGGATTTGGTCACCGGCTGATTGTATGCCACGATGGCAAGCACTTCCATCGCCGCCTGAGAAAGAGGCTGATTCTTTTTGATCTCCAATGCTTTTTTCACCGGATCACGGTATTCTTCCCGGGTGGTCATCTGATACTGATCGTCCAGCTTGAGCACCTGCAGAGGACTGTCTTCCTCCTCAAAATGATCCATGATCCGCTGCATCATCCAATGGACCGCGGCATCGTCACATTCGAACACCTGCCCCAGTCTCGCGGCAGGAATGGGCTCGCCGCTGGAAAACAGTACCGCGACAGCGGCTTTTTCGGTTTTGGTCAGCTTCATACGCTCACCTCCTCGGTGATTTGCGGGATCTCCTCCAAAGGCTCCCGATTTTCGCCAAAGGCAACCTGTCCCTCGGCATCTACCACGATCCGCTTGGATTTGACCATTTCCAGCACTGCCAGAAAAGTCGCGACCATTTCGGACCGGTCCTCAGCCTGCGCAAACAGGCTCTGATAGCTTACTTTTTTATAGCGGTACAGCCGATCGAGGATCGCCATGATCCGTGACTGCACCGAAACGATCCGCCGTTTTACAATGCCGGAAAAAGCTTCTTTTGGCGGCGGCTGCTTTCGTTTCACCTTTCCAAGTACCGAAAGATAAGCGCCCAGAATATCCGCCGGCTCGTGGATGTGCCGGTAGGTCATGTCCGGTTCCAGTACCGTGGGCGGACGGCAGAACAACCTGTCGCCGCACCAGCGCTGAGACAGCATCGCTGCAACTTCCTTGCAGGCCTGATACTCCAGCAGCTGACCGGTCAGCTCCCGTTTCAGATCCTCTCCCTCGTCCTCATATTTGGGCAGCAGCATTGCCGATTTCATATAAACAAGGCGGGAGGCCATTTCCAGAAAATCGCTGGCCTGTTCCAGATCCGCAAAAGGGATCTGCTCCATCTGTGCCAGATACTGCTCCAGCAAAAGGTCGATCTGAATGTCGTAGAGATTCAGTTTATGTTTTGAGATCAAATGCAGCAAAAGATCCAGCGGACCTTCGAACTGCTCCAGTTTGAATGTCAGTTTTTCCATGTCCGCCTCCTAACCCAGCAGCTGCAGAAGAAAGTCTACACCGGCGGTCGCCCAGTTCAGTCCGCTGAACAGCACTTCTGCCGCGATATTCATCGGGATCCGCAAAACACCCAGATACAAAAGCAGGATCAGAATAACGTAAAAAACCCGCTCATACTTATGCAGCTTCATCCGCCAGGACACCGGCAGCAGCGCCGTCAAAAGGGTCGAACCGTCCAGCGGCGGGACCGGCAGCAGGTTAAAGACTGCCAGGGTCAGATTGGTCTGCAAAACCGTGTAGATGATCTGCGTAAACAGGATCCCCGAAGAGGTGGCGGTGTTTCCGAAATGCAGATAGAATTTGAAAATGACCATTACGGCACCGGCCATCAGCAAATTGGAAAAGGGTCCCGCCAAGGCAGTCAGCACAAGACCGCTGCGGGGCTTTCTCATCCGCGACGGATTGATCGGCACTGGCTTTGCCCAGCCAAAGCCAAACAGGACCAATGCCAAAGAACCGAACAGGTCCAGATGCGCCATGGGGTTTAAAGTCAGCCGTCCCGCATCCCGTGCGGTGTGATCGCCCAGACGGTCAGCCGCCCACCCGTGGGCCGCTTCGTGTACCGGCAGCGCCGTAACGACCACGATGGCCATAGTCAGATAGCGAATGATGGTTTCGTTCATACCGGCGCCTCCTTGTCCGATGCATATTCTATTTTATTATACTAAAAACCGCGGCATAAGACAAGGTTTCACCGCTTTTCCGTCAGCAAATCATTAAATTTCGAAAAAGAGAAAAACTTTTTAAAAAAGGCTTGATTTCACCGACGAAATCTGATAAGATACCAATGTTGACTTTTAATGGCATTAAAGGAGGTGCAGACCTATGGCAAAATGCGACATCTGCGGAAAAGGTGTCACTTTCGGAATTAAGGTTTCCCATTCTCACAGACGTTCTAACAGAACTTGGAAACCGAATGTAAAGCGTGTAAAGGCAATCGTTGACGGATCTCCTCGCCACATTTATGCCTGCACCCGTTGCTTGCGTTCTAATAAGGTGACCCGCGCTATCTAATGGCGCTCCAGAAAAAGGACTGCTTCGGCAGTCCTTTTTTGTTGCCTTTTTTCGAAAAAAGCCGTGTTTTCTCTCGAAAACACGGCTTTTCTTGGTCTTTAGCTTTGCAGACGCAGGACCGCTTCCGCTTCGGTTTTGGTGAAGAAAAAGGTCCAGCCGTCATTTTGGCGCTGCATGAACTGCAAAAAATCCTTGTCGCAGCCGGAAAAATCACCCCAGACGGCACAGCGCAGCTGATAGTTTGCGAACTTGCGTACCACTTCGCCCGCCAACTGGCTGGACAGGTCAAAAAAGCTCTCGTCCACCGCTTCTTTCGGGATGGCAACGCAGTCAGCCCCTGCCACCATTTTGATGTGGATGATCAGGTCCATCGCAGAAGAAAGGGTGTCGATGGCGTCCTCTTGGGCAGACAGCACCGCAACACGGCGGGGACTTTCCACGATTTTCTCGATTTTCATAAAAGCACCTTCTTACAAAGATACGCCGGACGAAGCCGGCGCATCGGTTACTGTTTGTATTTCTTGTAGATTCTGTTGTAGCAGATCACCAGCAACGGAAGTCCGCCGATGATCCAAACCGGAACCATCATACCAGCCGCAGAAGGATTCCACAGCCCCAGCAGGGCGATCAGCACCATTCCGCCGCCGAAAACGCACCACATCCATCCGTTTGCACGGTTGTAGGCTTTGATGTCCCGGATAGCGGCGGGGTCCACCTCGCTGCCCGACCAGAAATGCATCGGTTTTTTGCTGCGAAAAGCATAAACACCAATGCCGATAAACATTGCTGCACAGCAAAAAAGGATCCCGAAAAAGAGCCAGGCTCCCATCGAACCGTTCATGTCAATCCTCCTATCTGCTCAAAAGCCAGATGACCTCCGACTCGTGCCGTTTGGGACGCTCCATCAGATCATGAAGCGCACAGGCTGCGGTTTTTCCTTCGTACAGGACCTGATAGGCCTGCTGCACGATGGGCATCTCGACCCCCAGCTTTTGGCTCAGCTCGAAAGCGGTTTTGGCGCAGTGATAACCCTCGACAGTGCCGATCTGCGCTACCGCTTCCGCCGCGGGAACGCCCTGTCCGATCAGGATGCCCGCTCTGCGGTTTCTCGAATGCATGCTGGTACAGGTCACGATCAGATCGCCGATCCCCGAAAGACCGGCAAAGGTCTCGTTTTTGGCGCCCATCGCAATACCCAGACGGGCGATCTCGGTGATGCCCCGGGTCATCAGCGCCGCCTTGGTGTTATCTCCCAGCTTAAGACCGTCGGAAACACCGGCTGCCAGCGCGATCACGTTTTTCAGCGCACCGCCTAATTCCACGCCTACCACATCGTCGTTGACATACAAACGGAAGGATGGGCTCATCAGCATTTCCTGCACCTCTTCCGCCGCGTCTCTGCGGACAGATGCCACCGTAACGGTGGTCGGAACGCTCCGTCCAACCTCTTCCGCATGGGAAGGACCGGACAAAACCACGATCCGTCTGCCGGGCAGCTCTTCTTCCAGCACCTGCGAAAGGCGCTTGAAGGAGCCGTCCTCCAGGCCTTTGGACACGTTGACGATCAGCGCATCCGATGCCAGATACTGCGCTGCCGCGCGGGCCGTCTCTCTTACCGCAAAAGAGGGGACCGCCACGATGCACAGCTCGCACTGTGCAAGATCCGCCAGATCGTTGGTCAGGAGGATGCTTTTTTCTACTTTGATGCCGGGCAGCAGGCGTTTTTGCTCGCCGTCCCGACGGATCTCTTCCAACTCCTGAGAAAACTTAGACCACAAAACCACCTCGTGGCCGTTTTTATCGGCCAATACCGCCAGGGCTGTACCGAATCCGCAGCCCAAAACTGCAATTTTTGCCATTATTTTTTCTCCTCGTTGTTTGTTTTACGGCTTCCGAACCTGTTTTCGGTACCGTTGAGCAGCCGTTTGATATTTGCGCGGTGCATCCAGATGACCAGTGCCGCCATGATAAAAGCGAACACAAAATTGAGCCAGCTGATGCCGCCGGTAAAATAGTCGACCAGCAGCGTTAAAAAGGGGTAGCAGGCCGCGCCAACAATGGATCCCACCGAAACGATGCGGGTCAAAAACATCAGCGGCAGACCGATCAGCAAAAGTCCCAAAAAGACCAACGGGTCGATGACCGCGATGATGCCCACTGCGGTAAGGATACCCTTTCCGCCCCGAAAGCCGAAGTACAGCGGGTACAGATGACCCAGCAAAGCGCAAAGTCCCGCCAGATGGGCGCCGTCGGAACCGACAACCCCGAACCAGCTGTAGATCATCCTGCCCAAAAGTACCGCCACCGCGCCTTTCAGAAAGTCGCCGATGAGGGTGAAAGCCGCCGGTTTTTTGCCGTACACCCGCAGGATATTGGTCATGCCGGCATTTCCCGAGCCATAGTCGCGCACATCCTGCCCGAACATGGTTTTGGAAACGATGACCGCAAAACTGATGCTGCCCAGCAGATAGCCGCACAAAGCGGTCAGCAGCGCCGCAAACAGAATATTCATGCAGTTTCCTCCTATTTGTCTCCCCGCTCACGAACGATCATGCGGATGGGGGTACCATCCAGGTTGAAGGTCTCGCGGATCTGGTTTTCCAGATAGCGCTGGTAGGAAAAATGGAACAGCTCTTTGGAATTGACGAACACCACAAACGTGGGCGGCTTGGTCGAAGCCTGGGTCATATAGAAGATACGCAGACGCTTGCCCTTGTCAGACGGAGGCTGCACACGGGCAGTTGCATAGGAAAGCATATCGTTGAGTCGTCCGGTGGAAATGCGCATGGCATTCTGCTGACCGACATAGTGGATCATCTCGTACAGTTTTTCGATGCGCTGACCGGTTTTCGCCGAGATGAAGATGAAGGGCGCATAGGACATAAAGCTGAAATCGGTCTGCAGCTTTTTGGTGAACTCCTGCATGGTCTTGCCGTCTTTTTCCACAGCGTCCCATTTGTTCACCGCGATGATGCAGCCTTTTCCCTGCTCATGGGCATAGCCCGCCACCTTGGAATCCTGCTCGGTAAAGCCTTCGGTGGCATCGATCACGATCACGCAGACGTCGGAACGGTCCACCGCCATGTAGGAGCGGAGCACCGAATATTTCTCGATGGATTCTTCCACCTTGCTCTTGCGGCGGATGCCGGCGGTGTCGATAAACACGAACCGTCCGTGTTCGTTTTCCACAAAGGTGTCGGTGGCGTCACGGGTCGTGCCGGCGATGTTGGAAACGATCACCCGTTCCTCTCCTGCCATCCGGTTGATGAGAGAGGATTTGCCCACATTGGGCTTTCCGATCACGGCTACTTTGATATCATCTTCGCCGTACTCGTCCTGTGCTTCAAAATCCAGGTGCTCGTAGCAGGCATCCAAAAGATCGCCTACGCCGTGACCGTGGACCGACGAAACGGGATACGGATCGCCGATCCCGAGGTTGTAAAACTCATACAGTTCCGGAGGCGGAGCGCCCACGCTGTCGCATTTATTCACGCACAGCACCACCGGTTTGCCGGAGCGCTGCAGCATGGAAGCTACGTCCTGATCGGTGGCGGTCATTCCGGAACGGATGTCCACCACGAAGATGATGACGTCGGCGCTGTCGATAGCCAGCTGTGCCTGACGGCGCATCTGGGACAGGATCACGTCATCGGTTTTGGGCTCGATACCGCCGGTGTCCACGATGCGGAAGGTCTGATTGCGCCACTCGCCCTCCGCATAAATGCGGTCACGGGTGACACCGGGGGTATCTTCCACGATGGACAGGCGCTTGCCCACGATTTTATTGAACAGAGTGGATTTACCCACATTGGGCCGTCCCACGACTGCGATCATCGGTTTCGCCATAATATATCCCTCTTTTCCCGGGTCGTTACCAAATAAAGTTCGGGTCGTCTTCTGCCCCCAAAAGGGCCATCAAAAACTGGCTGCCGTCGTTGTCCACCGTGCGGACCGGCACGCCCAATGCTTGTTCTACATCCTCGATGGTGCCGTCATCCAGAAATTTATCCTGCTCGTGACGGAGCATCACACCGGGGATCAAAAGCTCTTCTCCCAGATCCTTGCCCTTCAGCTGGGCGATCAGATCCCGGGAGGTGACCAGTCCCGCAACGGTG
>JAFQTW010000156.1 GCA_017408855.1 Oscillospiraceae bacterium | reverse complement strand
CGGTTTGTCAACACTGTTTTAAAATTTCTTTCGAAATCTTTTCGTTTTGACCGTCCCGCGAGACAGCTTCATTAATATATCACGACACTCCTCCCTTTGTCAACACTTTTTTTCAAAAAAGTTGAAAAACTTCTTTTTTCGATTTTTCAAAAAAGGTGTTGACATTTACTCTCTCATTTGTTATAGTAATAAAGCTGACTCAAGCAGATGCGTCTGTAGCTCAGCTGGATAGAGTGACTGGCTACGAACCAGTAGGTCAGGGGTTCGAGTCCCTTCAGACGCGCCAAGTAAAGCGATCGGTAATTACCGGTCGCTTTTTTGTTTGTTCCGATGTGGGACGAGAACCCGGTTCGATATGTGAGTGCCCAAGAGCAAATGTGATTTGCGATTGGCTTTTTTGTTTATCTGGTGGATCCTTCCATTGAATCTTCCACTTTCTTGTGCTATATTTGTTTGGTTACCGCAGTTTTTTCTTTATGATGATGCGAAAACTGAATGTATAAAATCTTATATAAAGGTGTGAACTCCAATGATCATCGGTACCACAAAGGAACTGAAAAACAACGAATTCCGTGTCGGTCTGACCCCGGACAATGCCGCGATGCTGGTTCAGCGCGGACATACTGTTCTGGTCGAGACCCACGCAGGCGACGGCGCCGCTTTTTCTGATGAAGAATACCGTGCCGCCGGCGCACAGATCATAAACAGCTCCAAAGAGGTGTTTGACAGAGCGGATATGATCGTGAAAGTCAAGGAACCCGAGCCGGAAGAATGTGAAATGCTGCGGGAAGGTCAGATCCTCTACACTTATCTGCATCTGGCGCCCAACCGCCCTCTCACCGAGACCCTGATGAAAAAAGGCGTTAAGGCGGTCGCTTACGAAACCATCACCGACCGGGAAGGTAACCTCCCTTGTCTGCGGCCCATGAGCCAGATCGCCGGCCGACTGAGCATTCAGGAAGGCGCAAAATACCTCGAGCGCGTATTCGGCGGACGGGGCCTTCTTCTGGGCGGTGTCCCCGGTGTCGAGCGCGGCAACGTTGTGATCATCGGCGGCGGTATTGCCGGAACCTACGCTGCCAAAGTTGCGGTCGGCATGGATGCGCAGGTCACCCTGCTGGATGTTGATCACAACCGCCTGGCTTACCTCGATGATGTATTCGGCTCTTCCATCACCACCCTGTATTCCACCGAAGCCAACATCCGCAAGTGTCTTGCCGAAGCGGACCTGGTCATCGGCTCGGTCCTGATTCCCGGCGGCGCCACCCCCAAACTGGTTCGCCGCGAGCATCTGAAACTGATGAAAGACGGCGCGGTCATCGTTGACATCGCCATCGACCAGGGCGGCTGCTGTGAATCTTCCCGCACCACCACCCACGACGATCCTGTTTTCATCGAAGAAGGAGTCGTTCACTACTGCGTTGGCAACATGCCCGGTGCGGTCCCGAGAACCTCCACCGTCGCGCTGACCAACACCACCATCAAGTTTGCCGCGATGATCGCAGACATGGGTCTGGAAAACGCCTGCCGCAAAAACGAGGGACTGGCCAACGGCGTCAACCTCTACTGCGGAAAATGCACCAACTTCAATGTCGCGCAGAGCCTTTCTCTGGACTACACTCCTTTGGCAGACATTCTGTAATTTCAAAAGCCGACCGCTGGTCGGCTTTTTCTTTTTTCATCGACTTTGCCCCGCCGATATGTTAAAATAATGAAGTAATTTCTGACGAAAGGGGATTTTTTATGAAGCCCTTCCTCTTAAAGCCTGCCTGCAAAGCCTCCATCTGGGGCGGCACCAAACTGAAATCCAAATTCGGCAAGGACTTTCCCGGCGACATCATCTCCGAATCCTGGGAACTGTCGGTCCATCCTGCCGGACTTTCCATTGCCGACAGCGGTGACGAAAAAGGCAAGCCGCTGGCAGAGCTGATCCGGGACCCTGCGGTTTTGGGAACCAATCCCGCTCACTATCCCACTTTTCCGCTGATGATCAAATGGATCGACTCGCAGCGCCCCCTGTCCATTCAGGTGCATCCCGATAACGAGTATGCCATGAAAAACGAAAAAGACATGGGCAAAACCGAGATGTGGTACATCATCGAGTGCGAGCCGGATGCCTACCTGTATTACGGCTTTCAAAAAGAGATCACCCCCGAAGAATTTGCCGCACGCATTGCGGACGACACCCTTTTGGATGTGGTGAAAAAGGTCCCTGTCAAAAAAGGCGACGTATTTTTCATCCCCTCCGGCACGCTGCATGCCATCGGACCGGGCATCCTTTTGGCCGAAGTACAGCAAAGTTCCAACGTCACCTATCGCATCTACGATTACGGACGGCTGGACACCGACGGAAAGCCCCGGGAGCTTCATGTGGAAAAAGCCAAAGAGGTCACCGACCTGTTCCCCGCACAGAAAGTGGCGCCTGTCCCCATCCCGCTGACCGACCCGCAGGATACCCTTTTGTCCTGCTGCCCCTATTTCGCGGTGGTCCGCCAAGCCGTCGATTCCCCCCGCTGCTATCGGGCGGATGCGGGCAGCTTTCACGCGCTGATGTGTGTCGAAGGCAGCGGCGAGCTGACCTGCGGCGAAGAGAAGCTTTCCTTCCCCGCCGGCGCAACGGTTTTCGTCCCCGCCAACTGCGAGGCGTTTACCCTTTCCGGCAGCATGACTGTGCTGGATGTGTTTGTCCCTGACCCAAAAGCATTTTAAAAGAAAAACGCCGTGACGCGGAGAGCCGTCACGGCGTTTTCATTTAGAAAGGACTTATGTTATTTGGCTTTTTTCATGGCTACCGCACCGGCAGCTGCCAGAGAAACCACACCCAGCGCTACGGCTACGTTTACAAAGTCAACGGAACCGGTGGCGGGGTTTTTGCTGTCCTCTTTGTCCTCGCTGTCAGAACCGGTGGAAGCCTCAGAAGCTTTCAGCGCTTTGTCAGACAGAACATAAGAGGTAAGCTTTCTGGTTTTCAGGGTCACAACGCCCTCTTCTTCATCGTAAGCCGCTTTGGTTTTCACCAGACCGCCTTTGGAATTGATCTCGTACAGGTACCAGTCTTTGTCCATGTCGGTAACATTGAAAGACAGGGTGCCGTTGAAATCGAACTCGGGCTCACCCGCAAAGTGCAGGAAGGACAGCTCCGCATCCTCATTGGCCTGAACGATGGATTTTACCGCTCCGATGGAGTAGTACAGGTTTACAGTGGGCTGATCCTCCAGACGGACAGCGTAGGAAGCATCCAGATCGGAGAAGGTAAAGACAGCGCCTTTGTTGTTTTTGGAGAAGTCGTATACGGGAGCGGCATTGTCCAGCTCGATCTCCAGCTCCACTGCATCTTTGTCCAGCTCTGCCTCGGGCCACTGAACGTCAAAGTCAAATGCTACGGTTTTCACCAGCGCGCTGGTGGTTTTCTTTCTCAGCTGAATGTCGCCCTCGATCTCGGCTTTTTTGGTGCCGTAGGTCTTTTTCAGCTGGATGATCAGTGCGTCCTCGCCCTCATCGGTCTCGCCCAGAGTTACCGACTCGATGGCATCTTTGCCGGAAGAGAGCTTGTTGGAAATTTTCAGCTCAGAAGCTTCCAGATCATCCCCCAGCAAAAGCTCGATCTTGTCCCCGGGGATGTGCTCCTGGGTGTACTCGGAATTTACGTCAACTACGGTGTCGGTGGTCACATCTGCAAACGCGGTCAAAGCGGTGGACATGACGGTCACAGCGGCCATCATGACTGCAAAAGTCTTTTTCATGTTTTTCCTCCTTGAATGGTTTGGCGGCATGCTCTCCAACAGGCCGTTGTCTTCGGGGTTCTTTCTCTTCCGAAGGACAACGCCATTATAAAAAAGCAGCCCGTCAAAAACAACCGGAGGATCTTGGAGAAAACGGAAGCGGCTTCTTTTGCCGGAAATCGCCGCCAAAAAGGGCGACAAATTGATGGGAAAAAGACAAATTTTCGCCAAAAAACCCGCATTTTTCCGCAAAAAAAGACCGCCAAACGGCGGTCTTTTCGATTGTTTTTTCGCTTAGCGGATGCCGAAATGCTCGATCACGTAATCCATATCCTTGTCGCCGCGGCCGGACAGGTTGATCAGGATGGAGCCGGTGCCCATCTTTTCTGCCAGCTTGATGGCGTATGCCACTGCGTGAGAGCTTTCGATGGCGGGGATGATGCCTTCCATTCTGGACAGGCGGAAGAACGCGTCGATGGAGTCCTCGTCACCCACTACATCGTATTTGACTCTGCCCATCTCCTGCAGGAACGCATGCTCGGGACCGGAGGACGGATAGTCCAGACCGGAAGCCACCGAGTAAACGGGAGCCGGCTCGCCGTTTTCGTCCATCAGCATGATGGAGTTGAAGCCGTGCATGATGCCCTCTTTACCGAATTTGAGGCTTGCCGCATGGTCGCCCAGTTTTTCACCGCGTCCCAGAGGCTCAACGCCGTAAATATCAACGGGGTCATTGAGGAAGCCGGAGAAGAAGCCGGCGGAGTTGGAGCCGCCGCCTACGCAGGCAACGATGGCATCCGGCAGCTCACCGGTCATCTCCAGGAACTGCTCTCTTGCTTCGATGCCGACGACTTTCTGGAATTCACGGACCATCATGGGGAAGGGGTGCGGTCCCAGAACAGAGCCGATGCAGTAGATGCAGTCTTTGTATTCACGGGCATAGGCCTCGAAAGCAGCATCCACCGCTTCTTTCAAGGTTGCCAGACCGTGGGTGACCTCTACGACGTTTGCGCCGAGG
>JAFQTW010000155.1 GCA_017408855.1 Oscillospiraceae bacterium | reverse complement strand
TGTACCACTTTACCCAGCCGGGAGTAAGTGGTATCTTCGCCAAAAAAAACGGAAAAAGCTGGATAGATTGGAACAGGGTCCGCTGCAAAAAAAGAAAACACCTGTCACAAATCTCAAAGTTTGGGGCTTGTCACAAAATTTCCCGCGGTGTTATAATTGTTTTGTATATTTGGACGGAACTTTTCCGTCCCGCCAGTGAAAAGGAGCGTTTTGTATGGCTGAGTTTGTTAAACTGAAAATGAACGGTCTTACCAAGCTGCATGATGTTGACCCCGCTTTGGTCTCTTACAACGTAGAGATGACCGAGGTCACCGGCGGTACTTTCTGGAAGGCCTATACCCCTGAGCAGATCGCAGGAACCGAACCCTTCCCGCCGATCTCTTCCATGGCTGCGATCGGTGATTTGATGCAGTGGTACGATCCCATCGACACCACCAATCTCCGTCTGTTAAAGCTGGCCAAAGAGCTGACTCCTACCTGGGTCCGTGTTTCCGGCACCTGGGCGACCAAGACCTACTACGATTTTGACAACGAGGGCGCACCCGCCGGTTATCAGAACGTTCTGAAAAAAGAACAGTGGATCCATCTGCTGGACTTTGTAAAAGCGCTGGGCGCCAAACTGCTGATCTCGGTCGCCAACTGTGAAGGTCTCCATTCCGCAGAAGAGCCCTGGAACCCCAGTCAGGCAGAGAAGATCTTTGGGCTGTCCAAAGAGCACGGCGTTCCGATCGATGCTGTCGAGTTCGCCAACGAGCCCAACATCATGGATATCACCGGCTTCCCTCCCGGCTATCAGCCTGAGCATTTCCGCCGCGATCAGGATCTGTTCCACAAATGGGTCCGGGAAAACTACCCCAACACCCTGATCATTGGACCCTGCACCGTTGACTCCTCCGCCATTCAGATGGGACCCGGCGGCAAAGGCGGCTCCGGCATCGGCGACGTGATGAAATCCTGTTCCACCGCAGAGCTGATCGAAGGCTGCAAGGAAAAACTGGAAGTATTCTCTTACCATTACTATAACGGCATCTCCGAGCGACTGGCTTCGGTCATGCCTTCGGCACACTGGCAGCCTGAAGAAGCGACTTCCGAAGCCTATCTTTCCATGGCCGGTAAAGTTGCCCGTGCCTTTGCACCCATGCGCGACAAATATGTTCCCGGCGGCCAGATGTGGGTCACCGAGTCCGGCGATGCGGGCGGCGGCGGCGACACCTGGGCTTCGACCTATCTGGATGTTCTGCGTACCCTCAACGAGCTGGGCGATTTTGCCTCTGTTACCGACGGCATCATCTTCCACAACACCCTCGCTTCCTCTGACTACGGTTTCCTCAAACACGGCACCTTTGAGCCCAGACCCAACTATTTCGCCGTTCTGCTGTGGGACCGTCTGATGGGTCAGACCGTTTACGCCAGCGGCGAAGAGATCCGCGAAGGCGCTCACGTTTTTGCCCATTCCCGCAAAGACGGAAAAGAAGGTTACTGCTATCTGGTGATCAACAACTCTACCACCGAATCCACCAAAGTTGAACTGCCGAAAGAAGCGGTCCAGTACACCCTGTGCGGCAACGGCAACCTCCGTTCCCCCGTGATGTACCTCAACGGCAAGGCGCTGACTCTGGGCGAAAACGACGAACTGCCCTGTCTGTGCGGCAAAGAAGTCGCTGCCGGCGAAGTGGAATTAGCTCCCTGCACCTGCACCTTCTTCGTTCTGTAATCGGACAATAAAGAATAACAAAAACCGGAGAAAAGAAACTCTTTTCTCCGGTTTTTTCTGTCTTTTCGTGTTTTTACAGCCAGCTGGTGATAAAGATCTCCAGTCCGATAAAAATGAGGATGGCGCCGCCGAACACACCGGCTTTTCCCGCCAGACGGGTGCCGGCTTTTTTGCCGATGGCGATCCCGGCAAAGCAGATGAAAAAGGTCACGCCGCCGATGAGCAGGCAGGCCAGCAATGCCTCAGAAAAACGGTAGTCGGCGATGGTAAAGCCCACCGAAAGCGCATCGATGGAGGTGGCGACCCCCTGCACCAAAAGCCCCATCAGACCCACAGCGGGCTTTTCTTCGTCGCAGCTGTCGCCGCCGCGGATGCCTTCCAGCAGCATTTTGCCGCCGATAAAGCCCAGAAGAGCCAGCGCAATCCAGGGGATCAGCTTTTCGAAAGCCTTGAAATGCTGGGCAACGGTGGATACACAGATCCAGCCGATCAAAGGCATGGCAAACTGAAAGGCTGCGAAAATACCCGCCACCGCCGTCATTCTGCGCCGGCGCATGCAGGGCTCATTGAGTCCGTTGGCCAAAGATACCGAAAAGGCATCCATGGCAAGACCGATCCCCAAAAGGATGCTGTTAAAGAAAAACGTAAAACCAAGCTGCATATTTTGTCCTCCCGATCCCTGTCTGTCCCGGTTTTGTCCGCTCCTGCCGCGGCTTTGACCGATCTTCCTGGCGCCAACCGGAAAATCGGCAGTAAAAAGCCGGGCACAGCCTTGCCATACCCGGTGTCATGTCGAAAAGGCAGACTCCATGCATAGCTCAACTTAGCGATACATGAGTCTCGCGTATTAAAGCCGGCCAGATCCGTCGATCAGCATGTTGACTCGGCTGCGCCGCATAGCGCTCGCTACTCCCTCATACCCTGTCATTATGCCAGTTTTCTCCCCGCTTGTCAACGGGGCTTTTTTCGCTCAACTTGTCATTCTTTGCCGGTTCTAAAGCGCTTTTTCCATTTTGTTTACAATTTATCTATTGATTCTCAAATGCTCCTCTTTTATCATAGATTTTGCGATGTGACACCCTGTCACTTTTTCATTTTATCCACAAGGAGACGAGCACGCATGCCCACCTCGACCTTTTATAATCTGCCCGAAGAAAAGCGCCAAAAGCTGATGGATGCCATCTACGCCGAGATCCGCCGGGTCCCCTATGATGAGATCTCCATCAATCAGATCATACAGACCGCGCAGATCTCCCGGGGCAGTTTTTATCAGTATTTCAACGGCAAAGACGATATGATGCAGATGCTGCTGGGGGCTTTTTCCCGCAAGCTGCGGCAGATGACCCTGCAAAGCCTGCAAAAGCACAAGGGTGATCCCTTTGGCGTGGTGGTCGATGCGCTGGATCTGTTTTGCGTTCTCAGCGAAAAAGAAGAGATGCGGCGGCTGTACCATCATCTTCTCAGCGGTCTGCGGGTGATCGACGAGCGGTTTTCCTGCAAGAGCATGGGGCTTCCCTGCAAGGACGGACATCAGATCCACACCCAGATCGATCTTTCGCTGCTGGATATCCAAACCGAAAACGATCTTTTCGATATGGCGGAGATGCTGATGGACCTGCTGAAATGGGCGCTGTCCGAGCTGATGGCGCATCCGGACCAGAAAGAGCTGATCCGCGCGCGTTTTTTGAATAAACTTTCGATTTTAAAACGGGGCTTTTCTGCCGGAAAGGAGAACGCATAATGTTTGCAAAATTCAGTGTAAAAAAGCCCATGACCGTATTTGTGGCGGTGATTTTGGTGCTGATCCTGGGCTTTGTCTCCTTTACCAGCATGACCCCGGATCTTTTGCCCAACATGGAATTTCCCATGGCGATTCTGGTGACCACCTATCCCGGCGCCTCGCCCGAAGAGGTGGAGATGACCGTGACAAAGCCGCTGGAACAGTCCATGGCTACTTTGGAGGATATTGAGAACATCTCTTCCACCTCCAGCGAAAACGTATCGATGATCATGCTGGAGTTTTCCCAGAGCGCCAACATGGACACTTTGTCCGCCGACGCCCGGGAAAAGATCTCGCTGATCGAGGGCGCATGGCCGGATATGGTGGGCACGCCCTATCTGATGAAGATCAACCCCAATATGCTCCCCATTATGATCGCCGCCGTCGATCTGGACGGTGCGGATGTATACGAGCTGACCAGCTTTGTCAACAACACCCTGATGAACAAGCTGGAGGGAACCGCCGGTGTTGCCAGCATTTCCACCAGCGGTGCCATCGAAAAGCAGATCAACGTACTGCTTTCGCAGGAAAAGCTGGATAAAGTCAACCAAGAGCTGCACGATTCCATGGAAAAACAGTTTTCCGAAGCGGATGAAGCGTTAAAAGAGGCGCAGGACAAACTGGCCGACGGCAAAAATCAGCTGGAATCCGGGCACAAAACCCTGCAGACCGAGATGGGCAAGGCGGAAAGCCAGGTCCTGAGCGGCAAGGCCATGCTGGACATGGCGGATATGGGTCTGACCGAAGCCATCGAATTTACCGAAGAGCAGATCGATCAGCTGACCATGGACCGGCTGGATCTGAGAAAAGCCATCAAGCATCTGGATGAGCTGGAGAAAAAAGAAGCGGAATTTGAGGCACAGATCGAGGCCATCAACCAAAACGAAGAGATGACCCTCGAAGAAAAGATCCGTGCCATTGCCGAGATCACCGCCAGCGAAGAGTATCTGGCGGTGCAGAAAGAGCTTGCGGACTTTGACGCAGCTCTTGCGGAAAAGGAGCTGGACCGGGACGGTCTGCGTCAGGCTTACGAGACCAACGGAGAAGCGCTGGGCACCGCCAAAGAGACCCTTGCGTTTTTGAATGACACCTACGAAGAGGTCGAGGATGGCTCCATGACTTTGGAGGAAGCCATCGAGGAAATGTACTCGCAGAAATCCAGCGCCGAGATCGGTATCTATTCTGCCATGGTGCAGATCTTAAACGGCGAGTCGGCGCTGACTTCGGCCCAGCAGCAGCTGGAAGATGCCCGCTCCGAAGCGGAAAAGACCAACATGGCTGACACCTTGACCATGGATATGGTCAGCCAGATCCTGATGGCACAGAACTTCTCCATGCCTGCCGGCTACATCACCGAGGACGGGGTGGATTATCTGGTCCGTGTGGGCGATAAGATCGAAGACGTGGATGAAATGGAAAATCTTCTGCTCTTTGATCCGGGCATGGAAGGGATGGATCCAGTTTATCTGAGGGATGTGGCGGATATTTTCGTCAGCGACAACGCCGCCACGACCTACGCCAGAATGGGCGAGAACGACGGATTGATCCTGACCTTCTCCAAACAGTCCAACTATGCTACCGCCGAGGTTTCGGAAAACCTGCAGAAGCGGTTCGAAAAACTGTCGCAGGAATACGAAGGTCTGCACTTTACCCCCTTGATGGACCAGGGTGACTACATCTACATGATCGTCAACTCGGTACTGTCCAACCTGTTTTCCAGCGCATTTCTGGCAGTTGCCATTCTGTTTCTGTTCCTGAAAGACTTAAAACCCACCGGAATCATCGCCGTTTCCATTCCGGTCTCGGTGGTCCTTGCCATCGTACTGATGTATTTTTCCGGTGTTACCCTCAACATGATCTCTCTGTCGGGTCTGGCGGTCGCCATCGGTATGCTGGTGGATAACTCGGTCGTTGTCATCGAGAACATCTACCGTCTGCGGGCGAAGGGCTATTCGGCAGTGAGAGCCGCCGTATCCGGCGCGGCGCAGGTAGCGGCGGCCATCACCGCCTCGACTTTGACCACCGTCTGCGTTTTCCTGCCCATCGTATTCGTACAGGGCATCACCCGCCAGCTGTTCACCGATCTGGCGCTGACCTTTGGCTACGCTTTGGCAGCCAGCCTGATCATCGCACTGACGGTCGTTCCCGCCATGGCGCAGCGGACTCTGCGCAACCACAAAGAAGAAAAGTCTTCCCGCTGGTTTGAAAAATTGCTGGCGGGATATGAAAAACTGCTGCGCTGGGCTCTTCCCAAGCGGGCGCTGGTGCTGATCCTGGCCCTTGTCCTGCTGGTGGGAAGCACCGCTGCCATCCTGTCCCGCGGTTTTTCCTTTATGCCGGTGATGGACTCTTCGGAGATCAGCCTGAGCCTGAATATGCCGGAGGAATCCACACTGGAGGAGACCGCTTCCGTTTCCGATGAGATCATCCGCCGTGTCAGCGGCATCGAGGGGATCGAAACGGTGGGCGCCATGCTTTCCGCCGGCACCTCCAGCATGCTGGGTCTGGATTTTGGAGGCGGCAGCGAAAATGTCACCTCGGTGACCATGTACGTCATCCCGCAGGAGGATGCGGATCGGTCCATCAGTGAGCTGGCGGAGGAGATCCGCACCGTATGCGAAGGGCTGGAAGGCCGCATCTCGGTCAGCTCTTCCAACGATATGGGCTCGATGCTCTCTGCCATGAGCGGATCGGGCGTGTCCATCCGTTTGTACGGCGAGGATCTGGACGATATGCAGTCTGCTGCCAAAGAGATCGCATCGGTTCTGGAAAATGTGGAAGGCGTGGCCTCTGCCGACCCCGGTCTGGGCGAGCCTACCCCTGAATGGCGCATCACGGTGGATAAGGAAAAGGCCATGAAAAACGGTCTCACCGTGGCACAGGTCTACGCCGAGATCGCCGCCATGATGACCAGCGAGACCACCTCTACCACGCTGAATCTGGAAAACACCGACGTCAGCGTTGTGGTCATCGACGGCACTGCCGAGGAACTAACCCTCGAGGAGATCAAAAATCACGAATTCGAGCCGGTGAACATGGCTGCCGGTATGGGCGGCGGCATGGGCGCAGGAATGGCATCCGGCATGGGAGATATGTCGGCGATGCTGCCTTCCGATGAGGAGGAAGAGGATCCTGCGGAGGAAAAAACCGAGGAGGAAGAAGCCGAAGAGGAGAAACCGGTCCTGCTCAAAGACATCGCCACCATTACCGAGACCCAGTCCCTTTCTTCCATCAGCCGCGACGCGCAGCGCCGGTATCTGACCGTTTCTGCCACGGTGGAGAAAGGTCATAACGTGACCCTCGTCACCTCTGCGGCGCAGGCGGCCATCGCCGAAATGGAGCTGCCCGGCGGTGTTTCGGTGGAATTTGCCGGTGAGAACGAGACCATCATGGAATCGATGCTTGAGCTGAGCAAGATGCTTTTGATGGCGGTCGCCTTTATCTATCTGATCATGGTGGCACAGTTCCAGTCGCTCAAATCCCCCTTCATCGTACTGTTCACCATCCCCCTGGCCTTTACCGGCGGATTTTTGGCGCTTTTGCTCTGCGGAATGGAGATCAGCATCATTTCGATGATCGGCTTTGTTATGCTGGCCGGTGTCATTGTAAACAACGGTATCGTACTGGTGGACTATGTCAATCAGCTGCGGGCGGAAGGCATGTCCAAAAAGGATGCGCTGATCGAAGCGGGTGTCACCCGTCTGCGCCCCATTCTGATGACCACCCTGACCACCGTTCTCGGCATGGTCACCATGATCATCGGCACCGACCCCGGCTCGCAGATGATGCGCCCCGTTGCCATCGTTTGTATCGGCGGTCTTTTGTACGCCACTTTGATGACCCTGTTCGTGGTACCCGTCATGTACGATATGACCAACAGGGAAGAATTCCATGTGGTCCGTGACGAGGATCTGGAACTGATCGATGAATAAAACCAAAACCGCTCTGAAACCGGGATTTCAGGGCGGTTTTTTCTGTCTGTAAATAAGCCTTGACAAACGAGACACAATATCATAGTATTATTGTAGGAAATGCGGAAGATCTTTCCGCAAATCGTTCCAAAAAAAGGAGTAACCTTATGCTGTCTCTCGATCATATCGCATGGAGTCTGCCGGACGGCGACCCCATTTTAAAGGATATTTCTCTCAACATTGCCCCCGGTAAGCTCACCGTTGTCACCGGACCAAACGGCGGCGGCAAGACCAGTCTTGCCAAGCTGATCGCCGGTCTGGAGATGCCGGAAAAAGGCAGCATCCGTCTGCTGGGCGAGGATATCACCGGACTGGACATTACCGAACGCGCCAAAAAAGGCATCGCCTACGCCTTTCAGCAGCCGGTTCGCTTTAAGGGACTGACTGTCCGGGACCTGCTGGATCTTGCCGCAGGGGACAAGCTTTCCGATGCGGCAGCCTGTGCCGTTTTGGGTCAGGTAGGTCTTTGCGCGAAAGACTACATCGACCGGCAGGTGGACGGCAGTCTTTCCGGCGGCGAGAGCAAGCGCATTGAGATCGCTACCGTTTTAGCCCGCAAAAACGCCCGCCTGATGATCTTTGATGAGCCGGAAGCCGGCATCGATCTGTGGAGCTTTACCGGACTCATCGAGGTGTTCCAGCGCCTCAAAAAACGGGAAAACTGCTCGGCGCTGATCATCTCCCATCAGGAGCGGATTCTTTCCATCGCCGACGAGATCATCGTCATTGCCGATGGGCGGGTCAAAGCTGCCGGGGAAAGAGAACGGATCCTGCCGACCTTGATGGCAGGAGAAAAAGTAGGACAGTGTCCGCTGAAAGGAGATGGCGACTGTGAATAAGATCACCGAAAAACTTCTGACCCTGGTTTCCGATTTCGCAGATGCCTTTGTCACTGCATATAATATCCGTGAGGATGGTCAGTGTGCGGGACGGCAGAATTCCGAGTTCGTCACCATCGAAAACAAGGTGGGGCTGCCCGGGATCGAGGTCCATGTAAAACCCTTTGCCAAAAACGAAGTGGTTTACATCCCCGCCTGCGTGACCCACAGCGGCGTGGACGATCTGGTCTACAACGATTTTTACATCGGCGAAGGGGCTGACGTTAAGGTCATCGCCGGCTGCGGCGTTCATTCCGAAGGCGAGGAAGAGGCCCGTCACAACGGCGTACACCGCTTTTTCGTCGGGAAAGGCGCCAAGGTCCTGTACGAGGAAAAACACGTTGGCACCGGCGAAGGAGAAGGCGCGCGCCGCATCGATCCGGTGACCGACATTCATCTGGAAGAGGATGCCACCCTGCAGATGGACACCGTTCAGATCGGCGGCGTGGACAGCACCGACCGCAAAACGACCGCGGTGATGGGCGCCCGTTCCAAGCTGATCATCCACGAAAGCATCCTCACAGAGTTTGAGCAGACCGCCAAAAGCGACTTTGTCGTCACCATCGACGGGGCCGATGCTGCGGTGGATCTTTGCTCCCGCTCTGTGGCGAAAGACAACTCCCTGCAGGATTATCATTCCCGCATTCTGGGCAATGCCCCCTGTACCGGGCATTCGGAATGTGACGCCATTCTGGTCGGTTCCGGACGGGTCAACGCCGCGCCGGAGCTGTTTGCCGGACACACCGATGCTTCTTTGATCCACGAGGCTGCCATCGGCAAGATCGCCGGCGAGCAGATCATCAAGCTGCGCTCTTTGGGTCTCACCGAAGAAGAAGCACAGGAGAAGATCATTCACGGATTTCTGCAGGGATAATTTATCCTTGGAGGGTCCTTTATGGATACATTTTTCTGGGCGGGGGCCGGTACCGGCTTTACCTGCCTGATGACCGCGCTCGGGGCGGCCGTGGTGCTCTTTTTCCGCCGGGAGATCCACCGGAACGTGCAGCGTCTGTTCCTCGGCTTTGCCGCAGGGGTGATGATCGCCGCTTCGGTCTGGAGCCTGCTTTTGCCTGCTATCGAGGCAGCACAGCGTTCCGGCAGCATCGGCTGGATCCCCGCAGCAGGCGGCTTTTCTTTGGGCATCGTCTTTTTGATGGGGGTGGACAGCATCTTACCGGTGCTGTTTTCCCACCACACCCGCAAAGACAGTTTTTCCCGCACCGCGCTTTTGGTCCTGGCGGTGACTCTGCACAACATCCCCGAAGGGATGGCCGTTGGTCTTTCCTTTGCGATGGCAGGGCAAATGCAGGATCCTATGCTGTTGGCTTCTGCCGCAGCGCTGGCCCTGGGCATCGGGATCCAGAACTTTCCCGAAGGCGCTGCCATTTCCCTTCCCCTTCGGCAGGAAGGCTTTTCTCCTTGCCGCGCCTTTTGGTACGGAAGTCTGTCCGGTGTGGTCGAGCTGCTGTTTGGGCTTTTGGCGGTATGCATGGCAGACTTTCTGCAGCCGATCATGCCCTGGCTTTTGTCCTTTGCCGCCGGCGCCATGATCTATGTGGTGGTGCAGGAGCTGATCCCCGAAGCCCATCTGGGCGAGCGATCCAATATCGGAACGCTGGGGGTCACACTCGGCTTTGTGCTGATGATGGTTTTGGATGTTGCTTTGGGATAAACAAAAAGCGAAAGAAGGATCCTTCTTTCGCTTTCTCCTTATTCAAAATAATCCAAGCTGCTCCGGTTCGGCAGGCGGTACCATCTGAACCAGCTGATGGGAAACCGGATCCAAAAGCCAGATGTTCCTTTTCCGGCTTTCGGCATAGCGCACGGTAGATGCCGTTCCTCCGGTGTCGCCGCCGTCGTATACGGCAAGCAGATACTGCGCCCGGTCCACCATGTAGCGGTTTCGCTCGTGCATACAAAAACGGGTGTATCTTTCGTGCAGACAGACCCGCTCGTCTGCCTGTGCCAAAATATCCTGATAGCGCTGCCGTTCCTTTTCCGGCCACCGGTCCGCCTGGGTCGCGCAGGGCTGTACCGCCACAAGACGCAGGGTCGGCTCTTCGTTTCGCAGACGAAGCACCGCATCGGCGCACCACAGGTCCACCCCCAACGCCATTCCGGTGTAAAAGGTGGTGACCCCCGCATCGGCAAGGCGGCAGACTGCCCCGAAAATCGCTTCCCGCAGGCGCACACAGCCGGGATGGCTTTCGTCAAAGCCAAAGGAAAACTTATCCGGTCTGTGCCCGGTAAACGCGCAGGACTTTTGCAATCTGCTCACCGCCTTTCATACCCTTTCAGCATACACCAAAACAAAGTTTCGGGCAATCCTTTTTCTCTGGAAGAAAAGAGTTGACAAACTTTTCACAATATAGTATAGTATATACGGAATCTGACATCGAAAACACGTTTTGAGATGAAAGACGCATCATATCGAAAAATCGCTCGCTTACGGTCGGGCTCTTTCTTGCTGTGTCTTTTCTCAAAAGGCACAGCTTTTTTATTGCAAAAAGGAGGAGACTTATGGAATCGAGAGTCGCTGTCATCGGCATCATCGTGGAAAACCCCAACGCGGTTTCTCAGCTCAACGACATTCTTCATGAATACGGAGAATACATCATCGGGCGGATGGGCATCCCCTACCGGCATCGGGGCATCAACGTCATCAGTATCGCCATGGATGCGCCGCAGGACCGGATCAGCGCCATGTCCGGCAAGATCGGACGGCTGCCCGGCATCACCGCAAAAGCTGCCTACTCCAACTATGTTTTCAAAGACTAAGGTGACCCTATGAAACATCTGATCGATCAACTCGCCCGGGAGCGGGATCTTCCCGATGAAGCGCTTTTGTCGCTGATCCGGTGCGAAACGCCCGAAGCAGAAGAATATCTTGCCCAAACAGCCGCAGCTGTGCGGCAAAAGCATTACGGCAAGGATGTTTACATCCGCGGGCTTATCGAGTTTACCAACTACTGCAAAAACGACTGCCTGTACTGCGGCATCCGCCGCTCCAACCAAAAGGCGCAGCGCTACCGCTTAAGCGAAGAGGACATTCTCGAATGCTGCCGTCACGGATACGAGCTGGGCTTTCGCACCTTCGTTCTGCAGGGCGGCGAGGACCCCTACTTCACCCGGGAGCGGATGGTCCGCATCGTTTCTTCCATCAAGCAAAAATTTCCCGACTGCGCCCTGACCCTTTCGGTGGGCGAAAAAAGCCGCGAGGAATACGAAGCCTATTTCGCCGCCGGCGCCGACCGGTATCTGCTGCGGCACGAGACCGCCTGCCCCTGCCACTACGCAAAGCTGCATCCCGCCGAGCTGACTTTGGCAGAGCGGATGCGCTGCATCTCGGATCTGAAGAAGATCGGGTTTCAGACCGGCATCGGCTTTATGGTAGGTTCTCCCTTCCAGACCCCGCAGAACATCCTGCAGGATCTGCGCTACATTCAGTCTCTGCGTCCCGAAATGGTGGGCATCGGTCCCTTTATCCCCCACAAGGATACCCCTTTTTGTGACGAACCGGCCGGCACCGCCCGCCAGACCCTGCGGCTGTTGGCGATCATCCGGCTGATGCTGCCCACCGTTCTGCTGCCCGCCACCACCGCTTTGGGCACGGTCAGCGGCGACGGAAGAGTCCGTGGGATGCAGTTTGGCGCAAACGTCGTGATGCCCAACCTCTCTCCCCTTTCGGTTCGGAAGAAATATATGCTCTACGACAACAAGATCGCCACCGGCGAAGAAGCAGCCGAAAGCGTCCACCTTCTGCGAAAAACGATGAGCGCCATCGGCTATCAGGTGGTAACGGCACGGGGTGACTGGAAACATGAATAAGACCCGACCTGTTTTTCAAAAGATCCACGGCTTTTTAAAGCCTTATTACATTTTTGTTCTGATTTTTGCTCTGTGGTGGCTGGTTTCTGTTCTGGGCATCTGGAACACCTACCTGCTGCCCACCCCCTGGAAGGTATGGGACACCTTTTGCAGGATGCTCGTAAAAGGTGAGATCGCCCTCTCGGTCTGGGCGAGCCTTAAGCGGGTGCTGGCAGGCTTTTTGATCTCCTTTGCCATCGCCTTTGTGCTGGGGCTGCTCTCGGCATATCTTCCCTCCAAATCGGAATACCTGCGGCATCTGACCAATTTTATGCGCAACGTGCCGCCCCTTTCGCTGATCTCGCTGCTGATCTTATGGTTCGGCATCGGCGAGACCTCAAAGCTTATCATCATCGTGCTGGCATCGGTTTTCCCCATGTATCTCAACGTCAGCCACGGATTTTCCAGCTGCGACCGGGGACTTCTCGAGGTAGGCAAAAGCATGAACTTTTCCCCCTGGCGGCTGTTTTTGAGGATCAGCCTTCCCTGGGCAAAAGAAGACATCCTCGTTGGGATGCGCACCGGTCTCGGTTACAGCTGGCGGGCGCTGATCGGCGCGGAAATGTTCGCCGCCGCCAGCGGTCTGGGCTACATGATCGTTTACGCGCAGCAGATGTCCCGCTCGGACAAGGTGCTCATCGGTATCTTTCTCATCGGATTCATCGGTATGCTGAGCGACTGGCTCTTTTCCCTGTTCATCAAAAAAGTCTGCGTGGGAGGTGTCAAATATGAATGATCAGATCGTCATCCAAAACCTCTCCAAATCCTTCTCGGCAGACGGCGGAGAACGCACCGTTTTAAAACAGATGGACCTGACCGTTCCTGCCCACGAGATCACCGTGATCCTCGGTCCCTCGGGCTGCGGAAAAACCACCCTGCTCCGGCTGATCGGCGGTCTGGACAAAGCGTACAGCGGCAAGATCGAAACGCCGCCCCACAG
Source organism: Oscillospiraceae bacterium (assembly GCA_017408855.1). GTDB lineage: Bacteria > Bacillota > Clostridia > Oscillospirales > Ruminococcaceae > UBA3818. The sequence goes on along the minus strand of JAFQTW010000155.1, from coordinate 13,812 downwards.
CCGCACCGCCTTCGTCTTTCAGGAGCCGCGGCTGATGCCCTGGCTGACCGCCCGGGAAAACATCGCCTTCGGTCTTTCCAAAAAGGAGCAGGATCCCCAAAAGATCGATGCCCTTTTGCATCTGACCGGGCTGGACGGCTTTGGCGATGCCTACCCCAGTCAGCTTTCCGGCGGGATGAGCCAGCGATGCGCGCTGGCCCGCGCGCTGGCTTTGGACCCCGACTACATCATGATGGACGAGCCCTTTGCGGCGCTGGACCATTTTACCCGTGAAAAAATGCAGCTGGCATTGCTTGATATCCATCGGCAGAACCGCTGCGGCGTACTGTTCGTGACCCACAGCATCGACGAAGCGCTGCGCATCGGCGATCGGATCGTGGTCATGGGCGACCATAAAGTCAGAAAAGAATTTCCGCTTTCTCCCCGACCCGAGGGCGGACGTGATCTGTCCGGGCTGCAGGAGTTGAAAGCGGAGATCCTCAAAACAATACAAACTATCTAAAAGGAGAAACAAACAATGAAAGCAAAAAAAATCTTATCCGTTCTTTTGGCAGCTGTCCTTCTGTGTGGACTGTTTGCCGGCTGTGCCAAGAAAAACGATGTCAAAGACGTGGTTGTCACCTATGTGACCTCGCCGCTGAACGTTCCTTCCATCGTGGAGAAAAATCACTCCATCTTTGCCGAGACCATGAAATCTGCCGGCGTTGAGACCGTTTCCTACTCGGAGATCACCTCCGGTGCCGATCAGACTCAGGCGCTGGCCTCCGGCGACATTCATTTCCTCTACGCGGTAGGCGCCACTTCGGTGATCCTATCCGCCGCCAACGATGCGGATATCAAGGTCATCTCCATGTACTCCCGCTCGCCCGAGGCGTTCTGCCTGTTCTCTGCCGATGCGTCCATCGCTTCTCCCGCCGACCTGGCCGGCAAGACCATCGCAGGACCGCAGGGCACCATCCTGCACGAACTGCTGGTGGCGTATCTGGCATCCGGCGGCATGACTCTGGCGGATGTCAACTTCGTCAACACCACCATCCCCGATGCAATGGCAGCCCTCTCCGGCGGCAGTGTGGACTGCGCGTTGCTGGCAGGTGCCGCAGCTTATAATATGCAGTCCGGCGGCGGTCATCTGGTGACCAACGGCAAGGGCCTTGTGGATGCTACCATCTGCTGCGCCACCACCCAGAAATTCTACGATGCGCATAAAGATCTGGTGGAAAAATTCCTCGAAGCACAGGAAAAAGTCCTGACCTTTATGGCGGAAAACGAAGAGACCGCCCTGCAGGAGGCAGCCGACTATCTGGATCTGGATGTCGAGGCGGTAAAAGGCATGTACCCCATGTACGACTTTGACATGACCATCAAGGATTCGGATATCGAGGCGATGAAGTCCACCATGAACTTTATGCTGGAGACCGAAATGATCGAAAACGAAGTGGATATCGACGCCCTCGTCATCCGCTAAGAATAAGGAGAAAACCCTATGAGCATGAATGCTGCCCCCTCTGCCAACCGTATCCACATCGGATTTTTCGGTATGCGTAATGCCGGAAAATCCAGCGTGGTCAATGCCGTTACCGGACAGGAACTGTCCATCGTATCCGATACCAAAGGAACCACCACCGATCCGGTGCAGAAAGCCATGGAGCTTCTGCCTATGGGTCCGGTGCTGATCATCGACACCCCCGGTTTTGACGACGAAGGTCAGCTGGGTCAGCTTCGTGTCCGCAAGACCCGTCAGGTACTCAACAAAACCGACGTGGCGGTGCTGGTGGTCGATGCTGCCGTTGGCATGACCGATCTGGATCGGGAGCTTTTGGCGCTGATCAAAGAAAAGAATATCCCCCATCTGCTGGTCTACAATAAATCCGACCTTGTAGCAGAAGAAAAAGCCGAGGACGGCGCTATTTTTGTCAGCGCCGCCACCGGCAAAAACATTCACGAGCTGAAAGAGCGCATCGCCGCCCTGGGCAAGTCCGCCGAGGAGGAAAAACGGATCGTCGGCGATCTGATCGGGGAAAACGATCTGATCGTGCTGGTCACCCCCATCGATGAAGCGGCGCCTAAAGGACGCATCATCCTGCCGCAGCAGCAGACCATCCGGGACATTCTGGATTCCAACGCCATGTGTGTCGTCACCAAGGAGACCCAGCTGACCGAAACGCTGCAAAGCCTCGGCAAAAAGCCCCGCATGGTCATCACCGACAGCCAGGTATTCGGCAAAGTTTCTGCCGATACTCCTGCGGATATCCCGCTGACCTCCTTCTCCATTTTGATGGCGCGGTACAAAGGCTTTTTGGAGTCCGCCGTCAAAGGTGTTGCAGCCATCGAGACGCTGCAGGAAGGCGATACCATCCTCATTGCCGAAGGCTGCACCCATCACCGTCAGTGCAACGACATCGGCTCGGTCAAGATCCCCCGCTGGCTGCGAAACCATGTGGGACAGAATGTGAACATCGAGCTTTCTTCCGGTGCCGACTTCCCCGAGGATCTGTCCCGCTACAAGGTGATCATCCACTGCGGCGGTTGTATGCTGCCCGCCCGCGAGGTGATGTACCGCCTCAAATGCGCCGAAGATCAGGGCGTTCCTATGACCAACTACGGCATCGCCATCGCCTATATGCAGGGCATTTTGCGCCGCAGTGTGGATATTTTCCCCGATTTGGCAAAGATTTTGGACGAAATCAAATAAAAAAACGGGGATTTTTCCCGCAAAAAAGGACCGAAAATCAACAGATTTTCGGTCCTTTTTGTTTGGTTTTATCGCAGGAACAGATACAGCAGCGTGATCACAACGCCAACGCCGTAGAGCAAAAGCTCGTATTCCAGAGTCTCGCCAACCAGTCCCCGATGGACCGGCTTTTCCGAGTAGGCGCCAAAGAGCTCGTTGGTCCTGGGTTCCACTGTCTGCGGTGCTTTTTTGTAGAACACCCGATGGATGAGCGCCACCGTCCAGTCCGCCAGAGAAGCGGCGGTACGGGAGATCATGGCGCCGACAAAGGCCAGCAGCGCCAGGATCGGGCGGTAGATGTTCTTTTCCAGATCCGCCCATGAAGGCCAGCGGTTGACATATTCCTTTTCGCCCTGTGCGTTCTTCTTCATCAGCAGGGTACGGACAACGCCGAAATAAAGGGCTGCGCCGATGAGCAAAGAGATGACCGCGCCTTTCAGATTGACCCACGCAAAATAGTGGACCTGATGGGCTGCCGCTTCGCCGCCCACAAAGTCACGGGCAAAATCGGCGATACGGTCCATGGTCAGATGCGGGGTCAGTCCCATCAGCAAAAGAGCTGCGGAAACCGATACCAGCATCACCGCGGTGCGCTTGTCCATGTATGTTCCGTGGGAAGGATGCTCTTTCTGCGGTTTTTCCACGAAAATGCAGACAAACAGCTTGGTCATGTAAGCCAGCGTCATACCGCCCGCCAAAAGGAACAGCCATTCGATGGCGGAAAACAGCGCCGTCGCTTCACCGTGGGAAGAAAGCTCCGCCACATATTCCACAATGGACTCGTGCAGCAAAGTTTTACTCACATAACCGCTCAAAAGCGGGATGCCGCCGATGGTCAAGGCGCCGGTGAGAAAGCATCCCTTGAGCAGATGCTTGTCTCTGCCCCAGCCTCGGATGGTGTTAAGGTCGAGAGAATTGACATTTTCCAGCACCACGCCGGCGGAAATGAACAGCACCAGCTTGATGAGGGAATGGTTGATCATATGCAAAACGGTGCCGAACACCGCCAGCTGATTGTGATGTCCCAACAGACCCTGCATGCCGATGCCCACCAGAACAAATCCGATCTGGCTCATGGAAGAGCAGGCCAAAGTCCGTTTGAGGTTCACCGAGAAAATACCGAGGACCGCACCTAAGAGCATGGTCACCGTACCCAGAAGCAGGATCAAAAGTCCCCATGCGCTGTCGTGGAAGAACACCTTTCCGCCCAGCACCAGAACACCAAAGATACCGGCTTTGGTGATCACGCCCGAAAGCACCGCCGATGCGGGCGAAGGGGCAACAGGATGGGCGGTGGGGAGCCAGAAATGCAGCGGGAACATACCCGCTTTGGCGCCGAATCCAAAGAGCAGACAGCCGCCTGCGGCATACAAAAGTCTACGGTTTTCCACCGCCGCACAGCTTTCCCGCAGGGTGACAAAGGAAAGATCGCCGGTGAGATGATACAGAAGGAACACGCCCATCAGCGCCACAAGTCCGCCGATAACGCCGATGCCCAGAAAGCTTTCCGAAGCTTTGATGGCACCGTCGGTCTCTTCCTGCACCACCCAGACGTAGGAGGAGAAGGACATCATCTCAAAGAACACGAAGGTAGTGTACAAATCGTCCGACAAAAACACGCCCATGGTAGAGCCGAGGACGAAGAGGAAAAACAGATAGTAGCGGTTGCGGTTTTTGGCGTGGGCAAAATACCATCTCGAGGGCATCGCTGCCATAAACCACGCGGTGGATGCCAGCACCGCCATCACGGTACGAAAGCCGTCCGCACGAAAACTAAGACCCAGCCCGCAGACATCCGGCAAAACCAGCGACAGCTCGCCGGTAAAGACCAGAGACAGCGCACCCAAAAGCTCCAGCGCAGTAAGACCCAGCACCAGATGATCCCGGAGGGATTTGCTGTTCCGTCCGGCCAAGTAGCTTAAAAACGCGCCGAAAATCGGCATCAGAACGAGAAAAAGAAGCAAAAAGTTCATGTTTTTTCCTCCTTTCCTACATAAGTCCCGCGCCAATGGCACGGAACAGCTCCATCAGCGGAGCGGCAAACAGACCCAGCAGAACCGAAACCACTGCCAGAACGGTCATGGGAACGGTCATCAAACCGTTGGGGTCCTCCACATGCTCGGTATCGATCGCCGCATCTTTCGCGGGGAAATAAGCCCGCAGGATGACCGAGACCAGATACAGCGCCGTCAGAAGCGCCGACAGGATCAGCGCCACGGCACCGGCCTTTCCGAGAAAGCCTTCCTGCACCGCTGCCGTACCGATGGACCATTTGCTGACGAATCCGGCCAGCGGCGGGATGCCCATCAGACCCAGAGAAGCCACCGTAAAGGCAAACATGGTCTTGGGCATGGCTTTGCCAAAACCGTCCAGCTCGTAAATGTATTCCCGATGCGTTTTGTAGATGATGGCGCCTGCCACAAAGAACAAAGTGATCTTAATGGCGGCATGGAACACCATATGCGCCAGTCCGCCCACCAGACCGGAGGGGGTCATCAGGGTCACCGAGAACAGGATGTAGGACAGGTTGGAGATGGTGGAATAGGCAAGACGCCGTTTGAGATGGGGCGTCCGCAGCGCCATGGCAGAGCCGTAAACGATGGTGACGATGGTAAAGATCATCACTGCCGTCTGCGCGCGGCTTCCGATGAGAAAATGCGCACCAAAGCCGTAGTAGGTCAAACGCATCACCGCGAAGACACCGGCTTTGACCACCGCCACCGCATGCAGCAGGGCGGATACGGGGGTCGGTGCCACCGATGCGTCCGGCAGCCAGCCGTGGAACGGGAAAATGGCCGCTTTTACGCCGAAGCCGAAAAAGCCCAGAACGTAGGCCACTTCCATCAAAAAGGTTTTGTCAAGATCTGCAACCTTGTAGGGATTGAGCACGCCGCCGTAGGTAAAGTCCAGGCTCTCGCCCCAGGCAAGAAGCATCATGATGGCGATGAAAGCAAAGGCCGCGCCGGAAAGGGAGTAGATCAGATACTTTTTGCCGGCGTAACGGGCTTTGCCGTCCATGGAATGCATCACCAGCGGCAGAGTCGCCAGTGTCAGCAGCTCGTAGAAGAAGTAGAGGGTCATAAAGTTGTTGGCCATGGAAACACCCAGCACCACGCCAAAGGAAACGGTGAACCAGCCGAAGAACTTGCTTTCGCCGCCCTCGTGCTTCATATACTCAAAGGAGTAGAAGGTTGTCAGCGGCCACAGCAGGCTGACCATAACGCCAAAGACCCGACCGAGACCGTCCACCCCAAGGGTGAGGCTCAGCTTTTCGGAAAAGCGCAGGAAGGTGAAGGTCTCCTGCGGTCCCGCTACAAGCACGGTAACTGCCAGTACGGCATTGACGATCACCGAAGCGGCCACATAGCGCTGACGCTGTTTGCGCTCTTCGATGGGTCGGATGAGCAAAAACGCGCCGGTCACCATCGGAAACAGGATGGGGACCAGATACATCCAAGCAGGCATATCAAGCATTTTTCGCTCCTCCCTTCTACATCAATGCTGCGGCGACCGACGATACAAAATCGGTCAGCCCAGCGGGGAAAATACCCAGCACCACCGCGGCGGCAGCCAGCAGCATCAGCGGCACCGTCATCAGGCGGGAAGGTTCTTTTTTCTCCAGATGCTCGTAATCGAAATCGCTTCCCGGGAAAAAGCCCCGGGTCACAATGGGCATCAGATAGCCGGCAGTCAAAAGGGCGCTGACCAGAAGAACCGCCGCTCCCACGATGCCGAGAACGCCGTATTCGGAGAGTCCGCCCTGTGCCAGATACCATTTGCTCACAAAGCCCGCCGTAGGCGGGATACCGATCAAGGACAGCGAGCCGATGGCGAAGCACCACAGCACGATGGGCATCTCTTTGCCGATACCGGTCAGCTGACGCACATCGGTCTTGCCGGTTTTATAAATGATGGCACCGGCAGAAAGGAACAGCAGATTTTTGACCACCGCATGGAACACCATCTGCAAAAGGGCGCCCGCAAAGCCGGTGGCGTTGAGCAGAAACAGTCCGAACAGCACATAGCTGACCTGGCTGACGGTGGAATAGGCCAGACGTTTTTTCAGCACCTTTTCCTTATACGCCAGCATGGATCCGGCAAACACCGTTGCCAGCGCCAGAACGATCAGCACCGTCTGCGCCCAGCTGCCTTTGAGAAACTCGGCGCCAAACAGGTAAAAGGTCACACGGATGATCGCCATTACGCCCGCTTTGGTGATCAGTCCCGACAGCACCGCCGATGCGGGTGCCGGTGCCACCGGATGGGCGGTGGGCAGCCAAGCCTGCAGGGGAAGCATACCGGCTTTGGCGCCAAAGCCCACCATCATCATGAGCCAGACGGCGAACAGCAGATTTTCGTTCCCCCGAACGAGCGGCATTGCCAGCGTTCCGCCGGCAGAAAAAGCAGTAGAAGTGCAGTAGTAGTTGAGAATGAAAAATCCGATCAGCGCAAGTCCCGCGCCAAAGGTGGAATAGCCCAGATATTTAAGACCCGCGGCGATGGCCTCTTTCGAACCGGTATGGATGACCAGCGGCAGAGTGATCAGGGTCATCAGCTCGTAGAAGAAATAGAGGGTCAGAAGGTTTGCCGACAGGCCGATGCCCATCAGCACACCGAGGGTCATGGTGAAAAAGCCAAAGAAACGCTCTTCGTTTTCCTCGTGCTGCATATACTCGAAGGCGAAAAACGCCGCCAGGACCCACAGGAGAGAAACCAGCATCAGGAAAAAGCGGCTCATTTCATCCACGAAAAGGCGGATGGCAAGGCTGCCGCCGATATCCCAGAGGGTCAGCGAAGCCTGGGGCAAAAAGCAGACACCCAAAGCGCACAGGAAAGTGGCGATGACCGTTACGCTGACACCGATGCGGCGCAGACGGCGCTCGTGCAGGAAAAAGGAACCGATCCCCCCTGCCAGAGGAAGCAGGATCGGGAAAAGAAGCAGAATATTTTCCATATGCTCACCCTCCTTACAGCAGCGCCACGCCGGTCTCGATGACGGTCATGATCGGGTCAAAGAAGATACCCAGGACCAGCACAGCGGCGATAAAGCAAACAGTGGAAACGGTAAAGGTCTTGTCCACGGGAAGGGTCTCCCCCTTCTCCTCCGGCTGCGTTTTGGACCACAGGACCGTTACGGCGGGGATATAATACAGTGCATTGAGCACCGTGGACAGCGCCAGTGTCAAAAGGGTCAGCCACATTTTTCCCGGCATTTCCAGCGAGGATGAGGCAAAAAAGACCTTTGCCGCAAAGCCGCCGAACAGCGGGATGCCGATCATGGACAGGGCGCCTACGGTAAATCCAACGCCTGCCAGACGGTTTTCGTAGGCGGCGCCCCGCAGATTATGCAGTTTCTTTTCGTGATGGCGGCAGGCGGACAGGGCGCCGGCACATCCGAACAGCATGGGCTTGGTCACCGCGTGAACGAGGATCTGGAACACAGCCGCCCAGATGCCCGCTTCGGTCCCCAGACCGATCCCCATAAAGATGTAACCCAGCTGCGCCACCGAAGAGTAGGCCAGCATCCGCTTGATGTGGCCTTCCTGCATGGCGTTTACAGAGCCGATGATCATACCGGCCAGACCAAAGACGAAAACCACATCGGTGATATGGTTTTCCCGGATGACCTCGACGGTAAAGACTTTATAAAACAGGCGGATCATCAAAATGATGTATCCTTTGACCACCAGTCCGGACAAAACCGAGCTGGCGGCGGTGGTGGCGGAGCCGTGTGCCGGCGGCAGCCACAGATGGAAGGGGAACATGGCGCTTTTGATGCCCAGTCCCAGCACGATCAGACCGATGACCACCGTCAAAGGTACCGCAAACTCGCCGGACGCGGCGATGGCAACCACCCGCTCCTGAATGTTGGGGAACAGCAGATGCCCGGTGATGCTGTACAAAAGCACGATGCCGATCAGCACCAGTCCGGAACCCAAAAGGCTCATGATCAAATACCGCATGGTCGCCACAAGGGTAGCGGCGGTATCTTTCGCCATGACCACCGCACAGGCGGCGATGGTGCAGATCTCGATAAATACGTAGGAAGTGAAAATATCGTTGGTGTAGGTCAGCGCCAGCAGCGCCGCCAGATTCAGATCCATCATGATGAACAGAAATTTCTGCTTTTCGGGCAGAACGTCCTCAAACAGATCTTTCCGTCCGCCCAGAAGAGCCATCAGCATGACAAAGCAAACGGCGGTGGCCAAAAGCGCTTCCAGCGGTCCGACCGACAGCTCATTGCCCCAGGGCGCGGGGAAATGACCCATCATGTAGCTGAACGACTCCCCTGCCGGCGCCACCCGCAAAAGCAGCGCGGCGGACAGACAAAGTCCCACGGCGGAAGCAAAAAGACTGACCCGGTAAGCGGACTTGCCGTTTTTGAGAAGCGGCGTGATGATACCGCTGACCATGCATACAAAAATCGAAAAGAAGGGAAAGTTATAGACAAAGGGCACGGTTACTCATCTCCTTTGATCCGGGCAGCCTGAACGATCTCGTCAAAGTCCACCGTTTTGTATTTTTGATAAAGCCGCTGGATCAACGCCAGCGAAAAAGCGGTCACACTGACCGATACCACGATGCCGGTAAGCACAAGTCCTGCCGGAACCGGATTGATGTAGTCGGCAGCGTTGGCAGCGGTCCCTACCAGAATGGGTGCCATTCGGCCCTCGATAAAACCCTGCGCGGCCAGAAACAGGTAGATGGCCGAGTCCATAATGCCAAAGCCAATGACCTTTTTCACCAGATTATGCTGCAGAAGCATATTCAAAAAGCCAATGCCAAAGAGGATGACCGCAGCCACCTCGTAGTGGTTGATCAGAAGATGTTCCATTACAGTTCCCCCTTTGTGAACAGGGCGTAAAAGCCGTACATGGTGCAGGCGACCACGATGCCGACACAGATGTCCAGCACCAGGATCAGACCGGAGCTTAAAATCGCGCCGGGGGTTCCCAGCGGGATGTAGCTTTCCAGATGGTTGGCGCCGGTATAAAAAGAATAGGCCTTGGAAGAGGCATAGACCAGCAGCGCCGAAGAGGTCACCTTGCGGAAGGTGTTGTAGGTGAAGAACCGGCTCATCTTCAGCATACCGAAGGAAACGGCAAACAGGATCAGCGCCGCGTCCATGATGGTTCCGCCGGAGAAGCCGCCGCCGGGAGAAATATGTCCGTTGAGCACCACATAGATGCCGTAGACCAGCGCGCAGGGAATGACCAGCCGGGCGATCTTGGTCAGGATGATATCCTCTTCGTAATGCTCGATGACCATCTCACGGGCGGTATGCAGATCTTCTTCTTTATCGATGTTGTTTTTATCGCGCATCAAAAGCATGGTCACGCAGGTGACTGCCAGAAACAGCACCGAGCTTTCGCCAAAGGTATCGAAGGCACGGTAGTCAAGGATCATTCCGGCAACCATATTGACCGCGCCGGTCTCCTCGAGACCTTTTTCCACGTAGCGCTGGCTCATCTCATTGACCACCGGGTTATCGGGATGTCCGAACAGCGGCAGCTGGGTCACGGTCAAAAGCAGTACCGCTACCATGGCAACGCCGATGACGATGGCGCACAGACGGTAGAAATGGTCAAACTGCTCGTACTGATGCCATTCCTTGCGGGGAGAATATTTTTCTTTTTTCCGATGCTTTTTCTCTTTGCGGGGGGCACTTTTATCCGTCGACAGAGCTTTTTCTTCCAGGTCGCCGTTGACCCATGCCGCAAAACGGGAAAAAGGACAGCTTTTGTTCTCTTTCATCTTACTCATCACTCGTTCCCTTCAGCCCATGGATTTTTTTCAGGGTGTAGATAAACAAAAGCGAGCTGACACCCGCTCCTACCGCTGCCTCGGTAATGGCAAGGTCGGGACTTTGCAAAAGCGCCCAGATCACGCTCATCACAAGGCTGAAGGACATAAACAGCAGCACCGAGACCAGCAGCCGTTTGGAAAAGGTGACCGCTAATGCGCAGACGATCAAAAGGCAAGGCAGGATCCATTCCAGAGCAACTCTCATTTCTCGACCACCTCAACTTCCTGTTTGATATGTTTAAAGGTAACAAACTCCGCTTTTGCCAGCAGATGGCTCGCCACCGGGCTTGCCAGCCACAAAAATACGATGATCAGACCCATCCGCAGTGCGTGAAAGCCAAAGCCCACCAGCACCATCAGTCCGGCAAGGATGAACAGGATGCCCAGAGTATCTCCCAAGGCTGCCGCGTGCATCCGGTTGAGCACATACTTTAAGCGGAAAATGCCCACCACACCGGTGATGAACACAAACAGTCCGATGCTGACCAGCAAAAGACCGATCACGATTCTAACGACGCTCATTTTGTTCCTGCTCCTCTCTTTCATGTACTCTTCTGCGGACGATGACCAGCCGGCACAGCACCACAACGGTGATAAAGCTGAGCATGGCATAAACGATCGCCACGTCTACAAGATAAGCGGCATCCATCGCCACCGACAGGACCGACAGGATCACGATCACGATGGTTCCGATCATATTTCCGGCCATGACACGGTCGGTAAAGCGGGGACCTTTCACCGCACGAATCATGCAGAAGAAGATCAGCACCGACAGCGCGACCACCACTGCCATCAGGTAGGTATTTACAAACTGGGGCATGATCATTTCTCCTCCACTCTCTTTAACAGATGCATGAACTGGCTCTCGTCAATATCCTCCTGGCTGGCAGTATCCAGCGCGTGGACACAGAACAGCTCATGCTCGCATTGAACGGTAATGGTGCCGGGGGTCAGGGTAATGGCGTTGGCCAAAGCGACCCGTCCCGCATCGGTGGACAGATCGGTGTAGAAGAACACCAGCTTGGGATCCACCTTTCTTTTGGGCGACCAGATCACCCGGATCACATGAAAGCTGGCTTTGAAAATATCCCAGAACAAAACCGCCAGAAAATGCAGGACCCGTCCGGTTTTTTTCAGCGCGCGCAGTTCCGCTTTCGGATCGTAGTCCAGCATTTTCACCGCAAACCAGTACACCGCGGCAGAAATGCCCAACCCGAACAGACAGATCTCCAGCGTGATCTTGCCGTTAAATAAAATCCACAGCACAAACAGCAGGATAAACATCCTATCACCTCGACTCAAACGAATAGATACTTATTTACGATACAGGGCTTTAAACCCATCATAATATAGCACAAGCCCCCCTGCCATACAAGGACTAAGATTCACAACAAATCGGGGTTTGAAGCGGAGTTTTTTAGCAGAAAAACGCAATTATTCCCTTTTTTATCCGTTTTGGGGTCCTCCCCCTTTTTTCTTTGCTGGTTCTTATCCGAAAACCCGAGGAATATCTGCATAAATTCCTGCAAAACGATTTACAAGAGCAGGGCGAAATGTTATAATCTTCCTGTTGCATATGGATTTTTACCGAAATACGATTTGTTTAAGGAGGTTTTTCTGTGCAGGACGTAGGCATCTGGTCGATCATTCCCCCTGTTGTTGCGATCCTTTTGGCAGTACTCACCAAGGAAGTTATCTTCTCTTTGATGTGCGGCATCTTAGCCGGCGCCGCCATCTATGTTCTTTCCTGTCAGCTTCCGCTTGTCGAGATCATCAGCACGACCGTAAACGTGATGGGAAGCAAGCTGAGCGACAATATCAACATGATCCTGTTCCTGTCTTTGCTGGGCGGACTGGTCGCCGTCATCACCAAAGCGGGCGGATCCAACGCCTATGCTGCATGGGCACAGAAAACCTTTAAAAGCCGCCGCGCCGCATTAAGCGCCACCGCGGTCTTTTCCGCTTTTCTCTTTTTGGATGACTATTTCAACTGCATCACCAGCGGAACGGTCATGCGTCCCGTGACCGATAAATTCGGTATTTCCCGTGAAAAGCTGTCCTATGTCGTTGACATGATGGCAGCTGCCATGGCCATTTTAATGCCCATTTCTTCCTGGGCGGCATCGGTCATGTCCTATCTGCCGCAGGACGGCAGCATGACCGGTATGCAGGCCTTTCTGCAGGCGGCGCCGCTGAACTTTTACGCGGTGGGAACCATCTTTATGGTCTTTTGGATCTGCATCCGCAAAAAAGGTGACTACGGTCCTATGGCGGCGGCGGAAGAAAAGGCCAAACGGTATGGCGTAAAAGATACCGCCGAGACCGAAAACGAGATCAGCCGGATGGAAGTATCCGACAAGGGCCGTGTTTCCGACCTGATGATCCCCATCTTGGCCCTGATCCTTTTCTCGGTTCTTGCCATGCTGTATGTCGGCGAGTTCTGGGGTCCCGAAAAGATCGATCTGATCACCGCATTCGGCAACACCGATGCGCCTACCGCGCTGGCATTGGGCGGCTTTGCGGCTTTGATCATCGCTTTTGTGATGTTCGTGCCCCGCGGTGTCATGAAAATGGGCGAATTCTTCAAAGCCTTTAACGACGGTGTAAAATCCATGGTCGGCGCTGCGGTCATTCTTTGCATGGCTTGGTCCATCAGCTCCATCTGCCGCGACTATCTGGGCACCGGCGAATACGTTGCCCGTGTCGTGCAGGAATCCGGCATCCCCATGCCGCTGCTGCCCGCGATCGCGATGATCATCGCTGGACTTCTGGCCTTTGCCACCGGTACTTCCTGGGGAACCTTCGCGATTTTGATCCCCATCGTTGTTTCCATCTGTGAGGTATTGGCTCCCGAAATGACGGTCCTGGCCCTGTCTGCCGTTCTGGCCGGCTCGGTATTCGGCGATCAGGTCTCCCCCATCTCCGACGTAGTCATCCTGTCTTCCACTTCCGCCAGCTGCGAGCTGATGAGCCATGTGGTCACCCAGATCCCCTACGCGCTGACGGTTGCCATCTGCGCCATGATCGGATATCTGGTTGCCGGCTTTACTGTTGGAATGGGATACAGCGTTTACCTGCCCCTGTCCTTGGGCGTATTCTTTGCCCTGCTCATTCTTTCGCTGCTCGTTCTTCCGAAGATCCTTCCCGGAAAAGAAGAAGCCGAAGCTGTCGAAGCAAAATGATCTGAAAAACCGTAAAAGACCCGATCGCAGGATCGGGTCTTTTTTGTCTATCGAAAACCACTCGCTAGGCGAGTGGTTCAAAAAAAGGCTTGT
>JAFQTW010000154.1 GCA_017408855.1 Oscillospiraceae bacterium | reverse complement strand
GGCGCTGCATGGCGGCTCTATCGTTTTGCGCTCAGAACCCGGAAAAGGAACCGATGCTGCGGTGATGATCCCGCTGGTTCCTGCGGAAGGCAATGCTGTTTTGCAAAGCAAGACCAAATCTCTGTCCGAGGATCGCTTCTCCGATCTGTATGTGATCCTGTCCGATTCGATAGAACCGGAAATCAACTAAAAAAGGATGTTCCAGAGGGAACATCCTTTTTCTTTTATGCTGAAACCGTTTCGGATTTTTTCTCCGGCAGCTGTGCCAGCACAATGGCGCAAAAGACCAGCGCGCATCCCAGCAGCTCTTTGGAGGAAAGCTGCTGATTCAAAAGCAGCCATCCCGCCAGAACGGAGACCACCGATTCCAGGCTCATGATCAGAGACGCCAGGGTGGGATTTACGTTCTTCTGGGCAACGACCTGCAGCGTATAGCCCACACCGCTGCTCATGGCACCGGCGTAGAGGATCGGCATCCATGCCGCCAGGATCTGCGGAAAGGAAGGCTGCTCAAACAGCAATGCCGGAACAGCGCTGACAAGTCCTGCCACAAAAAACTGGATGCAGGACATTTTGATACCGTCGACTTTGGGCGAAAAATAGTCGATCACCAGAATATGCATCGCAAAGCACAGAGCGCAGATCATGACCAGAAGGTCGCCGGCACCCACCGAGAAAGACTCGTTCATGCACAGAAGATACATTCCCGCAACCGCGATGGCAACCGCTATCCAGACCAGAAGGCGGACCTTCTTTTTGAAAAACAACCCCAGAAGCGGAACGATTACGATATACATAGCGGTGATAAAGCCCGCTTTTCCAACGGTCGTATACTGGATGCCGATCTGCTGAAAGGCACTTGCTACCGCCAATGCCACACCGCAGCAGATGCCGCCCAAAAGCAGTATCCTGCCGTTTGCCTTTTCCGCGGCTTTTTCCTCTCCGGACTTTTTGCGGTCCATCACAAAGATCACCGGCAAAAGCACCAGACCACCGATGATCGACCGGGTGGCATTAAAGGTGAACGGTCCTACATGTTCCATGCCGGCAGACTGGGCCACAAACGCAACGCCCCAGATCACCGCCGTAAGCAGAAGCAAAAGGCTGCTTCTGAATTGTTTTTTATTCATTAACAGTCTCCTTCCCAATAGATCATTCTTCATTATTTTGCCTTATTTGGGGTGTTTTTTCAAGGATTTCTCCCCGAATCAGCGGTTTTCACAGATTATCGACACCTTGCGCCATTTTTTTCGTGTTTTCTATCGTATCCTTAGCTGCGGAGGGATCAATATGAAAACCTTTCTTCTGTTTCTGATGCTGTTTTCCGCAGCGATCCTGCTTTTACCCATGACGGCGCTGGACCTGTCCGTACCAAAGACAGAGTCTTCTTCTGCCGCCATCGTTATCCGGCAGGAAGAAAGCCTTCCGCCGCCGGCGCAGGAGACCCGACCGGTGATGGAAACGGTAAAAACCGTTCACTGGGACGAACCGGACTGTTTTTCGGTGCTGGACCGTTCCCGAAACGAGATCATCGAGGTGCCGGTCCTGGACTATCTTTACGGTGCGGTGGCGGCAGAGATGCCGCCGACTTTTCATCCGGAAGCCTTAAAAGCGCAGGCGGTGGCGGCACACACCTACGCGCTGTACTGCCACTGTCATCCGTCCGAAGAGCTGGGCGGAGCGGATTTTTCCGCCGATCCGGAAAACTGGCAGGGTTTCATCCGCCGTGAGCAGATGCTGGAACGGTACGGGCAGCAAGGCGAAGAATACTGGGACCGCATCACCCAGGCGGTGGACGAGGTTTTTTCGCTGGTGCTTTTCTATCAGGAAGAACCGGTCCTGGCGGCTTATCATGCCATCAGTGCCGGGAATACCGAATATGCCTCCAATGTTTGGGAGCAGTCTTTGCCCTATCTGGTCCCTGCCGACAGCGCCGGGGATACTCTGGCGGCGGAGTATGAAAGCATCGTCCGGTTTTCTGTCGAAGAAATGCGGCAAAGGTTAAGCGCAAGCTTTCACACGGTCTCACTGTCCGACGATCCGGCAAGCTGGTTTCAGATTCTGTCCCGCTCTCCGTCGGGTTATGTGCTTTCGGTGCAGGCCGGCGACTGTACGGTGACCGGTCAGCAGCTTCGGCAGGCGCTGGGGCTTCGATCCACCCATTTTTCGGTCACCCCTTTGCCGGACGGATTTTCCTTTTCCGTTCTCGGCTACGGGCATGGCGTAGGGCTGAGTCAGAATGGCGCGGATTATCTGGCGCGGCAGGGCAGCGATTTTCAGCAGATCCTGCTGCATTATTATACCGGAGTGGACCTTTTTTCGGTACGATAAATGAAAAAAGCACAGCGAAAGCTGTGCTTTTGTTTTATCTTTTCCTACTCTTCTCTTCTGCCGGCCAGGTAGATGCCCGCTTCTTCCAAAAGCTGCGGCAGATCGAACACGCTTTCTTCATCCACTTCCGCGGGGATCAGCTCACAGGGATTGTCGTCGGAAAGAATATCCCACAGCTTGACCACATGATCCCTTGCGGGGATGTCATGCTTTTTCAGCAGCGCACAGATCTTCTCGGCCTTTCGCCCATAGATCTGGATGGTTTTCAGATCGGTCACATAGATCTGCTCGGGGGTATCGTGGCTGGCAAAGCCAAACCGGACAAAGCCGTCGGCACACAGCAGATCGCCGTACCGCTCCACAATGGCTTTCAGCACCGGACGGGTACAGCCGTCCACATACCAGATATCAAAGGCGTCCGAATCAGGAACCGGCAGTTCCAGCGTAAAATAGCCGGGCGAGGGCAGCATTTCACAGTAATCCTTCAGCAGTGCCGTGATCTTTTCCGCAGACAAAACCACCGTAAACTGCCACAGTCCCTCCTCGTTCCGTTCCATTTCGTATCCGTTTTCCACACCGCTGACAACGGGGATCTGAATACCCTGCGCAACGGTAAATTTTTTCTCCGCCATTTGATTCACCTCGGACTAACGCATAAAACTCTATTATGTAGTATAGCATAAACCTTGCCCGGTGCAAACTACTTTTCAAAAAGAAAAGGACAGGTCTCCCTGTCCTTTTCGGTTATTCGTGGATATACAGCTTTCCGTCTTTCAAATCGGCAGTCAATGCCGTACCGGGCGCCGGATCCATTTTCAGAATATAGCGGGCCAGCAGGGTTTCGAGATTGCGCTGGATATACCGCTTTAAGGGTCTTGCGCCGTAAACGGGATCGTATCCTTCGTTGGCGATATGCTCTTTGGCCGCATCGGTGACCGTCAAAGTCAGCTCTTTCTGGTCGAGACGTTCCCGAAGATCCTTCAGCATCAGCTCTACAATGGCGCCGATCTCTTTTCGGGTCAGCGGTTTATAGAACACCGTCTCGTCCAAGCGGTTGAGAAACTCCGGTCTGAAGGATGCACGCAGCATCTTCTGCACCTGTTCTCTCGCCTCCAGGGAGATCTCACCCTGATCGTTGATGCCTTCGAGGATCGCGGACGAGCCGAGGTTAGATGTCAGAATAATGATGGTATTTTTAAAGTCCACTCTCCGACCCTGCGAATCGGTGATATGACCGTCATCCAGAACCTGCAGCAGAATGTTGAACACGTCGGGATGGGCCTTTTCCACCTCGTCAAACAGGACCACCGAGTAGGGTTTGCGGCGGACCGCTTCGGTCAGCTGACCGCCCTCTTCGTAGCCGACGTATCCGGGAGGTGCTCCCACCAGACGGGAGACGGCATGTTTCTCCATATATTCGGACATATCGATCCGGACCATATTGCTTTCGTCATCGAACAGCGCCTGCGCCACCGCTTTAGCAAGCTCGGTCTTTCCTACGCCGGTAGGTCCCAGGAACAGGAAGGAACCGATGGGCCGGTCCGGATCCTGGATACCGGCTCTCGAACGCATGATGGCATCGGCAACGGTGGAGACCGCCTCGTCCTGACCGATGACTCTTTCGTGCAGGGTATCGTCCAGATGCAAAAGCTTCTCCCGCTCTCCTTCCATCAGCCGTGCCACCGGGATACCGGTCCAGCGGCCGACGATGCGGGCGATCTCCTCTTCGGTTACTTTATCCCGCAGAAGGGTCGTCTCCTCGGCGCCGGCTTTTTCCGCTTCTTCCAGCTGTTTCTGCAGTTCAGGGAGTTTTCCGTACTTCAGCTGTGCCGCCTTTTCCAGATCGTATTCCCGCTCGGCCAGCTGGATCTGCGCTCCGGTCTGCTCCAGCTCTTCGCGCAGCTTCTGTACCCTTCCGATGGAGGCTTTTTCGTTTTCCCAACGGGCTTTCATCTCGCTGAACCGCTCCCGCATTTCGCTCAGCTCCTGCCGGATCTCTTCCAGATGCTCGGCAGACAGACGGCTGTTTTCTTTTTTCAGCGCCGCCTCTTCGATCTCATGCTGCATGATCTTGCGGGAGATCTCGTCCAGCTCAGCGGGCATAGAATCCATCTCGGTGCGGATGGTGGCGCAGGCCTCGT
>JAFQTW010000153.1 GCA_017408855.1 Oscillospiraceae bacterium | reverse complement strand
TGATAAAAACCACCCCTTTCGAGATGGTTTTTATTATACGTGAAGAAAATGTTTCGTATTCTCGTTGTAGATGATGATAAAAACACCCGCCTGCTGCTGAAAGCCGTCCTGCAGGCGGAAAACTATACGGTCTTTACCGCCGAAAACGGCGAAAATGCGCTGGCTGTCATGGATCAGGAGCACATCGACCTGGTGGTGCTGGACATCATGATGCCCAAAATGGACGGTTACACCTTTACCAAAACCCTTCGGGAAACCAACAACAATCTGCCCATTCTGATGATCTCTGCCAAGCAGCTGCCGGAGGACAAGCACAAGGGCTTCCTTGTGGGAACCGACGATTACATGACCAAACCTCTTGACGAAGAGGAAATGCTGCTCCGCATCAAGGCCCTCCTTCGGCGGGCGCAGATCGCCAGCGAGCACAAGCTGACCGTAGGTGATGTGGTGCTGGACTATGATGCACTGACGGTAACACGAGGCGGCGAAGTGCAGGAGCTGCCCCAGAAGGAGTTTCTGCTGCTGTATAAGCTTCTGTCCTATCCCGGCAAGATCTTCACGCGGATCCAGCTGATGGACGAGATATGGGGAGCCGACAGCGACACCGGCTGGGAAACGGTCACCGTCCATATCGGCCGGCTCAGAAGGCGTTTCGAGGACTGGAATGAGTTTGAGATCGTTTCGGTGCGCGGTCTGGGATATAAGGCAATCAAAAAGATATAAGATAAACCACGGGGGAGGGAGAACGTCGTGAAAAAACAGGAACGCCAGCACAGAATGGCGCTGACGCTGTTGTTTACAGCGCTGGTTTTGGTTTTTATGCTGATCACACTGCTGGTGGTGGGCTTTTTGATCTATTTGCTGATCCGGCTGGATGTCCTGACGGGACCTGACCACACGGTGATCTCTGCCGGACGGATCATCAACGTGTTCGTGCTCTCCGCTCTTGTGATCGGTGCCGGTATCACCTTTTTTCTGGGAAAAATCCCTATGAAGCCGGTCAACAAGCTGATCAACCAGATGAATCGGCTGGCAGCGGGTGATTATCGGGCAAGAATTGATTACGGTGGGTTCTGGGGCAATCATCCCACTGTAGCCGAACTGACAGACAGCTTTAACCGCATGGCTACCGAACTGCAAAGCACCGAGATGCTGCGCAGCGACTTCATCAATAACTTTTCCCACGAGTTCAAAACACCCATCGTCTCCATCGCCGGCTTTGCCAAGCTGCTCAAGCATGAGCAGCTGACACCCCAGCAGACCGAATATGTGAAGATCATCGAGGAAGAGTCCCTGCGGCTTTCCCGCATGGCTACCAACGTGCTCAACCTGACCAAGGTGGAAAACCAGACCATCCTGACCGATGTGAGCACCTTCAATCTGTCGGAACAGCTGCGGGACAGCGTGCTTCTTCTGGCGGAAAAGTGGGAGCAGAAAGGTCTGGAGTTTGTTGTTGACTTTGTTGAGTGCGACATTGAAGCGAATGAAGAGCTTCTCAAGCAAGTCTGGATCAATCTGCTGGACAATGCGGTGAAGTTTTCTCCCGAAGGCGGCGCGGTGGAACTGCACATCGGGGAAGGGCCGAAAACGTTGCGGGTCTCGGTGACCAATTCCGGTGGAGAGATCGCACCGGAACACCAAAAGAGAATTTTCCAGAAGTTCTATCAGGCGGACGAATCCCACGCCTCCGAAGGCAACGGCATCGGCCTGGCCATCGTCAAGCGTGTGACCGATCTGCACGGCGGCGAGGTGTTCATCCAATGCGGCGGCGGCAAGACCACCTTTACCGTGGAATTACCGAAAGTTCAAAAATAGTTTCGTTTCAGTTTAGAATCAGACCATATGATAGGGATGGTCACATACGACCCCCCTTTTATCTCTTTTCTCCGGACTCGGGCGGTTATGCAAGCTGCATAGCCGCCCGGGTCCTTTTTATCATGCTTCCGTTGTTTCGTTTCAGTTTAGAAAGCTCGAATATAGTAACATTATGAAGCAGATAAAGGATGGTCAATTATGAATGAAGTAAAAAAGCCCCGAAAACCGTTGTTGTACTATTACGGCATCGTCCTGCTGATCGTTCTCCTCTTCAACTCCATCGCAATGCCCTGGCTGCTGGAGCGGCAGGTGAAAGAGGTGGATTACGGCACCTTTATGACCATGACCGAGGATCAGGAGATCGGCAGAGTTGAGATTCAGGACAACCAGATTCTGTTCACGGATAAGCAGGAAGAACCTACGGTTTATAAGACCGGACGTATGGAAGACCCAAATCTGGCCGAGCGGCTTCATGCATCCGGGGCTGAGTTTACGCCCGAAATCATAGAAGAAATGTCTCCGCTTTTGAGCATTTTCGTGAGTTGGGTCCTTCCCGTGCTGATTTTTGTGGGTATCGGCCAATTTCTTTCCAAAAAGATGATGGACAAGGCAGGCGGCGGTGCCGGAGCCATGTCCTTCAATATGGGCAAGTCCAACGCCAAGGTCTATGTCAAATCCTCTGACGGCATCAGCTTTGCCGATGTGGAGGGCGTGGATGAGGCCGAGGAAAGCCTTGCAGAGATCGTAGACTACCTCCACAATCCCGGAAAATACAAAGAGATCGGCGCTACCATGCCCAAGGGCGTGCTGCTGGTTGGCCCTCCGGGCACCGGTAAAACCATGCTGGCAAAGGCGGTCGCCGGTGAAGCAAACGTGCCCTTCTTCTCCATTTCCGGTTCGGAGTTTGTGGAAATGTTCGTGGGCATGGGCGCTTCCAAGGTGCGTGACCTGTTCAAGCAGGCCAAGGAAAAAGCGCCTTGTATCGTCTTTATTGACGAGATCGACGCCATCGGCCAGAAGCGTAATACCGGAGGCGGAATGGGCGGCCACGACGAGCGTGAACAGACCCTGAACCAGCTGCTCACCGA
>JAFQTW010000152.1 GCA_017408855.1 Oscillospiraceae bacterium | reverse complement strand
TATTTTTTGTGCAAATTTTTCCGGAAAAAGGTAAAGTCTCCGCTACTTAAAACACCAACTGCACCAGCAGCATATAGCAGACCGTTCCGGCCCCGATGGACAGCAGTGTATGCTTTTTCCACAGGTGCAAAACGACGATGACCAAAATGGCAATGGCCTCGGGCAGTCCGAAGGGCGCAGAAAGAATACTGACGTTTTTCAGGCAGTAAACCACCAGCATGGCAAAAATAGCCGGCGCCAGCGCATCCCCCAAAAAGCGGATGTATTTCGGTGTTTGCCGATTGCCTGAAAACAGCACAAAAGGCAAAAAGCGGGTCGCTGCGGTGGCGGCAGCGCACAAAGCGATCGTGATCATCTGCTGAGCAAAGGTCATTTCAGATCACCTGCCCTTTCCAGCGGACGGCGAAAGACCGTCAGTAGCAGAAGGATGGTCAGCATGGTGGGGATCAAAAAGGACTCGGCGCCGAACAAAACAAGGCATCCCACCGAGGACAGCAGTCCGATGAGAGCGGTGTAATGCTTTCGCTCCTTCATCAGCTGATTGAGGAAAATGACCACAAACATGGCGGTCATCACAAAATCAAGTCCCTGGGTGTCAAAGGAGATCAGCGACCCCAAAAGCCCGCCGACGGTGCAGGCGGTGACCCAATAGCAATGATCCAGCAGAGTGACGAAAAAGTAGAACCAGCCTTCGTCCACCCCGTCGGGGATCTCTGCCGAACAGTTGACCGAAAAGCTTTCGTCGGTCATGCCAAAGATCAGATAAAAACACATCTTGCCCAGATGACGGTACTTTTCCAGCAGGGCGATGCCGTAAAACAGATGCCGGGCCTGGATCATCAGCGCCATCAGAAAGGTCTGCAGCGGCGCGAAGGAGCTCATCAGCATCGATACCAGTACAAATTCCAGAGATCCGCCAAAGATCACAAGGCTGCTTAACGTTGGATACCAAAAAGGAAAGCCCGATACCCGCATATAAATGCCGTATGCCACACCAAGAAAAGTATATCCGGTCAGGACGGGTATGGTATGGGGAAACGCCGCGGCAAGGGCGCGGCGGCGTATATTCTGCTCCATCTGTGTCACCTCGGTTTTCCAGTTTAGCACATATACCGATCCTGCGCAAGAAGCGGCAGCACGAAAAAAGGACCCGGCAAAAAGCCGGGTCCTTTGCATGGTTTTTATTGTCTGACCGATTAATAATCGAACTGACGGTAGTAACGGCGGATAGACAGCGGATGACGCAGGAACAGCTCCATGTAAGCATCGACGCGGTTGTTAACACCGTGCAGTACCAGATGAGAGATCGAGCCGCGGAACTCGGGGCTGATGCCTTCCATCGGGAACTCTTTGGAGTCGATGATGGTGTAGTTGCTGTTTACCTTCGGCAGGAAGCGGGCTACGCGCTCAGCCAGAGGTCTCTGCTCGTCCTCGTTCATGAACAGGGTAACGGGGGTATCCCAAACCAGGATCTCCTGCATACCGTGGAAGAACTCGGGGCAGCTGATGGATTTGGTGCGGATCCACATCTGCTCTTCCCAATAACACATTGCGTAGGAATAGGTCGCGCCGTACTGGGTGCCGGAACCTACGAAGTAATGGGGCAGGTCAGGATGTGCCACGAAGAACTCGAACTGCTCTTTGGCATAGTTGTAAGCCCACTCGTCAGAAGATTTCTCAACCTCTGCCAGGCCTTTTGCCAGATGAGCTTCCATCTCTTTGTTGTAGCGCTCGTACTCGGGGAACTCGCCGTTTTTGTACATCAGGTAGTTACATACCATGAAGAACTTGAGCTGCTCGTTTACGGGGTATACGATCAGATGCTCGGATTTGCCGGGCTGGGTCAGGGTAGAACCGGGGGTGTCGATGAAAGCGAATACTCTCGCGCCGATCTCGTGAACATGATCGACCAGCTGAACCATCTCTTTGGTGTTGCCGGAAACAGAAGAGTAGATCACAACGGATTTGTTGGTGAATTTTTTGTTGCCGGTGGTCATGAACTCTGCTGCGTTCTCAACGAACACGGGCAGAGAGGACTTGCCGCGCATATAAACCTCGGCCTGCATACCGGATGCCCAGGTGCCGCCGATGCCCATAAAGTAGATGCCGTCAAAACCTTCATCCCAGATCTGATCGATGATCTTTTCGATCTGCGGACGCAGTGCCAGCGCACCGTTAACGCTGTCGATGGCTTCCTGCTCGTTGAAGTTACGCAGGCAGGGGCCTTCGGTCTCTTTCCATGCTTTTGCTTCGTACATGTCAATGCACTCCTTCATACTGATTTCATAAACAGGAAGCTTTTTAAAAAGCACTCCCGGTCACGTTTTCTGTACATCGCTGAAAAACAGACCGTCCGTTTCCCGCGATATTACATATTCCAGTATAAGGAAAGTGAGGTCAGTCTGTCAATTTGCTTTTCCAATGAAAAAAAACTGTTTTTTTGTGCGTTATTCCATATCTTTTCCAGATGTCCGATGTTTTTCTGTGAGATCATCCATTTTTTGTTTCCATGTCCCTTTTTTTCCGGCATGGAAAAAGAGAAAAGCGCAATTCTTTGCCGCTCCTTTCTCAAAATACGATTGTTTTTCCAAGAAAGACAGCGCTCCAAGATTTTCCCCTGATAAATCCTTTTGCGCCGGTCAACACTATGAAAGCCGAAAACGCCGCTTTTTCGGCGGAATAAGCAAAGGAGTGGAAGACTATGCTGGATAAAACCGCATTGACTCTGGCCATCGTCGGAGCGCTCAACTGGGGCGCCATCGGTCTGTTTCAGTTCGACATTGTGGCCTGGCTGTTCGGCGGTCAGGGCGCAATGCTCAGCCGGATCGTCTATACCCTGGTGGCGCTGGCCGGTGTATGGTGCATCTCGCTGCTGTTTCGGGATACCGCGGCAGCGCAGAGCCATCCCCAGTAGCCTGTGCAAAAGAAAAGCGTCCGGCTCGGTCGGACGCTTTTTGCTGTATTTATCCTTTTACCACCGGACAGGTCAGATCATATCCGCAAGGCAGGACCTTCGGCAGTCCCAGTACATACTGATCGGCGGCGGCGGCTTCCAGATCCGCAAAGAGCTTTGCTTCAGGCGAGGTTTCCGCCAGGCGCAGCAAGGAAGGAGACACCGGCAAACTGCCTTTCTCCTTGATCTTTCGCAGGATCTCCTCCCCTTTCCGGTTCATGCCCAGCACTCGGAGGTAGGGCGGTTCGGTTTTCTGCATTTGGGCGGTGACTCCCAGAAAGCTCTGCCAGACCATCCGCCGGACTCTCGCCTGCGGATACCGTTTGGACTGGGTCATCCGGTACAGTTCCTCCAGCGAGGTCGCCTGACGGATCGCCCCGTAAAAGCGGTTTTCCAACCCCTCGCTGATGTCGGGCAGCTGTGCCAGTTCCTCGATGGACCGACGGCGCAAAGCCGCCAGAACCGCATTTTCCAGCCTTTCGGGCGATGCGGGAGCCTCCCCCGCAGCTATTGCCTGCGAAAGCCCGGAAAATGCCCCTTCGGGCATCCCCTTTTCCGCTGCGGAAAGGTCTCCCTTTCCGATCCGGTCCCGGATCAGAGAGGCGCTGCAAAATTCCTCTTCCCCGTCCTGACTGTCGTGGGCGGCGCCTTTTCTCGGC
Source organism: Oscillospiraceae bacterium (assembly GCA_017408855.1). Taxonomy (GTDB): domain Bacteria; phylum Bacillota; class Clostridia; order Oscillospirales; family Ruminococcaceae; genus UBA3818. Next base: position 3,918 of record JAFQTW010000152.1, on the reverse strand, counting down.
ACTGCCAGAAACTCTGCGGCAAAGCCCAGTTTCGACGCGGCTTTCTGATATTCGATGGCAAGGATGTTGTTGGGTCTTGTCAAAAGCGCCGCAGCGTCCGCCCCCGCCATCTGCGCCACCGCACGGGTTCGGGCAGCGGCGAAGGAATCACCTTTCTTCAACTCTTTTTGCAAAACCGCATCAAATTCCGGAGATAAAAGGGCATCCAGTACCGGCTTCAGCTCCTGCCGGGTGTTTTCCGCACCGAAGCTGATCACATCCACGCAGCCGGACCGCTGCATCAACGAGACGGCACCCCTTGCAAAGCATTCGGCAGAGGAAAGAGCATAGGGCAGCGGCAGCTCGATCACCAGATCGGCGCCGGAAGAAAGGGCCAGTTTCGCCCGCAGATGCTTTTCCGCCATGGCGGGCTCGCCCCGCTGGACGAAGTTTCCGCTCATCACCGCCATCACATGGGTGACACCGGCTTTGCGGGCGGTTTCGATTTGATAGGCATGCCCTTTGTGAAAGGGATTGTATTCCGCCACGATACCGCAGATTTTCATCCTTTTTCTCCTCCTTTTCCCCGGATATCTCTTGCATTTTTCGCCTTCTTATACTATTATAAGTTTGTATGACGTTCTGTCAAATGATAAAAAATATTACGGAGGAATCGTACATGAAGGTATTGGTCATCAACGCCGGCAGCTCTTCTCTGAAGTATCAGCTGATCGATATGGAGAACGAGGCTGTTCTGGCAAAAGGTAACTGCGAGCGCATCGGTGTAGACGGTCTGATCACCCACAAAACTTCCGACGGCCGCACCGTATCCCACAACACTCCCTTCCCCACCCATAAAGAAGCTTTTATGGAAGTTGTCAGCATCCTGACCGAGGGCGAAGGCAAAGTAATCGACTCTGTGAAAGAGATCTCTGCTGTTGGTCACCGCGTACTGCACGGCAGCGAGGTTTACAAAACCTCTACTCTGGTAACCGATAAAGTTATCGAGGACATCTTCTCCTTCTCCGAGCTGGGCCCGCTGCACAATCCTCCCCAGGCTACCGCTATGAAAGCCTGCCAGGAAGTATTCGGCAAAGAGACCCCCATGGTTGCTATTTTCGACACCTCTTTCCATCAGACCATGCCTGCGAAAGCTTACATGTTCGGTGTTCCTTATGAGTATTATGAGAAATACTCCATCCGTCGCTATGGCTTCCACGGTACCAGCCACCGTTTCGTTTCTGCAAGATTCGGTCAGCTGAACGGCACCAACGAAGGCACCCGTGTCATCACCTGCCACCTGGGCAACGGCTCTTCCATCGCTGCTATCAAAGACGGCAAAGTTGTTGACACCTCCATGGGCTTTACTCCTCTCGACGGCTTCATCATGGGTACCAGAAGCGGCGGCATCGATCCTTCCGTTGTTACCTACATTATGAACAAAGAGGGCCTGACCCCCGATCAGATGTCCGATCTGATGAACAAAAAATCCGGTTTCCTGGGTCTGTCCGGCGTTTCCAGCGACTGCCGTGACCTGTGGGCTGCTGCCAACGAAGGCAACGAGCGCGCAAAACTGACTCTGGAGATCGCTGCATACCAGATCAAGAAATTCATCGGTTCCTACGCAGCTGCTATGGGCGGCGTTGACGCAGTTGTATTCACCGGCGGTATCGGCGAGAACGACGGCGGCATGCGTAAAATGGTTCTGGAGAACATGGAATTCCTCGGAATCAAACTGGACGAAGAGAAAAACGCACAGCGCGGCGAGATCAAGATCTCTACCGAGGACTCCAAAGTTGCTGTTTGGGTCATCCCCACCAACGAGGAGCTGCTCATCGCAAGAGACACCATGGAGATCGTTTCCAAACTCTAATTTTCCAAACAAAAAAGACCATCCCTCGGGATGGTCTTTTCTTTGCCGCAAAAAAAGGACCGCCCAAGCGGTCCTTTTTTCTATGCTTTTTTCCGAAGATACAGCGCGTAAGCGAACCAGGACAGGCAGCAGCCCACGAAAGGCAACCCGTAGTCCCGCAAAAGATCGATCAGCTCCGCGTTCATCCAGCTGTCGCTGGTCAGGTACAGCCACAGACCCCACAGGAACAAAAGTCCGCAGGCCGCCATGGGAAGCAGCTTCACCGGCATTTTCCAGCTTCCGCGGCAAAAAGCCAGCTGCAGAAACACCGTCGGCAGCAGATGAAATACCGCAAGCCCCACGCCGCCTAAACGAGGCAGCATAAAGCCCTGACCGGTGATGACAAAAACCGACACCGCAAAGGCCAGGATCAGCCCTAAATTGATGGGATCCTTTTTCATCCTTTCGCCTCCTTACGCTTCGGGAAAGCTGGCGGCAACCACCGCATCAAACAGCTCCATCTGGTAGGCGTAATGCTCCTGCACCTTCTTTTTGTCCGCCTGCCGCAGATAGTCCAGCTCACGGACGGCAAAGAACCATTCGTCGCTGACCAGACCGAACTCCTCGGCAAAGATGGTGTCCCTGACCATCAGCTTGCAGTCGTCCACGATGGGCAGATCGGGATAGCGCTCCGCCAGATTCACAAAGATCGGGTAGGTGGCCTGCTCACACATCTCGTTGTACTGGGTCTCGTCAAAAATATAGATGATGGTGTCCCCGTCCATCTGACCTGCCAGATGGGTCGAGGCCAGCAGATATTCCTGCACCGCAATGTTTTCCGCCTCGTCGCGGACCTTATCCATATTGTCGGTATCGGTATTCTCTTCGGTCACCACCGGAAAAGCGGAGTAACCAAAATAGATGTTGATGCCGTCCTTGCCGTCGTAGTCGCCGGCGTAGTTGGCAAATTTACGCTCGATGCGCTCCACATCCAAAGCGGATGCCTGATCGTTTCGGCAGACCAGATAGACCTGCGCATCGTACTCCATGTCGTTTGCCATGCTCACCCACATGCTGATGATGAGGATCAGCGAGCAGACAACGATGAGCGTTACCCATTTATAGTAGAAAAAGTAGTTTTTGATCCATTCTTTTAAGCCGCGTTTCTGGATGTCCTCTTTGGAAAAGCGAAATTTATCCATCTGAGCTTCCTCCTTGTCGATGTTGGGATGTCCACCTTTATCATACCAGCCAATCTGGACCAGTCTGTATGGGAACTGTGAACAAACCGAAAATTTTACACCGGCACTATTGTACTATGTTTTGCCCTACGGCGCAAGATTTTCCCAAGCCTTGGCCAGGACCAAAAGCCCATCGTTCATGCTCGGCGTTTCGTTGTAAAAGGGGTAGGTCATGATACAGATGTAGTTTCCCTTTACGCCGATACATTCCAGCCGCGGACCCATCCAGGCTTTGTCCAGGCCTTCTACCTCGACCGGTTTATAATCGTCCGCCGACTGAGCAAAGGTGGAATTGGTCATCAAGCTCCAGACAAAGCGATCGATCATCCGCGGATCCTTCATCCGGTAGACCTGATGATACAGCCATTCGTCCTCAGTAAACTCCTGACAGTGCCAGCTTTCGCACAAAAAGGATCGCTGATACCGCACATTGCTTTCTTGGTTGTTAAACATATTGGGCGCCCGCTCATCCTCCACGCCAAAATCGGCAAGGACCAGATAGGGTCCGTCGGGGGTCTCGGGCATCCGATAGGTTTTGCCGGAGGTCGCCCAGATGAGGATGCAGACCAGCGCGACTATGATCAATGCGGCGTTTACTGCTCGGTGGAACAGCATATTCCCCTTGGGCGAATGATCCAGCGGGACGCCTTTTTTCATCCGCCGATACAGCCGCCCCAGATGGATGGTCGCCCACAGCGAGTCGATCATTCCCCAGGTGATGGCGATCATCAAGGCGACCATCATCCCGGTCTGGGTGATCAGATGCTCATAAAACTGCGCCAGCCACCGTTCCGGTGCGTTTTGGGTCAGCATCGCAAAAAAGCCCGTATACAAAATCAGATAAAG
>JAFQTW010000151.1 GCA_017408855.1 Oscillospiraceae bacterium | reverse complement strand
GGTGGCGAGCCCCCACGGGCATTACGGAGCATCTCCGCTGCCGGATTTACGTGCGGTGCCCGATATCGAAACTGCCATGGGTCTCTTGACACCGACGGTGGCGAGCCCCCACGGGCATTACGGAGCATCTCTGCTGCCGGATTTACGTGCGAAATCGGAATAAAAAAGACCTTCCCATCGGGAAGGTCTTTTTCTTATTTCTTCATTTCCTCCGCAGGGCGCATCCGGAACCATTTTTCCAGACGGTGGCGGGGCAGCAGGAGATTTACCAGTAGGGCGATGACCACGCCGATGCCGGTGTCCAGCATACGGTCCAGCGCATAGGTGATGTGGTCCACCGGGGTGTTGAACAGAATGATGCACAGCACCACGCCGCCGGGCTGTACCGCACCGGGCCAGTGGAACAAAACCGAAGCGCAGACCAGCATCATCACACCGATAAAGATGAGCGGCAGACGGAAATAGTAGTTACCTGCGGGGAAAATGGCGTGTTCCACCCAGAACAGCCCCATTCCCAAAAAGCCGCCGATGATGGTGCCGATGAGACGGTTGCCGCCATTGAGCCAGGAATTATCCATATCGCTGCCCATGCCGAATACCGCGCCGATGCAGGCAAAGGTAGGGTTGCGGTCGGGAAAGATCAAAAGATACATCAGGGCGACCAGAGTTGTCGCCAAAGCGGTTTTTACGCTGCGCTGTCCCATGCCGGGGATGCGGGCGTGTACCGGACGGTGCTCGTTCATGCTTACTCGCTCCTTCTGGCAAAAAGCCATCCTCAAAGTACCCACAATATAGCACATTTTCCCCACGGATGCCACACCAAAGCGGCAAAAACGCCCTTTTCGCCAAAAAAACCGCTTCTTCGCCGCCGGAGTCGGGCAATTTGCTGTATGCATCTTTCTATTTTGCCGCTGAGCGGGTATAATACAGACAGAAACCGTGAAAAAGAGGGAAATAAATGTCCGACAAGAAAAAATTCGACCTTTCCGCCTCCAACATCTGGTCTCTCACCGAAGAAGAGATGGCCGCCGCCGGCTGGACGGCGCAGGAGCAGGAACGACCCAAAAAACCGGAAGAAACGCCCCGTCCCAAAGGACCGGTGCGTCCCTCCACCGTAGTCAAAAGCCCGTGGGACCCCACAAGAGAGTCGGTGGATGAAACGGTGGACGAGCTGCAGGAGGAGGATCTGTCCTTCTGGCTGGGCAATACCCGCCCCGACGGGGAACCGGTGCGCCGCCCGCTGCCCAAAACGCTGGTCTTTTCCTGTGTGGGACTTTTGCTGGGCGTCCTTGTGGATCTGGCGGCGGGACAGCTTCCCGCAGCGCCGATGGTGGGCTTTGGCGCGGGACTTTTGCTGAGCTTTCTGGCAGGGCGGAAAAAACCATAAAGAACCGCAGTTTTTTTTGAAAATCCGGGCGTTTTCCGTGCAAATTGTGTATTGAAGCGCCTGTCGATCTGTGTTATAATCGGTAACAGAAATCAGGGGAGGTGGAAAAGATGAAACGACGCATTTGCGGCTTTTCTTTTCCGCTTTTTCATTTCTGATCCTTTGGCGACATTTCTGTTTCTATTTTCAGAAAGGCCGCTTTTTTACGGGAATTCTCCCGTAGGCAGCTTATTTATTCTGAGGAGGTAAACAACATGAGCAAAAAACCCTTTACCAACGAGCCCGTTCGTGACGCTCGTACTCTGGGTGCAGGCAAAATGCTGATCCTGGGCCTCCAGCACATGTTCGCGATGTTCGGCGCAACGGTACTGGTTCCCATCATCACCGGCCTGAGTGTACAGGTAACCCTGATGTGCGCAGGTCTTGGCACCCTGTTCTTCCACTTCTGCACCAAATTCAAAGTTCCCGCATTTCTGGGTTCTTCCTTCGTATTCCTGGGCGGCTTCACCGCTGTTCAGATGCTGGACAGCGGCATCTATGCCAACATGACCGAGGCTGAGAAACTGCCCTACGCCTGCGGCGGTATCGTTGTAGCCGGTCTGCTGTATCTGGTCATGGCAGCCGTTGTTAAATTCGTTGGCATCAAACGCGTAATGCGCTTTCTGCCTCCCATCGTAACCGGTCCTATCATCATCCTGATCGGTCTGATCCTGGCTGGCACCGCAGTGACCAACGCATCTGCCAACTGGTGGCTGGCAGCGCTGTCCATCATCGTTATCGTTATCTGCAATATGTGGGGCAAAGGCATGATCAAGATCATCCCCATCCTGATGGGCGTTCTGATCCCCTACGTGGTAGCTCTGTGCTGCGGTCTGGTTGACTTTACCGCAGTCAAAGATGCCCGCTTCATTGGTCTGCCTCCTTTCCAGCTCGCGAAATTCGATATCTCCGCGATCCTGATCATGGCTCCCATCGCTATCGCTTCCATGATGGAGCATATCGGTGATATGTCCTCGATCTCCGCTACCTGCGGCGAGAACTACATCGAGGATCCCGGTATGCACCGCAGCCTCATCGGCGACGGTCTGGCAACCACCTTCGCTGCTCTGTTCGGCGGCCCCGCAAACACCACCTACGG
>JAFQTW010000150.1 GCA_017408855.1 Oscillospiraceae bacterium | reverse complement strand
GGACTCTGCAGGAGTAGACTCAGCGGGTTTGGACTCAGCAGGTTTCTCTGCGCAGCCTGCGAACAGACCGAGCATCATCAGAACTGCCAGTACCAGTGCCAGTTTTTTCATGAGTGGTATCCTCCTCTAAAATTTTTCCGGTACTTTCGTATCCGGATATCCATAACGCATTCAAAGACCGAAAGCAGCTTGGTAAGGCGGAGGAAGGCAAAGACCTTTGCCGGTGGAATCGACGGCCGGCGAACGCCGGTCGGCTTCCGTAGTAGAAGTAAGACTGCTGTTTTCGGAACTTTACACGCGAATATGCAAAAAAACAATCTCGCCAAAGACCTTGTAGGATGATTTGGCGTAATTCATATTATAGCGAAGGATTTTTCCTCTGCATCTAAAATATCTTGCTGTTTTATTCAATAATTTGCTGCAATTTAATTTTTGCTATTATTCCATTCTTTTGTATTTTACTCTATTTCCATTTCATTTCTTCTCCTTCCCCCCTCTGCCCTGCTTTGGAACACAAAAAAAGGACCCCGGCGATTGCCGGAGTCCTTTTGTTTTTTGAAGAATCAATCACTTAACGGATCAGAAATTACTGAGCCAGGAAAGCGTCTCTCTGAGCATTCCACTCGGCCATGTATTTCTCCAGGCCAGCGTCGTTCAGCTGCTGTACGAAGGTAGCAAACTCAGCCTCGGTCTTCTCGCCGAACATACCCAGTGCGAAGGATGCGGATTTCTCGGTAACCAGAGCGGAGATTACAGACCACTCAGCGTTAACGGGAGCGTAGTCGAAGGTGAAGCCCCAGTAAGGCCACTCTTCGTCTTTGATCTGGTTGTCAGACAGAACTTTGTTAGCCTCGTTGATGCGAGGATCGTCAGTCTTAGGCCAGGGGAAGTCTTTATGACGGATGCCCCATGCCCAACCATCGAATACGTAGTCGCCGGACTCGGGACCGTTCTGGATGGTGTTGGTAGCTTCGTCATAGATGTAGTGACGGCCTTCGAAACCGCCAGCCAGCAGCATGTAGGTCTCCAGATCGTTTTTGATCCAGTCCAGAGTTACAGCGGCTCTCTCAGGCTGCTCACAGAAGGTGGGGATAGCCATACCGTCGCCCAGGAAGGAGTCACGCAGTGCGCGGAAGCCCTCGGGTTTGCAGTACAGCAGCTCAGCGTTGATACCTTTCTCACGGTAGCCCTCTACGTTGGTGATACCATTGTAGTAGTTCTGGTGAGTGGTAGCAGACTGACCATTGGTGAACAGGGTGTGGATGGAGTTGGTGTTGGAGATCGCGTCGGAGGGCCATACTTTGCCAGCAGCCATCTCAGCCATATCCAGAACATAAGCTTTGTACTCGTCAGAAGTGTACAGGAAGAAGCCGTTCTCGAATTTGGGGTCCTTCAGCTGGTTGTAGTATACATAGTCAGCAGCCTGATTGTTTACCAGGTTGTTGGGGTATACCAGAGCCAGGTTCTGCAGGGTGTTGGACTGAGAAGCATAGTAAGCGTACATGCCGGTCTCTTTGTCGCCGATTGCCAGCAGAGCTTCTTTCAGATCGGGCCAATCTTTGATGTCGTCAGCTTTGAAGCCGTATTTCTCGTAAACATCAACGTTGATAACGGGACCACGGTCCGGGAAGATAGCAGCGGTAGAACGGGGAACCATGTAAACTTTACCGTTGATCTGAGCCTCCATCCAAGCAGCCTCAGGCAGGGTAGCCCAAGTCATAGGCATGTAGGTCTGCAGGAACTCGTCGGTCAGCTCGATGAAGCCAGCTTTGTCTACCTGCTCCTTGTAGTACAGCCAGTTAGCGGTGTAGATCAGGTCTACGGTGTCGCCGCCAGCCATTACCAGGGGGTATTTGGTGGAACGCTCGGAAGAAGGAATGAAGTACAGATCGATGGTAGCGTTAACGCCAGCTTTGATCTTTTCATTAGCAGCTTCCATAACCTCTGCCATTGCGTTGGGCTCGGTAGCGGAAACGTACATAACGATTTCAACTTCCTCGCTCAGATCCAGGGCAGCATAGGGATCGTCAGACTCTGCGGGAGTAGACTCAGCGGGAGTGGACTCTGCAGGAGTAGACTCTGCGGGTTTGGACTCAGCAGGTTTCTCTGCGCAGCCTGCGAACAGACCGAGCATCATCAGAACTGCCAGTACCAGTGCCAGTTTTTTCATGAGTAGTATCCTCCTCTAAAATTTTTTCCCGTTTACACGGGATGCACCTTGGCGGGTGCAGCTCAAAAAGCACAATTCACTCAGACGACGGGGTGGGACATTGCCAAAATAGAGAAAGACAGTAGTAAGACTGTCGCCCAAGACGTCCTGTGCTTTAAGGACAATGGAAGAAAAGGGACAAAATCATGATACTGGATATTCACAAAATATCATGATTCTGCTGTGATACTCATTATACTGGCTTTTATTTTGTTTTTATCTATATTTTCTTGTCATGTTCCCCAATATTTTGCTGTTTTTGTATGTTATGTTCAAATTTTTACCCGTTTTCGACATTTTCTTCCACAAGTTGCACAAAATTTGATTCTTCATCATGGGATTGCATTCAATCAGACAACCCTTGCAAACAAAAAGAGGACCCGAAGGTCCTCTCTTTGCTCGTTGTCCATGTTTTATAAAGGATTATTTGTTAGCCAGGAATTCTTCTCTCTGACGATGCCACTCGGCCATGTATTTCTCAAGGCCGCCGTCGTACATCATATCGATCATCTCCTGGAGTTTTGCCTCGGTATCAGCACCGAAGTTACCCAGCGAGAAGGAAGTACCGTACTCGGTCTGCAGAGAAGAAATAACAGCCCACTCAGCAGCTACAGGAGCATAGTCGAAGGTGAAGCCCCAATACAGCCACTCTTCGTCTTTAACCTGATTCTCGTAAATTCTCTGGTTTGCTGCATTGATGAACTCATCATCGGTTTTGGGCCACGGGAAGTCTTTATGACGGATACCCCAAGCCCAACCATCGAACTCGTAGTCGCCAGCTTCGGGACCGGAGTCAACGGTATTGGTATCTTCGTAGTATACATAGTGACGGCCTTCTACACCGCCGGCCAGCAGCATGTAGGTTTCCATATCGTTCTTGATATAGTCCAGCAGAACAGCTGCACGCTCGGGTCTGGTAGAGAATACGGGGATTGCGTAACCATCGCCGATGTAGGAGTCACGCAGTACGCGGTAGTCCTCATCCCAAATGTCTACCATGTAAACATCCATGCCGGACTCACGCAGAGAAGCGACGGTATTGATACCGTTATAGAAGTTGTTCGCACGAACGGCAGACTGGCCGTTGGAGAACAGAGTGGAAACAGAGTTGGTGTTGGTGATTGCATCAGCAGGCCATACGTGTGCTGCTGCAAACTCAGCCATCTCCAGAGCATAGTTCTTGTAATAATCGGAAGTGTGCAGGAAGAACGGCTTCTCGAAGGTGGGGTCATCCAGCTGGCAGTAGTATACAGAGTCGGCAGCCTGGTTGTTGATCAGGTTGTATCTGTAACGCAGCGACAGGTTGGACAGGGTGGAAGACTGAGAAGCATAGTAAGCGTAAACGCCCTCTACGTTGTCAGCGATATCCAGCAGCAACTGTTTGAATACGTCGTAAGAGTTTACCTCTTCGGGCTCGTAACCAAACTGACGGGCAATTTCAAAGTTAATGATAGGAGCCTGATCGGGAGGGATCGCAGCGGTATTTCTGGGTACCAGATACATTTTACCGTTGATCTTGGTCTCTTCCCAAGCAGCGGAAGGCAGGGTCGCGTAGGTCTGAGGCAAGTAGGTCTGGATGAAGTCCTCAGTCAGCTCGGTGAAACCGGCTTTTTCTACCTGCTCTTTGTAGTAACACCAGTTCGCGGTGTAGATCAGGTCTACTTCGTCACCGCCGGCCATGATCAGAGGATATTTGGTGGAAACCTCAGAACCGGGAACAAAGTACAGATCGATGGTAGCATTGACTGCCTCTTTGGTTCTGGCGTTGACCATTTCCAGGATCTCAGCCATGTCGGTAGGCTCGTTACCGTAGGTGTACATGATAATGGTTTCTTCCTCGCTCAGATCCAGATGCGCATAAGGGTTATCGGGATCGGCAGGAGTGCTCTCCGCGGGGGTGGATTCTGCGGGTTTGGATTCGGCAGGTTTCTCCGCGCAGCCTGCGAACAGACCGAGCATCAGCAGAACTGCCAGTACCAGTGCCAATTTTTTCATACATATCCTCCTCTAAAAGAGATTCCGGCGTTTTTGCCGGTTTTTGGGGGAAAAAGGTGAGTCCTTCCCTTTTTGGATGACCAGAGGCACAGAGTAAGATTTTGGGTATTTTGAACAAATTGATTCCATGTTGTTGATAAGAATTATGCTTTCTGTATCATCTTGAAGCGATTATATCACAATTTTTTCCAACACTTTACTACACTATCTTGTTATTTTCTTAAATATCTTGAATTTTATAGAAACTTTGCGTTATGTTTTCCATTACTTCCGGTTTTTGTTAATTTGTCCGCAATATCAAAAACAATGCCCCTGATCCGTCCACGATATTACGGACAAAACAAAAAGAGGACCCACGGCACCGGGTCCTCTTTCGAGCAAGGTAATGATAGGGGCTTTCCTTATTTGTTTGCCAGGAAAGCATCGCGCTGAGCGTTCCACTCAGCCATGTATTTCTCCAGACCGGCATCCTGCAGACGGGAAACGAACTCGTCGTAGGTGCTCTCGGTGTTCTCGAGGAACAGACCTACATCGAAGGAGCCCTGATACTCGGTCACCAGTGCGGAGATGACAGCCCACTCAGCGGAAACGGGAGTGGGGCTGAAGATGAAGCCCCAGTAGGGCCACTCTTCGTCTTTGATCTGTGCTTCAGCCAGATGTGCGTTTGCAGCGTTGATGCGTGCATCATCGGTGGTGGGCCAGCAGAAATCTACGTGGCGGATACCCCATGCCCAGCCGTCGAACTCGTAGTCGGCAGCCTCGTCAGCGGGAGCTACGGTGTTGGTTGCCTCGTCATAGGTGTAATGACGGCCCTCAACGTCGCCGGCCAGCAGCATGTTGGTCTCGTAGTCACATTTGATGAAGTCCAGAACCTGAGCGGCTCTCTCGGGCTGCTCAGAGAATACGGGGATGGCGTAGCCGTCGCCCAGGTAGGAGTCACGCAGAGGACGGTAGTTCTCAGGGAAGATATCGAACAGCTCTACGTTCATGCCTTTCTCACGGTAGCCCTGGATCATGGAGATACCGTTGTAGTAGTTGCCGCGGGAAGTTGCGGACTGACCGTTCTCAAACATGGAGATGATGGAGTTGGTATTTGCGATAGCATCGGTGGGCCAGCAGCCCTCTTTTGCCATCTCTGCCATCTCCATGATGTAGGTCTTGTAGTAATCGGAGGTGTAGAGGAAGAAGGGGTTCTCGAATTTGGGGTCATCCATCTGTGCGTAGTACACATAGTCAGAAGCCTGATTGTTGATCAGGTTGAAGCGGTACAGCAGTGCCAGCTCTCTCATGTTGGAGGAAGCGGACTGGTAGTATGCGTACATACCGGTGGATGCCTCGTTGTCGCCGATCGCCAGCACCAGGTTTTTGAAATCATCGTAGGATTTGATGTTTTCGGTGGTGTAGCCGTATTTGTTGGCAACGTCCATGTTGACGAAGGGACCGCGGTCCGGGAAGATGGAAGCGGTGTTTCTGGGAACCATGTAGATCTTGCCGTCTACATAAGTCTCCTGCCAGGCAGCCTCGGGCAGGGTAGCCCAGGTCTGAGGCATGTTGGTCTGCAGGAACTCTTCGGTCAGCTCCAGGAAGGAAGCTTTCTCAACGAAGTTGCGGTAGTCACGGTAGTTACCGGTGTAGATCAGATCCAGCTGATCGCCGCCTGCCAGTACCAGCGGGTACTTAACAGTGAACTCAGAAGCGGGAATGAAGTACAGCTCCAGCGTTGCGTTGAGGTTTGCTTTCAGATTCTCGTTGACCATAGCCAGGACCTCATCCATGTCCACGGGCTGATCGGCAACAGAATACATGATGATGTTTGCTTCCTCGGAAGTGTCGAGGTTCGCATAGGGGTTGTTGGGGTCAACTTCCGCCTGAACATTGGAGCTGCTTTCATCACTAGCAGCAGGAGAAGAGGCGGGAGTTTCGCCGCAGCCTGCCAGCAGCATGGTCATCAGCATCATGCCGGCCAGCAGAAGTGCAAGTGCTTTTTTCATTGGTGATCCTCCTAATAGATAATCTTAACCGGGGCGGCTTTAACCGGTACCGTCCCGCCCTTTCGCCTTGCTATCGAAAGGGATATCAATAAAAACATCCGGCAAAGAACAGACAGTGCAAAGATAGTAGAAGGTCGTTGGTAAGACTGTACCGGAAATCCGGCACTTGGTAAGGCATGAGAAGGAAAATGCAAAGCGGTAAAAAACTGCCGTCGTTTTTATTCAGGTTTTGTCGCATTCCCGATTTCGTCATTACTGATAAATGACTGCTTTCGAGTTTGTTTGACATCACCATTATATCGGTCAAAACCCGTTTGTCATCTACAAAATATTGTTATCGCAGTTGTATTTTTGTTCCATCTTTTTCGCTGTTTTCGGTTAAACGTTTTTCTCGTTTACTCGTTCCTTCACCGGTGGACACTTTTCGCTTTTTGTCCCACCTCCAAACGGAGCAGCTGCTCCTTTGCGGCAAGGCCGCCGGCATATCCCACCAGTGTTCCCTTCTGTCCGACCACCCGGTGGCAGGGCAGGATGATGGCGACCGGATTGCGGTTGTTGGCCTGTCCCACCGCGCGGCAGGCTTTGGGACGTCCGATGGCTTTGGCAATGTCCTGATAGCTGCAGGTCGTGCCGTAAGGGATGCGGGAAAGAGCGTTCCAGACAGAGCGCTGAAAATCGGTGCCGGTCAGGGACAGGGGCAGGTCAAAGGCGGTGCGGGAGCCGGCAAAATATTCATCCAGCTGACGGACAGCGCAGGAAAGCAGCGGGGTCTCCCCTTCGCTCCAGCTTTCGTCGGGGGTGTCAAAATAGGAAAGCCGGCAGATGCCCGCTCCGTTTTCCGCAAGCAAAAGCCGTCCGACAGGGCTTTCGTAATAAAGATAGTGTGTCATGGTGTCCTCCGGAAAGTCAGGATGATTTTATTATATAAGATGTAAAAGAAAAGAAAAAGTGCTTTCCTTCAAGGGTCCTTTTTGCTATGATATAAGAAATCAACCAACAGGAGATGAAAGCATATGGATTGTAATCGGTGCGGCTGCGAGATGTTTCGCGCGACTTTGACCGGCGGTCTGTGGCCCGTTCTGCTGACGAACAAGAAAAAAGGATTTGCCGAAGAGGAAAAAAGATGCGCCGTTTTGTGTTATGTCTGTCCCCAATGCGGTTCTGTCGAGCTGTTCGCAGAAGATCCCAAAAAGCTGCAGCTTGACTAAATCCCCCTTTTTCAGATACGCAAAAAAGGACCCCGACAGGGGTCCTTCTTTTACTGTTCCCGGTTGTTTTTTTCAGACGCAAACAAGCGGACCGCCGCTGCGGTCAATCCGTCAGGCCAGACCGCCGCGCTTTTTATCACATCGGCCCAGGGACAGAGTTTTTCATAGTCATCATCGAATACGACCGTATATGGCGGCCCGCTGCGGTCGTTGACTGACATATACAGATGTCGCCCTTCTCCTATAATACTGCCGGCATCGCTCTCCTTCATTTTTTCGTCAAGCCGGTCGAACATTTCCTTCGTTATCTCATACAGATGATACGCCTGCATTCCGCCGTATTCGCCGAAATACCGTCCGCTATTGCTGTCAAAGCAGGCTTTCCATCCCGAACCTTTTTTAAAAATCATGGCGTTCTCCTCCGATGCGTTTTGACCTGCCGGTCGATGGTGCGATTCGTATCGATCAAACCAATTATATCATAAAACCATAAGGATCACGATAAAAAAACGCCGCCTGCGGGAAAAAAGCATAAAAAAATCACGGCACACAATTCTTCGCAAAAGAAGCGTCGCTTGCCGTGATTCTGGCGCGCCTGAAAGGAATCGAACCTTCGCACCCGGCTCCGGAGGCCGGTGCTCTATCCACTGAGCTACAGGCGCATATCAGCGTAAGAATCAGTATACCACACGTTCCGGGAAAAAGCAAAAATTTTTTGTCGAAAAATTTTTGACTTTTTTCAAAAAAAAGATTGACATTCTATTTTTCAGATGCTATAATCGCAAATGTTGACAGCGGAAAACACCGCGGCAATAAAACATGCGGGTATGGCGGAATTGGCAGACGCGTTAGATTCAGGTTCTAATGGTCGCAAGGCTGTGCAGGTTCAAGTCCTGTTACCCGCACCACAAAGGAGTGTTCGTAAGAACGCTCCTTTTTCTTTTGCGCATTGACAGGAAATTTCCGGTAATTTATAATCGGTACAGAATCTATTCTGCGGAGGTATTTCCTATGACTCCCTGCAATTCTTACAAAAACATTTATCTGGCCGGCGGCTGCTTTTGGGGCGTGGAGCATCTGATGCAGTCCATCGAAGGGGTGGTCGATGCGGAAAGCGGCTATGCCAACGGATCGGGAAAAGAGGATGCGGTGTATGAGACGGTCAAAGCCGGAAAAACCGGTTTTCGGGAAACGGTAAAAGTCACCTACGATCCCGAAAAGGTCAGCCTCGAGGCGATCTTGCTGGCTTACTTTTATGTGGTGGATCCCACGGTGAAGGACCGGCAGGGCGGGGACATCGGTACCCAGTATCAGACCGGGATCTACTATGCCGACGAAGAAGCCCGCGAAACGGTGGAGCGGATCGCGGCGCTGGAAAGATCCGCAGGCGGCGACTTTTTCGTGGAAATTGGCCCGCTCAGAAACTTTTTCACCGCGGAAGAGTACCATCAGAACTATCTGGTCAAAAACCCCAACGGCTACTGCCATATCCCCTTCGACGAGATGGATCTTTTCTCCCGTTTGCGCTTTACGGCGGCGGATTATCAAAAGCCTGCCAAGCAGGTTGTGCGGGAACGTCTTGCGAAAGAAGGATAAAAAGGATGAGAAAGGATGGGAACTCCCATCCTTTTTTCTTGCGGCTGGAGAAAAATTTCGCTATAATAAAGATGTATGACCTAATTTTCTTTCATTGGAAAGGAGTTTTATTATGGAACCTATGAAAAATCAGCTTTGGACCGGCAAACCGCACAACTTTCTGGGACTGCCGCTGAACTTTACCCGTTACTTCATCACGACCGATAAGTTCATCACCCGCAAAGGCTTTTTGAACATCCACGAGGACGAGGTGCTTTTGTACCGTGTCACCGACAAAAAGCTGAGTCTGCCTTTGACCCAGCGGATCTTCGGCTGCGGCTCCATCACCATCCACGCAAAGGACAGCGATACCCCGACAAAAGAACTTCGTTCCATCAAAGCCCCCCGCAAGGTGATGGAACTTTTGGATGAGGTCGTTGAAACCGCCCGCCGGGAGAATCTGGTCTACGGACGTGACATGATCGGCGCATTAAACGACGGTGACCACGATCTGGACGGCGACGGCGACTGTGATCTGATGTAACGGAAAAGAGGTTTATCCATGCAGAATAAAAGTCAGGCGGATTTCGCCAACGGCTCCATCGGAAAGCTCATCTTTTCCATGGCCATTCCGGCGATCACAGCACAGATCATCAACCTTTTATACAATATCGTTGACCGGATGTACATCGGTCACATCCCCGAGGTCGGCGCTGTGGCGCTGACCGGTGTTGGCGTAAGCTTTCCGGTGATCACTCTGATCTCCGCGTTCAGCGCCCTCATCGGTATGGGCGGCGCCTCCCGTGCTGCCATCTACATGGGAAAGCAGGACAACGACACGGCGGAAAAGATCCTGGGCAACTGCTTTTCGGCTCTTTTGATCATCGCTGCCAGCCTCACAACGGTGATCCTGCTGTTTTGCGAACCGCTTTTGATGGCCTTTGGCGCCAGCGCGGACACCATCGGTTACGCGGCCGGCTATCTGCGCATCTACGCTGCCGGCACCGTTTTCGTACAGATCGTAATGGGACTTAACATGTTCATCACCTCGCAGGGTTTTGCGGCGGTGGGCATGAAAACCACCATGATCGGCGCGGTGATCAACATCGTACTGGACCCGATCTTTATTTTCGGTCTGAAGATGGGCGTGCAGGGTGCGGCGCTGGCCACCATCCTGTCGCAGGCGGTATCGGCCCTTTGGGTGCTGCGTTTTTTGACCGGCAAAAAGACCATCCTGCGTATCCGTCCGGCACAGATGAAATTAAGCTGGCAGATCCTCGGTCCGGTCATCGCGCTGGGCATCTCCCCCTTTATCATGCAGTCTACCGAGAGCCTTTTGTCCATCAGCTTTAACACCCAGCTGCAGAAATTCGGCGGCGACGTAGCGGTGGGCGCCATCTCGATTTTGACCTCTATCATGCAGTTCGGCATGATGCCGCTGATGGGTCTGACCCAGGGCGCGCAGCCCATCATCAGCTACAACTACGGCGCGCGCAATCCCCAGCGGGTGAAAAAGGCCTTCGGCATCCTTTTGGGATGCAGCCTTACCTTTACCACCCTTTTGTGGGCAGCCTGCCAGCTGTTCCCGCAGATCTTTATCCTGATCTTCAACTCCGATCCCGTTCTGGTAGAGACCGCTTCCTGGGCTCTGCGCATCTACATGGCGGTGTTCCTTTTCTTCGGCGCGCAGATGGCCTGCCAGCAGACCTTTGTGGCGCTGGGACAGGCGGCAGTTTCGCTGTTTTTGGCCCTTCTGCGTAAGGTCATCCTGCTGATCCCGCTCATCTTTATCCTGCCCGCCTTGCTGCAGGATCAGGTCTTTGCGGTCTTTCTGGCCGAGCCGGTGGCGGATCTTTTGGCGGTGGCGACCACCGTTTTGCTGTTCCAGAGCCGTTTCCGCAAGATCCTGCGGGAGATAAGCGAAGAGCAATGATCCTGTTTGGGAGGAACGACATGCTTTCTGATACTTCGTGGGAGATGCTGGGAGAAAAGCTTTCCATCTGCGTATCCCCCGTTCATAAATTCGGCACCGATGCTTTTTTGCTGTCCGACTTCGCTTTTCCCCGCCGGAAAGATCTGTGCTGCGATCTGGGCACCGGCTGCGGCATCATCCCGATGCTGTGGTTCCGGGGCGAGGACGGTCCCAAAAAGGCCTTTGCGGTGGATATTCAGCCCAAGGCCATCGAGCAGCTGACCGAGACGGTCAAGCAAAACGGACTGGACGACCGGCTGATCCCGGTGCTGGCGGACCTGAAGGATCTGTCGGCGCTGCCGGCAGGCGAGCTGGACCTGGTCACCTGCAATCCGCCCTATAAGGCAAAGGGCAGCGGCATCTTAAACGAGCTGGACGCCGAGACCATCGCCCGGCACGAGGTGCTTTGCACCGTCGAGGATGTTTGTCTGGCGGCGGCACGGCTTTTGAAATTCGGCGGACGTCTGTGCCTCTGTCAGCGCCCGGAGCGGCTGGCGGACACCTTATGCGCCATGCGCGCGGCAAAGATCGAACCCAAGCGGCTGCGGATGGTCCAGCAAAGAGGAGACAGCGCACCGTGGCTGTTTCTGGTCGAGGGAAAAAAAGGTTCCAGATCCTATATGCAGGTGATGCCTCCCCTTCTCATCGAGGGAGAAGGCGGCTTTTCCCGCGAGGTGCTGGATATTTACCAAAAGAAAGACAATCTGTAAAAGAGGTGCCATATGGCCGGAACATTATATGTCGTGGGCACGCCCATCGGCAATCTGGGGGATTTTTCGCCCCGTGCCATCGAAACGCTCAAGGCGGTGGACTTTATCGCCGCTGAGGATACCCGCGTGACCCAGAAGCTGCTCAATCATTTTGAGATCAAAAAACCAATGATGAGCTATTATCAGCACAATCTGCGTGAGAGAGGCGAAGAGATCATCGCCCGCATCGAGGCGGGGGAAAACTGCGCCATCGTCACCGATGCCGGTATGCCCTGCATTTCCGACCCCGGCGAAGATCTGGTGCATCTGTGCGCCGAACGGGGCGTTGCGGTCGCGGTGGTCCCCGGACCGGTGGCGGCTATGTCCGCCCTTGCCATTTCGGGTCTGCCTACCTCCCGCTTTTCCTTTGAGGGGTTTTTGAGCACCAACAACAAAAACCGTGCCGAGCATCTGCGGCAGATCCGTGACGATCGGCACACCCTCATCTTTTACGAGGCGCCGCACAAGCTGATCTACACGCTGGCGGATATGCTGGCGGCTTTGGGCGACCGGCGCATCGCTTTGTGCCGTGAGCTGACCAAGCTGCACGAGGAGGTCATCCGCACCACCTTCTCGGGGGCGCTGGCACTGTATAAGGAAAAATCGCCCCGGGGCGAATATGTGCTGATCATCGAGGGCGCGCCGGAAACGGAAGAAACGGTCCTGACCTTCGAGGAAGCGGTGGAGCGGGTCAAGTCTCTGCGGGAAGAGGGGCTTTCGGTTTCGGATGCCGCCAAGCAGGTGGCAAAGGAGACCGGCTACAAAAAAGGCGATCTGTACCGCACCGCACTGCAATAAAACAAAAGAAAAGGACGGTTTTACAAAAAACCGTCCTTTTTTCATTATAAAAGCAGATATCCGACCGCCAACAGCAGTTTGACATCGGCGCCGCTGACATATAATGCTGCCAGCACTGCCAGCAAAAGCAGACTGTCCCGGTCGGGCAGAGATCGAAGAAGGTTTATTTTTTTTTACTCTCCTCTCCGAACAGGCGGCGCAGACTTTTGCGCAAAGGCGGGATGGGCGGCACATATCCGCCGCGGGCGGCAGCTGCCGCATCGGGATGATAGCGGCTGTCATGCAGGCGGGGCATCCGGTCCGCATCGGGATGGTAGGGTCTTTCTTTGGGCAGCGGCTCTTCTTTGGGCGGCAAAGGCTCCTGCCGGGGAAAAGAGGTCTCTTTCTCCGGCGGCGAAGGCTGCGCAGGCAAAGGGATCTCCTCTGTCAGCGGCTCTTGCGGCGGCAAAAAAGGCGTTTCTTCCCGTTGCGCCTTTGCCTCCCCGACCGGCTCGGGCTGCGGCGGCAGCGTGTCTTGCTGTGCCCGTTCGATCTGCTGCAGCAGCAAGGTCAAAAGGGGCGCTTCTGCCGGCGGATCCTGCGCCGCAGGGGTCTCTTCCGCCGTCTTTTGTAAAGATCGCGGCAGGACCGCCGATTCTTCCGCAGGAAGGGTTTCGGCCGCTTTGGCAGGGAACGACTCTTCTTTTTCCTTCGGGACGTTTTCAGGGGGATTTTGCGCCGTCCGGTTGGCTGCGGACAGCGTTTTTTGTCTCTGGGCCATTTTTTGCAGGCGTGCGGCGGCTTCCTGCCGCAGACGGAGAAACTCCTCCCGGGATACCGGCTCACGGTTCCAATGATCCATCGGTTTGCTCCTTTCCTTCGTCAGCCGCCGAGGGGAACAGCCCCAAAAGCGGCAAGAGATTCACAAGCCGCATCAGGCGGATCACATCGTCGGCCCGCGCTGCCCGCTTTTCGGACAGATGCGGCTTTAGTGCCTTTAAAAGCAGGATGTTTTTGTCGTCCTGCCCGAAAGCGGACAGGACCGATATCAGCTGCCCAATATCGGGCAGAGAGGATGCCGGCGGCTCTTTTTCTTCCGGCGGTGCGGAAAAAAGAGAACCTGCCAGCTGCATGAGTCCGCTCAGATCGGGGCTTTCCCCCTTTTCCGGCGGATCCGGGGAAAACAAAGCGCCAAAAAGCTCCTGCAGATCATTCATGAGGCGGCGCCTTCTTCTGTCCGCTCAGAAGATCCGCCACGATCTTCGAGCGCAAAAGCTGTTCCATTTTCTGCGGATCCTGCAGGAGACTGCCCAGCTGTGCGGGAAGTGTGAGCCCGCCGTCTTTCAGATAGGGCTCAATCTTTTCCTGCAGCGCTTTTGCCGGGATGCCGGTCTTTTGCGAAGCCAGCTGCAGCAGTCCGTTCAGTTTTTCTTTTTTGATGAAAATTTCTCCCATTACCCTCACCACCTATTCCAATTCGTTGATTTCTATGATAAATTAGATGTGTATATTCCGAAATTTTGAACCGTCATCTGACCTTGACAGGGAGGAGCTTTATCATGCGAATCATCGTTATGAGCGACAGCCACCGCAACTTTCGCAACGTACAGAAAGTGATCGAAATGCACCCCGATGCGGATATGTACATCCATCTGGGCGACGGCGAGCGCGAGTTTGAGGATGTACAAAACCTGTATCCCGATAAAAAATACGTCTGGGTCGCCGGAAACTGCGATTTTGGCTCTCTGACCAAAAACAGCGATCTGTTAAAGCTGGCGGGCAAAAACGTTCTGATCACCCACGGACATACCTATGGGGTGAAAAACAATCTCTCGGAGCTGAAAACCGCTGCCCGTGTCTGCCGTGCATCGGTGGTCCTGTTCGGTCACACCCATGTGGCGCACACCGAATACGACGGCGGTCTTTATGTGATGAATCCCGGCAGCCTGTCGGTACCCCGCTCCGGCGGTCCGACCTACGGTATTCTGGATATCACCTCTCAGGGCATCGTGACCAATATCGCGGAGGTTTGATATGGCAAAACTGCCTTTGCGCCGTGCCCTTTGGTGCGGCAAAAACTTCATCCTGCTGGATGAAGTGGATTCCACCAACACCTATCTGAAACGGGGAGACTTTCCCGACGGCACCGCGGTCATCGCTTTGCGGCAAACCGCCGGCAAAGGACGAACCGGCAGAGTCTGGACCGATGCTCAACCGGGTCAGGCGCTGTTTCTTTCGGTGCTTTTCCATTCTATGAAGGCTGAGGATATGGGGTTCCTGCCTTTGCTGTGCGGGCTGGCAGCGGCAAACACGCTGGGCAAGGGAGCTGCCATCAAATGGCCCAACGATCTTTTGATCGGCGAAAAAAAGGTCTGCGGCATTTTATGCGAAAGCCGTATCATCGGCAGCGAGATCTCGGCGGTCTGCGGCATCGGGCTGAACCTTTCGCAGACACAGGAATATTTTACGGAAAACGACCTTCCCCACGGCACCTCGCTGTATCTCAGCTGCGGCGAGAAACGGACCGTTCTGCAGGCGGCTGCCATGATCCTTGATGAGCTGGAGCCGATGCTGGAACAGTATCGCCGGGAGGGATTTGCGCCCTTTATGAAAGAGTATACCCGCCGCTGCATCACCGTCGGCCGGCAGGTACAGGTCCTGCGGGCGGGAGAAAGCCTGACGGCGAAAGCGGTGGGCATCACCCCCGACGGCTCTCTTTTGTGTGAAAAAGGCGGCGAAACGTTCCCTGTCCGGGCGGGAGAAGCATCGGTCCGGGGACTTTACGGATATGTATAAAAAAACAGTATCATCCGATCCGCTCTGTGTTGAGCGGACAGGGATCCCCATGGAGGAGCATTATGCAGGAGAAACATCCTTCGGATCTGGAAAGGCTTATCAATGACACCATTTCCAGCGCTTTTCATTCCGGAGATTTCAGACAACTGAAAAACATGATGGACATCACCTCGAAGCAGGTGACGAGGTATTCGGCACAGCTGGGCGAGCAGCTTTCCAAAAACATCTCGGCTGCGGTGACAGAGGCGCAAAAACGCCAAAGCACCCAGACGGGCGCTTACCGCGCTCCCTCCGCCCGCTCGGTGACCAACCGAAAAGCCGAACAGGAAGCGGCCAGACGGTACACCGCCGGTCCGACCAACCGGGTCTACCCGAAGGCGAACCGGACCTCCGTTTCCCGACCCTATCCTTCCGGCTACGACAGCGAGATGGCGAAAACCATCCGGCAGGCTTCTTCCGGAAAGACCGTTAAAGTGCCCGATCCGTCGGCGACCACTGCTATGATCATCGGCGGCATCTTCTTTGCCGCGCTGTTTCTGGATAACGGCATCGATCTCATCCGCTCTTCCGGAGGCTTTGGCGAGTTTCTGGTCTCGATAGCGCTGGCAGGCGCCGGCATCGCCCTTGCGGGATACGGCATCAGCCGCATCGGGAAAAGACGGCTGCGGCTGTATCAGCAGGTGATCGGGCAAAAGCAGGTGGCCAACATTTCCGATCTTGCCAGGGCGGTTGGAAAAAGAGAACGGTTCGTGGTCAGAGATCTCAAAAAGATGATCAAGAAGGGACATTTCCCCGAAGGGCATCTGGACGACAACGAGACCATGCTGATCCTTACCGATACCGCTTACGAGCAGTACCGCACCGGCGAAGCCAACCGCAAGCTGCGGGAGCTGAAAGAGGCACGCATCAAAGAGGATCCCAACGGCATGGAAGCGATAATGGCCGAGGGCGAAGCGTGGATCCTGAAGATCCGCCGCGCCAACGACGCTTTGCCGGGCGAGGAAATTTCCCGCAAGCTCGATCAGCTGGAATCGGTGACCCGCAAGATCTTTTCCACGGTGGAGAAAAAGCCCGAAAAGCTCTCGGAGATCCGCCGTTTTATGAACTACTATCTGCCCACCACCGTCAAGCTGGTCACCGCGTATCAGGAATTTGAGGCGCAGCCGGTACAGGGCGCCAACATCCAGACCACCAAGCAGGAGATCCTGGACATTCTCGATACGGTCAACAACGCTTTCGCGGCGCTTTTGGACAGTCTTTATGAACATGATGCGCTGGATATTTCCAGCGACATCACCGTTCTTAAAAATATGCTGGCTCAGGAAGGTCTTACCGAAAAGGACTTTTCCGGACCTTCGCACTAAACTGATTTGACAGGAGGACCTTTTATGAACGAAAACAAAATGAACGCAATGCCGCAGATCACGCTTGATCTGGAAGAGGCTGAGGTCCCTCAGCTGACTTTGGAAGTGGCAGAGGAAAAGGCCATCACCGCCGAGCCGGAAAAAGAGCCGGTGGCTCCCGCCGTTTTCGACGAGAGCACCCTTTCCCCCGAAGAGCGCAAAATGGTCGCGGAATTCTCCCAGAAGATCAACATCCAAAACTCCAATCAGATCATGCAGTACGGCGCCGGTGCCCAGAAAAAGATCGCCGATTTCTCCGAGAGCGCGCTGGACAACGTTCGCGGCAAGGACATGGGCGAGGTTGGCGATATGCTGTCTGAAGTAGTCGTTGAGCTGCGCAAATTCGACATCGACGAGGAAGAAAAAGGCTTTTTCAGCTTTTTCAAAAAGACCAAAAATAAAATCGAGACCTACAAAGCCAAATACGCCACCTGCGAGACCAATGTCAACCGCATCGTAGAGGCACTGGAAGGTCATCAGATCACCCTGATGAAGGACATCGCCGTTCTCGACAAGCTGTACGAGATGAACAAGGTCTACTTTAAAGAAGTGTCCATGTACATCCTGGCCGGCAAAAAGAAACTGGCTGAGGTTCTCTCGACCGAGCTGCCCGCGCTGAAGGCGAAAGCCGAAGCTTCAGGTCTGCCCGAGGATGCACAGGCTGCCAACGATTTTGCCAATCTGTGCGACCGCTTTGAGAAAAAACTGCACGATCTGGAGCTGACCCGCAACATCTCCATCCAGATGGCGCCGCAGATCCGTCTGATCCAGAACAATGACACCGTGATGACCGAAAAGATCCAGTCTACGCTGGTCAACACCATCCCGCTGTGGAAGAGCCAGATGGTTCTGGCGCTGGGTCTTGCCCATTCCCAGCAGGCTGCCGAGGCGCAGAAGGCGGTCACCGATCTGACCAACGATCTGCTCAAGAAAAACGCCGAGGCGCTGAAACTGTCCTCTGTTGAGGTAGCAAAACAGGCCGAGCGCGGCATCGTGGACATCGAGACCCTCAAGCAGACCAACCAGTCGCTGATCGACACCCTCGACGAGGTGATGCGCATCCAGACCGAAGGCCGCCAGAAACGTCAGGAGGCGGAAGTGGAGCTGCGCCGCATCGAAGGCGAGCTGAAAGACAAGCTGCTGCAATTAAGATAGTGGGGATGCCCCCACGGGCATACGCACGCAATCCTCTTCGTTTGGTTTGGTGCGGTGCCCGATAACGAAACTGCCATCATTTTTTGACTCTGCTCCGGGGATGCCCCTACGAGCTCTATGATAAGAAAGTGAGGTTTTTCCCATGAACGGTTATTCTCTCAACGATCTTACGTTTACCATGATGGCGCATGACAAAGGGCATCCGAAGCTGATCCAGCATTTTCTCAAGGTCCATGCGTTTGCCCGTCTCATCGGAGAGGGCGAAAAGCTGGACGAAAAGCTGCTCTTCACTTTGGAGACCGCCTGCATCGTCCACGACATCGGCATTTTACCCGCCAAAGCAAAGCACGGCTCCGGCTCCGGAAAGTTTCAGGAGATGGAAGGTCCTACCGAAGCCAAAGAGATGCTGGAACATCTTGGCTGGCCGGCAGACGTGACCGAGCGGGTCCTGTATCTGGTGGGACATCATCACACCTACACCGATATCGACGGCGCCGACTATCAGATCATGGTCGAGGCGGATTTTCTGGTGAATCTGCTGGAAAATCAAAGCGAGCCTGAGGCACAAAAAACAGCGTATCAAAAAATCTTCCGCACCGAAGCAGGCAAAAAGATCTTTGCCCTGCAGTTTCCCGAAGCACTGTAAAAACAAAACAAAAAGGACGGATTTTATAAAAATCCGTCCTTTTTTTCTTATTTTAAGTCTTTTTCCAGATACAAAACCAGCTCGCCGTCGTCGGGGTCTACCTCCCATTGCAGCAGGCGGTCGTACCCCCAGTGCAGGTAGATGCCGAGGTTTCTCGTCTCGGATGCGTTGACCCCGATGGTCATGCGGGAATATCCCAGCGAGGCGGCGTGCGCCTCCATCCTTTTGACCAGCTGGGAGATCTGACCCTGTCCTTCGTACTCTTTGCGGATGCGCAGGGCATTGACATTGGCTACGGTTTTTCCATCGGCCAAAGCGGTATTTCCGCCGATGGCGCCGCAGTCGGGAGAAAACAGCAAGGTTCCCTCCCCCACCGGCTCGCCATCCCAAAAAACCAAAAAGGTCGTCCCCATCCCGCTTTGGTGCTGGGCGATGTACTGTTCCTTCCAGTTGACCCAGCGCACATCCCCGGGATGGCGGGCGATGTTGTAGTCCCAGATCTGAGTGAGGGTTTCGATCGTGGCGATACGGTGGTCAAACATAAGCTTTTCTCCTGTTCTAACGTTGGTTCTTTCGCAGCAGCACGATGGCGGCAGCCGCAAGGGCGATGATGCCAAAGGCGCTGATCAAAATCATGGGCAGATTATATTCTCCGCCGGTGATGAAAATGGCGGTGGGTCCGTCGGCACCGCCGATGGCACCAATGGCGTTCATCTCCAGCTGCCAGGTGAGAAACTGAGTCGCGGGGATCAGCAGGATCAGCAGCCAAAGTCCCGCTGAGATCAGCATGAAAACGGCGGCGATGCGGGCGCGGCGGCGGCTTTGCGCCGTTTTTTCGGCAAGAACCGCATTGAGTTCCTCCAGCTTTTGGCTCAGGCGGCTCAGCTCGGTCTCCTCTTCTGCGGGCGGGTCGGATTCTCCCAGCAAAAAGCCAACGGTGGTATCCAGTTCCCGTGCCAGTGCGATCAGCAATTCCGCATCGGGGACCGAAAGACCTTTTTCCCATTTGCTCACGGTCTGGCGGACAACGTGCAGGCGAACAGCCAGTTCCTCCTGGGTCAGACCTTTCGCCTGCCGCAGGTTTTTGATGTTTTCACAAAGCATAACGATTCTCCTTTCGTCGATGCTTTTATCCTACGGCCTGCCCCGCCAAAGGGCAAGCAACGGGGATTAACATGGGGCGCAAAGCCGCCAAAGCCCGCCTCTGTTTCGGCTTTGTTCTCGCAAACGGGGAAAGCCCTCCTGCGACAGTGGGACCCTCGCGCAAAGAGCCGCCAGAAAGGCGGCTCTTTTGGGTTGGGATTATTTCTTCAGATATTTGTCGAACCACTCGGTGATCTCCCGCAGGCGGCGCACACGGTGGACCGGCTTACCGGAGCGGC
>JAFQTW010000149.1 GCA_017408855.1 Oscillospiraceae bacterium | reverse complement strand
GCCCCCACGGGCACTGACGGGCCGGCGAGCCGCCGGTGGCAGGTCGCGGGCAAAGTCTGGCTAAAATTCCGCACGATAACCCGCGCTTTGAGAAAATCAAAGTATCATAAGAGAAAAGGACCATCCAATCGGATGGCCCTTTTTATATATGTATAAAAATATCCCCAAATCGCTCGCGCCCCTGCGCCAGACTCAAGATCGCCATGGCACTGTGGGTATCGGGCACCGCACAAAAAACGTGAAGCGGATATCGTGCGTTTGGCTGCCCGACCTTCGGGCCGGCGCCCCGCGCCCAGTGTCAAGACTTCTAAGGCAGGAGCGGTACGCGCATTGCGCCGGCTCGTTGAAGCGGAGATGCTCCGCAATGGCTGCCCGACCTTCGGGCCGGCGCCCCGCGCCCAGAGTTAAGATAACCATGGCAGGTGCGGTACGCGCATTGCGCCGGCGCGTTGGAGCGGAGATGCTCCGTAAAGCCTCCGGCGGCTCGCCGGCTATTTGCGGCGCTCTGCCGCCAGGATGTAGGGGCAGGTGGGTACGTGGATCAAACGGTGCAGTAAAACATCCCACTTTTTGTGATCCAGCCGGGACAAACGTGCCTGCAGCGCTTCCCCCTCAAGACGTCCCTCTTCATGACCGGAATAAACCACGATGACCAGAACACCGCCGACTTTGAGCCTGGACAGCGCTTTTTCCACCGCCACCAGGGTGGTCTCCTGCTTGGTGGTCACCGATTTGTCCGCCCACGGAAGATAGCCGAGATTAAACATCCCCGCATCCAGCTCGCCGTCGATGTACCGGTCCAGATTGGAGTGGCTGTCCAAAATCAGGCGGACGTTCTCCCCCGCGCCGTTTTCAGTAAGCAGCCTGCGGGTCGCCTCTAAAGCGGCAGGCTGAATGTCAAAAGCCCAGACCGTTCCGCCGGGCAGGTTCTGGGAAAACCAAAGGGTGTCGTGCCCGTTTCCCATGGTAAAGTCCGCCGCGGTGCCGCCCTTTCGCAGGGCGGGAAGAAGCAGATTTTTGGCAGTCTGTAAAATACTCTCCATTTTGTCCTCCTAACTTTGCGAAAACCGGTCGCCCTGCATGGCATCGAGCTGCGCCATTTTCTGATCGATGGCGTTGAGCACCTCCCGCTTCCGCAGGCTCCACATAGGACCGATCAAAGCCTTGCGGTCTCCGTCGCCGGTGACCCGCTCCACCACCGTTTCCGGCGGCAAGACCCGCAGCTGCTCGCAGACCAGCGAAACATACTGCTCTTTTTCCATCAGCGGAAAGGGATTTTTCAGGTATTCTTCTCCCATCGCCGTGCCGCGAAGCAGATGCAAAAGGTGGATCTTTACCGCAAAAGGCCGCAGCCGACCCACGAACCGTGCCGTTTCCAGCATCATTTCTTCGGTCTCGCCGGGCAGCCCGTTGATAATATGCACGCAGAAGGGGATGTTCCGCCGGGACAGCTTTCGACATCCTTCGACAAAACAGGACAGATCATGCCCCCGATGGATGGCAGCGGCCGTTTGGTCGTGGACGGTCTGCAGCCCCAGCTCAACCGTGAGAAAGGTGCGCCGCGAAAATTCTTCCAACAGGTCCAGCACCTCGTCGGGCAGGCAGTCGGGACGGGTCGCCACCGAAAGCCCCACCACGTCGGGAAAGGAAAGGGCCTCTTCGTAAAGCGTCCGCAAACGAGGAACCGGCGCGTAGGTGCCGCTGCCCGCCTGAAAATAGGGGATGAACAGACTGTCCGGCCACTTTTGTTCGTAGATCTTTTTCATCTGGGAAAGCTGCGCCGTCACCGACAAAGCCGGGTCCCCCGCAAAATCGCCGGAAGCGGACCCCGAGCAGTAGGTGCAGCCGCCAAACCCGCAGGTGCCGTCCCGATTGGGACAGGTAAAGCCGCCGTTTAAAGGCAGCTTCGCCACCTTTTTTCCAAAGCGGTGCTTTAAATAATAGTTGACGGTGTGATACCGTTTGTTGTCATCCGAATAGGGAAAAGGCATTACTGATCCTCCCACAGGCAGATATAGTTGATCTCCCACGCGGGGATGTAGGGGAACCGCCGCAGATAAAAGCGGTAGCCGGGGCAGATGCGCTCCAGCTGCAAGGGAAGCGCCCACAGGTCCTCGCTGCGGTGATAGGCGGAGAGCATCAGCCTGGGTTTGTGGCGGCGGATGGTATTGGCAGAGCCTAAGATCGCCTCTTTTTCGCTGCCCTCCACATCCATTTTGATGTAGCTGACTTTTTCTTTGCCCACCAGATCATCCACCGAATCGGCGGGGATATTTCGTACTTTTTCTGCTTTTTGGGCGGAAACGGCGGAATTTCGTCCCGCTTTTGCCGCAAACTGCAAAAGGGTCTTTTCCTCCCACGCCGCCAGATTGCGGATGTCCACCCGGGGGTCTTCTCCCAGACCCAGCGCCTGCATCCGTGCCAGGGCCTTGCGGTGGTTTTTTTCGTCCGGCTCCATCGCCCAGATGGCGGAAAATTTCCCGCCGGTCTGGCGCAGAAATTCCTCGACGGTGTCGCCGTTGTAGGCGCCCAGATCCACATAGGATTCCTCTTTGCCCAACCGCAAAAGCTGATCGAAAGCCGCCTGACGGGGGCTTTCGGTGGATTTTAAGTATCCTACGTCGCCGGTTATTTTATAGGCCAGCAGCTCCCGATAGACCCGGCGGGACTCTTCGTCCGCCAAAAGAGTATAGGCTTTTTCCGCCTCGGCAAGATGCGCCCGCAGAAACGCCCGGTCGAACAGGTTCTCCCCCGCCACCGGAACATCCGGCGCGTATAATTCGTACTGCTGCGCCAGCCCGTGGATGTACGCCATGGTCGGCTCGTCCTGCACCGCAAAGGCGGTGACGATGACAAAATCCCCGTACTGCTCCTGAATCTCCGACAGCTTTTTCACCCGTTTTCCGTGAAAAGAGTGTCCCCGAACGAACCGGTCGCTGGCGAAAAACTCTGACACCTCGATGCCGAAGCGGTCAAAGTAGGAGAGGATATGGTCGGCGCCGTTGCCCATCCCGTACATGACGATGGGCTTTTTGCTTTGCTGCAGCCGTTCCCAGCAGGTGGGAAGGGTCAAAAGTTCTTCTAACATCCAATCATCCTTTTTTGCCCGTTGTTACATCGGCAGACCCAACAGCCCTGCCAAAAGTCCGCCCACACCGCACAGGCTCATGACCAGAATGGGGTTGGGCTTTTTCCAGCGCAGCACCGCAAAGGCCGCCGCGAACAGCACAAGACCCACCCAGTCCAGCTGCGCCAGCGTCATCTGCTGCCCGCCGAACAGCACCTGCAGCAGAACGGAAAGTCCCGCCGAGGCGATGAGCGCCACCACCGCGGGGCGCAGGGAACCCAGTACGCTCTGCAGCAGGGTCAGTCCCTGAAAGCGGTAGTAGACGAAAAACAAAAGGGACACGAAAAACAGCGCCGGAAAAATACTTCCCACCGTGGCGGTGATCGCACCCAGCGGTCCGGCGATGCGGATGCCCACGAAGGTGGCGGAGTTGATGATGATGGGTCCGGGGGTCATTTCGGCAATGGTCACAAGGTCGGCGAACTCGCTCATGCTAAGCCAGCCGTTCTGGTCCACCACAAGGCTCTGGATCAGCGGCATTGCCGCGTACCCGCCGCCGACGGTGAACAGTCCCACCTGGGCAAAGCTGAGAAACAGCTTGAGATAGATCATGCCTTCGCCTCCTTTTTATGGCGCAGGGTCTCGGTGACGATGCCCACCGCCGCCGCTGCCAGAATGATATAGATCACGTTGATTTTAAAGAAAAAGGTCGCCGTAAAAGCTGCCGCCATCAGACCGATCTTTACGACCGAGCGGCTTTTTACCACGTTTTTGCCCAGATTGCACACCACATCCAGAATAACGGCGGCAACGCCTGCCTGCATCCCGTCCAGCACCAGCGCCACGTAGCGGTTGGCGGCAAAGGCGGTGTAGAAAAGAGAAACCACCGAGATGATCAGAAGGGGCGGCAGAACGGTCCCCACCACGGCGGTGAGCATCCCCAAAAAGCCGCCGACCCGCCATCCCACCAGCACCGCCGCGTTGACGGCGATGGCGCCGGGTGCCGACTGGGCAAGGGCGGTCAGATCCAGCATTTCCTGCTCGTTGATCCAGCCTTTTTCGTCCACGAATTTACGCTTCATAAAGGTGATGATCACAAAGCCTCCGCCAAAGGTGAAGGCGCTGATATAAAAGCAGCTTAGAAACAGCTGCCACAGCAAACGGGCTTTTCCCGTTTTGTTTTTTTCCATGAAAAGACCCCCTAACCTTTTTATTATACCACGCGGAAGCCCGCGATGGCAATGCGGAGCATCTCCGCTTCAACGAGCCACTGCAATGCGCGTACCGCTCCTGCCATGGTTATCTTGAGTCTGGGCGCGGGGCGCCACCCGAAGGTCGGGCTCCCAAACGCACGAGATTCGCTTCACGTTTTTTGTGCGATGCCCGATACCCCAGTGCCTTGGATGTCTTTTCTTAGAATCCCCCAGTCAGCAAGCTGACAGCCCCCTTTGACAAGGGGGCCTTTTATTCCGTTGCATCAATGCCTCCCTTGTGAAAGGGAGGTGCCCCGTAGGGGCGGAGGGATTCCCTCGAACCCACCGCCACCGCGGGTTATCGGTGACGATTTCAAAAAGTCGATGCCCGCGACGTGGCTGCGGCAACTTGCCGCCTGCTTGACATTCCTTTCTGTTTGTTGGAAAATAGTACTATATCCCTCTGAAAGGTGGCTACACTATGAAAGTTGTAATCGTAGGCGGCGTGGCCGGCGGTGCTACCGCAGCGGCCCGTCTGCGCAGACTGGACGAAAAAGCCGAGATCGTTGTATTCGAGCGTTCCGGCTACATTTCCTATGCCAACTGCGGCCTTCCTTACTATATCGGCGGGTCCATCACCGACCCCAAAGCCCTGACTCTGCAGACCCCCGGCAGCTTTCTGTCCCGCTTTAACGTGGACATGAGAGTCCGCCACGAGGTGCAGAAGATCGACCGTGCCAAAAAATCGGTGACGGTCAAAAACCTCGAGACCGGCGAAACCTTCGAGGAAGCTTACGACAAGCTGATCCTCTCTCCCGGCGCAAGACCCACCCGTCCGCCCTTTGCCGGCATGGACAGCGACAAGCTCTTTACCCTGCGCACCGTAGAGGACACCTTTAAAATCAAAACCTTTGTGGAAGAAACGGCTCCCAAATCCGCTGTGATGATCGGCGGCGGCTTTATCGGCATCGAGCTGGCGGAAAACCTGCGTGAGCTGGGTCTGGACGTGACCGTCGTGGAAAAATCCAAACAGCTTTTGTCCCCCCTGGACCCGGATATGGCATCCTTCGTCCATGCGGAGATGCGTCAGGCCGGCGTAACTCTGGCACTGGGTCAGAGCGTTTCCGGCTTTGCCGAGCGCGACGGCGGCATCGACGTGCTGCTGGAAAACGCACCCGCCATCCACGCCGACATGGCGGTGCTGGCCATCGGCGTCACCCCCGATTCCTCCCTCGCCAAAGAAGCGGG
>JAFQTW010000148.1 GCA_017408855.1 Oscillospiraceae bacterium | reverse complement strand
TACCAAAGTCTGCGACAACGTTCTGCGTTTCGTTCCCCATGCTTTGACCAACGAAGAGGTCGGCACCGTTCACGGACGCAACGAGCATATCAGCATCCACGCGCTGGCCAACGAGGTTCCCTGCTACAAGGATATTATCGTTGAGCTGAACAAATAACACCGAATTTTTAACCCCCCAAGACGGACGGTTTGTTACAAACCGCCCGTCTTTTTTCTTTTGGGCAACTTTGTAAGGGACGTAGAAATCTATTGGAAAAAAGGCGGTTTTTTTCGTTGTTATCCATGAGAATTTCGCCCCAAATCCGCAAAAAAAGCCTTTATTTATGCGATTTTTCCCCACTGCGGAAATTTGACAGGCGTTAGCCGGTCGCATATAATGGCAGTAAGTTTGGTAAAATAAAGATCAGGACGGGCTGTCCTTTTCTAAAAACTGCCAAAGGAGAATTCCATGAATACGATCCTGTACGGCATGCGGCGCACCGGTCAGATTTTGACCAGCCGCCTGTTTGCCCTGTCGGTGATGATGCTTTTGATGTGCGCCATCATCTTTGCCATCGCCGGCACCACCAACACCGTATATATCAAGGCCGACGGAGAAAATCATGTGCTGACCACCAGCGAAGAGGATCCCGACGCGCTGCTCAAGCTGTGCGGCATCAAGGTCTCCCAGCACGACGTGGTGGATTTTTCCGGCTTTGTGGGAAATGCCGCCGAGATCATCGTGACCCGCGCGTTCCCCGTTGCCATCCGGGTGGACAACACCACCCACCGTGTCATGATGACCGAAGGGACCGTTGCCGACGCACTGGCGGCGGCGGGGGTCACCGTTGATGACAACGATCTGATCAGCCAGCCGCTGTATGAATTTCTCGAAGGCGGCGACCGGATCCTCATCAACCGCATCGACTACCGCACCATGACCTACGATGAGGAGGTCCCCTACGAGACCGAGTACCGCTACACCCCCCTTCTGCGCAACGGACGAAGCCGCCTTTTGCAACAGGGCGAGGTAGGCTACAAGATCCTGACCTACGGCGAGACCACCATCGACGGCTATGTGGAAGAAGCGCAGCTCTTGGGCGAAAACCTCGTCCGCAAGCCCAAAACGCAGGTCTATCTGGTGGGGGCAGATGTTCCCGTTTCCCCGCTGGACTTTGGCTACACCATCGAAAACAACGCGCCGACCCAGTATAAAAAGGTCATCGAAAACGCAAAAGCCACCGGCTATCACGCAGGCGGCAACGCATGGGGCGCTTCGGGCAACGACCTGTCCGCCGGACATGTGGCGGTCAATCCCAACGAGATCCCCTACAACTCCAAGCTGTACATCACTTCGCCCGACGGCAGCTTTGTGTACGGATACGCCATCGCCTCCGACACCGGCGTTGCTCTGATGGAAGGGCTCATCGGGGTGGACCTGTTTTACGACACCTACACCGAAAGCGCATTAAACGGCGTTAAATACGTTAACATTTATATTTTGGAATAAAAAAAGCGTCTTTTCCTCTGCGGAAAGGACGCTTTTCCCATTTTTTGCTTTATTTATTTACAGATTTCTCTGGAAACCGGCCGTCCGCTCTGCTATACTGGTAACGGAATTTTTATCGGGAGGAATCACCGTGAGCAAATTAGCAAATCCCTTTCAGGCCGGCGCCCACGCCAAGAAAAAGGAATGTCCCTTTTGCCGTGCCGGAAACCGTGTGAAACAGGCCTTTGCCTTTTTCGCCGATCTGATCAAGAACTATCTGTCCGCCGCCGAACGCGCCTTTGGCATCAAAGACTTGTCTTCCGCTGTACTGGCGGTTCTCTGCGGCATTGTGATCCTGGCAGCGCTGATCGCCGAACCCCATCTCGGCTATGAGCTGACCGAACCGGTCCTCTCCCCTGTCGAAGGCGAAGCTTCGCCGGAGCTGGCGCCTGCCGATTCTGCCGAGCCCAACCGTGTCACCGTTCCGGAGGGCAAACGGGTACCGCTGACAGCGCAAAGCCTTGTCTACATCGACAAGACAAAGCCGGTCCGTGTCGAAGTTCCCGCCGACAAGCAGGTACCTCTGACCTCTGCCGCCATCGCCGAGCCGGAGCCTGTCGCCATCCGTGCCAGCATTGATTTCGGCACCATCAAAGGAACCAACAGCGAGCGTGCTTCTTACCTGAAAAACAACGTCAACAGCGACGTGATCGGCTGGCTGCAGATCCCCAACACCAACATCGACTATCCGGTCATGCAGGGCTACTCCCTTTATACCTACATGAGCGCCGACATCTACGGAAACTACGATTACGACGGTTCTCTGTGGGTCGATACCGACGTCAATGACTGGTCCAACAACACCGTTATCTTCGGGCATAACTGGACCAACTACTCCTCTAATCCCGCCATCGGCCGACCCGGCGACGTAATGTTCGCCCAGCTGACCGCCTTCCAGCACGATTCCTTCGCGCGGCAGAACCCCTATTTCTACTACTCCACCACCTCGCAGAACTACGTTGCCCAGATCTTTGCGGCAGGCTACACCACCGATCTGAACTTTTATCTGTGGACCAACACCTCCGCATCCACCCTGTCCAACATCATCAGCCGTGGACGGAGCCTGTCCCTGCACGATTACGATGTCAGCGTTTCCTCTTCCGACCGCATCGTGACCCTGTCCACCTGCACCCGCTATTTCGGAAACTTCGCCGATCAGCGCTTCATCGTCATGGCAAAACTGGTCCCCATCAACTAACGGGGAGCCCCCGTGGGCAGGGTGGGGAAGCCCCCGCGGGCGGGTCGCGGGCCAAGTCTATATGAAGTCTTTCTCGATAACCCGCGTTTTGTGTGCATCAAAAAGCCCTCATCCTTAGGATGGTGGGGAAGCCCCCACGGGCGAGTCGCAGGCCAAGACTTTCTAAAGTTCCCGCCGATAACCCGCGTTTTGTGTGCAGCAAAAAAGCCCTCATCCTTAGGATGAGGGCTTTTGATTTGTGGTAGGTACGCATCCCGTCAGTGCCTGTGGGCGCTGCCCACTAAATGAACAGGAATCGGTACAGATAGAACAGGCAGTAGGAGGCCACCATCAAAAAGGGAATGGCCCGCAGATGCTGCTTGTACACCGGCCAGGTGGGGCATCCCATGTACTTGATGGTCAAAAGCTGGCACAGATGCAGGGGCGAATAGTAATATCCCAGGAAGGACCAGACGAACACGAAGAAAGTGTACAAAAGCTTCATGGCAGGATCCATGGGCAGCGCCGCCACCAGCGGCAGGATGATGCCCAGCGGCACCAGGCTCAGTCCGGTGGTGAGGCCGAAAAGCAAGGACGCTGCCGAGATGACCAGCATGATGCCGATGCCCGAAGAGCTCTGGAACATCATGACCACGCTGTCCATCACCTGATCGAGGCTTTTGATCAGATTCTGCACAAAGTACACGCCGATGAGCATGAACATGGTGTTAAAGCTGATCCCTTTAAAGGCAACGGGGAAAAATTCTTTTTTCTCTTTTCCGATGAGGAAAAACATCAAAAGGATGCTCAGCGCCACCGACAGATACATGGGCAGGCTGAAGAGGGCGTTGAACAGCACCACCATGTAGATGGGCGAGAGATAATACAAAAGATCCAGCACCGCTTTTTTCTTGCCGCTGTCCGACTGCGCTTTCACCGCTTTGCATTTGCGCAGATACAAAAAGTAGGAAACGGTCTGCATCACGATGACAAAGCCCAGATTCAGCCCGATCAGCTGGTAGATGCTGATCTCGGGGATGACGGTGGGGATAAACAGCATATTGGTGGTAAAGGGCATCAAAAACATGGCAATGTGGCGGAAGGACAGGTTCACAGCCGCTCTCTGTTCCGAGGGCATCTCCATCTCCTCGCCGATCTTGTCCACAAAGGGTGCCGACAGATAGGCGCCGCCGGGAACGCTCAAAAGACCCATCACCGCGGGCAGGACCATCATGATCACCTTTTTGGCAGGGATCAAAGTCTCCAGCGCCGAAACGATCTTGTCGAGAAAGCCGTAGTGCTTGAGCAGCGCACCCAGAACGCCCACCTCCACGATGGCGATGATGATCTGTACGGTGGAGAAGCTGGTGAAGATCTTGGTAAAGGAGCCGACGGTCGTTTCCACCGAAAGGCCGGCGATCAAAGCCAGCGCCACACCGGTGATCATCAGCACCGGACCAAATCCCGGTTTCTTTTTGATGAGCATCGGGATCCCCTTGATCAGAAGCGGCATCAGCAGAAAAGCCGCAAAAATAGCAATAAACTGACGCAAAAAAGCACCTTCTTTCTTCGATGGGCTTTTTCTTCGCAAAAAGCCTTCGCCCCTCATTATACTCCGGATTTTTCTGCTTCACAAGACAGAATTCCCCATCTTTCATTTGACTTTGTGAGGAAAATTTGCTACAATAAGCCGTACACATGGAGACGTATCGAAGTGGTCGTAACGAGAACGACTCGAAATCGTTTTGTCCTTAGCCGGGCACGTGGGTTCGAATCCCACCGTCTCCGCCAAACCAATCATCGGCACTGCCTTATGGAGCAGTGCCGATGATTGAAAATTTACTTGGGAGGGATATGTATGCCAGATTATAAAGCTATGTATTATCACTTAGCAGGGCGCATGGCAACCGCCATTGATGCGCTGGAAGCTACCACCAACGCACTGGTTGACATCACCGAAAAGTTGAAGCTGGCGCAGCAGACCACCGAGGAAATGTTCATTTCCAGTCCTGATGACGATGTGGATCCTCTGGATAGTGAATCGGTTTCCAAGTAAACGCTGCAATTCGTGAATTTCACAGGCGGCATCTATACTGTTGTGACATTACAAAGAAAAGAGTCCTCATTCGAGGGCTCTTTTTCTTTTTGGCTGCGACGGTGAGCTGGTTCGAAGGCACCGGGTTTAAGTGAGGCTCTGCAAAAACAAGCGAAAGCGCCGTTTGCGCAGCAAGCCGAACTTATGCCGAAAGCACAGCTTTCGGTACGAATCCCATTTCTGCTAAACCGCCGAGGCGATCCAAAATCTTTTTGTAGGGGATTTGAGCCAGGAATGGGAGCGAATCCGAGCGAAGTTCCCTCGCCTAAGTCCCGGATAAAACTGTAAAAAGTTTCACTTTTGCGTGAAACTTTATTGACTTTACTATCGCAAAGTGGTAGATTGAAACCAGATTTTTTCATGATATCCAATGAAAACCTCATCAAAGGAGAACTGATTATGGAACGCTACTATCAGCCCGAAATCGAAACTGCCAGTCGGGAACAGATCACCGCATGGCAGAACGAGCGATTGGTCGCTCAGGTAAAACACGTTTGGGACAACGTGCCCTACTACCGCAAAAAAATGCAGGACAAGGGTCTTACCCCCGACGACATCAAGGGCATCGAGGACCTGCATAAGCTGCCCTTCGTCACTAAAGCCGACCTGCGTGACGCATACCCCTACGGTCTGCTGGCGAAACCCCTCAGCGAGTGCGTTCGTATTCAGTCCACCTCCGGCACCACCGGCAAACGCGTGGTTGCTTTTTATACCCAGAAAGACATCGACCTGTGGGAAGACTGCTGCGCCCGTGCCATCACCGCAGTAGGCGGCACCAAAGACGACGTCTGCCAGGTTTCTTACGGCTACGGTCTGTTCACCGGCGGTCCCGGACTCAACGGCGGCTCTCATAAAGTCGGCTGTCTGACCATCCCCACCTCCTCCGGCAACACCGAGCGCCAGATCATGTTCATTCAGGACCTGCAGGCCACCATCCTGTGCTGCACCCCCTCTTATGCCGCTTATCTGGGCGAGAGCATGAAAGAAATGGGTCTTACCCCCGATCAGATCCCGCTGAAAGCCGGCATCTTCGGCGCAGAGGCATGGTCGGAAGAGATGCGTCAGGACATTCAGAACACCCTGGGCATCAAAGCCTATGACATCTACGGTCTGACCGAGCTGTCCGGACCCGGCGTATCCTTCGAGTGTTCCGCACAGACCGGCATGCACATCAACGAGGACCACTTCATCGCCGAGATCATCGATCCCGAGACCGGCGAAGTCCTGCCCGAAGGCTCGAAAGGTGAGCTGGTATTCACCTCCATCACCAAAGAAGCGTTCCCCCTCATCCGTTACCGTACCCGCGATATCTGCACCCTATCCTACGAGCCCTGTCCCTGCGGCAGAACCCATGTCAAGATGTCCAAGCCCATGGGCCGCTCCGACGATATGCTCATTATCCGCGGCGTAAACGTATTCCCCTCTCAGATCGAGACCGTTCTGCTCAACAACGGCTATGCTGCCAACTACCCGATCATCGTAGACCGTGTGAAGAACACCGATACCCTCGATGTCCGTGTTGAGATGACTCCCGAGATGTTCACCGACAACATGGCCGAGATCGACAAGATGCAGAAAACGCTGATCAACGATCTGCGCTCCATGCTGGGTCTGACCGCCAAGGTCACTCTGGTGGCACCCAAATCCATCGTCCGTTCCGAGGGCAAGGCAGTCCGTGTCATCGACAAACGTAAAATCTAAGGAGGCTATGAATCATGACCATCAAACAGATCTCCGTATTTATCGAAAACACCCCCGGCTCTTTGCAGGCTATGACCGGCGTTCTGGCCGATCACAACATTGATATGCGTGCCCTGTCTCTGGCCGAGACCGAAGATTTCGGTATCGCCCGCATCATCGTGGACGATGTTTTCACCGCCTCCACCGTGCTGAAAGATGCCGGCTACATCCACAATCTGACCAACGTTGTCGGCGTTTCCATCCCCGACACCCCCGGCGGACTCAATAAAGTCCTGTCTGTTTTCACCGCCGAGAAGATCAACGTGGACTACATGTATGCTTTCATGGGCGGCAAAGAGACCGCACACGCTTACATGATCTTCCGTGTCAACGATCCCATCGCAGCTGCTGCCGCTCTCAATTCCCGCGGCATCAAGCTGGTCCGTCAGGACGAGATGACCAACCTCTAGTGGGGTGCCCCCACGGGCACTGACGGGAGCCTACCCTCTTGCTGCCGATACTCGGACACCCGCGGCAAAGTCGGTCTGGACCAAAACCACCTCTAGTGGGGTGCCCCCACGGGCATTGACGGGAGTCTACCCTCTTGCTGCCGATACTCGGACACCCGCGGCAACGCCGGTTTTCGTCAAAACTCTTTTCAGCGGGCAGCGTCCGCAGGCACTGACGGGAGCCTGTTCTCTCCGTTCCGCTATCCGGACACCCGCGGAAACCGATCCAAATGACAAAAGCCCTCATCCTTGGGATGAGGGCTTTTCTATTGCACGAAAAGCGCGGGATATCGGCAGAGATTTAAAAAGGTCCATGCCCGCGAAACGGGCGCCCGCCCTGCGGGCTATCCAGCCTTATGCGCCCCGCGCACAGGTCAGCGCTTCGCCGGC
The DNA here is from genome assembly GCA_017408855.1 of Oscillospiraceae bacterium. Taxonomy (GTDB): domain Bacteria; phylum Bacillota; class Clostridia; order Oscillospirales; family Ruminococcaceae; genus UBA3818. The sequence continues at coordinate 47 of JAFQTW010000148.1, read as the reverse complement.
ACCCCGCTGTCACTCGTCGGCGCGCAGCTTCGGTACCGGGGTGGGAC
>JAFQTW010000147.1 GCA_017408855.1 Oscillospiraceae bacterium | reverse complement strand
CTGTCCGCCTGTCTGGCGGGACAGATCCCCCGCCGTCTGATGGAAAAGGACTATGAATCCGCCAAAGAGACCGCCCTTTTGTACCGGGACATTTTCGGCGAGGGAAACTACTATATCGAAGTTCAGGATCACGGCATCCGTGAGCAGAAGGAGATCCTGCCCGATCTGTACCGCTTGAGCGCCGAGACCGGCATCCCGCTGGTCGCCACCAACGACGTTCACTACACCCGTCAGGAGGATCATCAGGCGCAGAATGTTCTGGTCTGTATCCAGACCAACCGTACGGTCAACGACCCGTCGGACATGGAGTTTCAGACGCAGGAGTTTTATTTAAAGTCCCGTGCGGAGATGGAACAGCTTTTCGCCCAGCACAAAGAGGCGCTGGACAACACCGTTAAGATCGCCGAAATGTGCCGGATGGACTTTACCTTCGGCGTGACCAAGCTTCCGTATTTCAAAGCGCCCACCGACGAGGACAACCTGACCTACTTCCGGCGGATGTGCTACGAGGGAATGTTCCGCCACTACGGCGAGGACCCGGCGCCCCACATCCGGGAACGTTTGGAATACGAATTGGGCGTTATCACCAAAATGGGCTATGTGGACTACTATCTGATCGTCCACGATTTTATCCGTTACGCCAAGAGCCACGACATCCCCGTTGGACCGGGACGTGGTTCGGGCGCGGGCAGCCTTTGCGCTTACTGCATCGGCATTACCGGCATCGACCCCATGCGCTACAACCTGCTGTTCGAGCGGTTTTTGAACCCCGAGCGTGTTTCGATGCCCGACTTTGATATCGACTTCTGCTACGAAAAACGGCAGCAGGTCATCGACTATGTGGTGGCCAAATACGGCGAGGACCATGTGGCGCAGATCATCACCTTCGGTACCATGGCGGCCCGCGGCGCCCTGCGCGATGTGGGGCGGGCCCTTGCCATCCCCTACCAGCAGGTGGACACCGTTGCCAAGATGGTGCCCAACGAGCTGCATATGACACTCGACAAGGCGCTGAGCGCATCCAAAGACTTTAAAGCGCAGTACGATGCCGACCCGTCGGTCCATGAGCTGATCGATATGGCGAGAAAGCTGGAGGGCATGCCCCGCCACGCATCCACCCATGCGGCGGGGGTGGTCATCACCCATGACCCGGTGGACAGCTATGTTCCGGTGCAGAAAAACGACGAGGCAGTGCTGACCCAGTTCCCCATGACCACGCTGGAAGAGCTGGGACTTCTCAAAATGGACTTTCTGGGTCTGCGTACCCTGACCGTTATTTCCGACGCGGAAAAAATGATCCGCCGTCATACGCCGGGCTTTACCATCGGCGACATCCCCCACGACGACAAGGACGTGTTCAAAATGCTGGCCTCGGGACAGACCGAGGGCGTGTTCCAGTTCGAGTCGGCGGGCATGCGGGGCGTTCTGGTGGGGCTGGGTCCCGAGTCCATCGAGGATCTGATCGCGGTCATTTCCCTGTACCGCCCGGGACCGATGGATTCCATCCCCAAATACATCGAAAACCGACATCACCCCGAAAAGGTCAGCTACCGGCATCCGAAACTGGCCTCGATCCTGGACGTGACCTACGGCTGCATCGTGTATCAGGAGCAAGTCATGCAGATCTGCCGTGAGCTGGCGGGCTTTTCTTACGGACGGGCGGATCTGGTCCGCCGCGCCATGAGCAAGAAAAAGGCCGACGTGATGGAAAAAGAGCGGCAGACTTTCATCCACGGCGCCACCGACGAAAATGGCAATGTGATCGTGAAGGGCTGTGTCAACAACGGCGTGCCGGAGCAGGTCGCCAACGACATCTTTGACGAGATGTCCAGCTTTGCGTCCTACGCCTTTAACAAGAGCCACGCCGCGGCTTACGCGGTGGTGGCCTATCAGACCGCCTACCTCAAATGTCATTACCCCAAAGAGTTTATGGCGGCGCTTTTGACCAGTGTACTGGATTCCACCGGCAAGGTCACCGGCTACATCGAGGAATGTTCCCGTCTGAAGATCCCGGTGCTGCCGCCGGATATCAACAGCTCGGACATGGGCTTTACCGTTTCGCAGGAGGGCATCCGTTTTGGACTGTTAGCCATCCGCAATCTGGGCAGAAACGTCATCGCCGATATGATCGCCGAGCGGCAAAACGGTCCCTTTGAGACCTTTAACGAATTTTGCGAGCGGATGCACGGCAAAGACCTGAACCGCCGCGGTCTGGAGAGCCTGATCAAATCCGGTGCTTTCGACCGGATCCATCCCAACCGCCGTCAGCTTTTGATGGGCTACGAGCCTCTTCTGGCGGGACTGGATGCGGTGAAGCAGAAAAATCTCGAAGGGCAGCTGGGCTTTTTCGACATGATGGCCGATCAGCCCAAAGAGGAGTATCAGTTCCCGCAGCTGGAGGATTTTCCCCTTTCGGAAAAGCTCAGCCAGGAAAAAGAGGTCACCGGCATGTATCTGTCGGGACATCCGCTGGGAGAATACGCCGATCTGATCCCGAGATTGGGCACCGCCAAGATCGCCCATGTGGCGCTGGAGGAATACGACAATAAGATGGTGGACATTCTGGGCATCGTCAGCGCGCGGCAGACCAAAGCCATCCGCAGCGGCGACACCATGGCTTTTGTCACGGTGGAGGATACCACCGGTTCCATCGAGATGCTGGTGTTCCCCAAAATCCTCAGCCGCTGCAGTCAGATGCTGACCGTCGGCTCGGTGGTGGTCCTGTCCGGACGCATCAGCGTGCGGGAGGAGGAAGACCCGAAGCTTTTGTGCGAAAAGGTCATGACCATCGAAGAGAAACTGGCCCTTCGCAGTTCCCGCGGGGAAAGCCGTCCCGCGCCGAAAACGGCAGCCGCGGCAAATCCCAGAGCGGGACTGTATCTGAAGGTGCCGTCGAAGGACAGCGAGCAGATGCAAAAAGCCCGCAACCTGCTGGAGATCTTTGAGGGCGAGACCTGCGTTTATGTGGTCTTTGAAGATACGGGCAAGGCGGCGAAAGCGCCCCAGTCCATGTGGTGCGACCCCAATGAGGTGCTGCTGCGGCTTTTGGGCGAAGCGCTGGGCGAAAAAAATGTGAAACTTGTGGAGTAAAATTGGTGTGAAATCAAAAAATCTGCGATTTTTTGGCAAAATCAGCAGCTTTTTTCCTGCGAAACCAGTTGAAATTCTACGGGGGATATACTATAATTTATTTGATTTTGGTTTTATAACATTATAAAACAAGAGCATCGATCTTCCATTCTATTCAGGAGGTTAGAAATATGAGTGAAGTAAAAACCATTGGTGTTCTGACCAGCGGCGGCGACGCCCCCGGCATGAACGCAGCAATCCGTGCAGTTGTTCGCGCAGGTATCGGTAAAGGTATGCGCGTATTGGGTATCCGCCGCGGATACAACGGTCTCATCAACGGCGATATGGTCGAGATGAACCTGCGCTCCGTTTCCGACATCATGCAGAAGGGCGGCACCGTTCTGTACACTGCCCGCTGCCTGGAATTCAAAGAGAAAGCCGGCGTTGAGAAAGCAAAACAGACCTGTATCAATATGGGTCTGGACGGCCTGGTCGTTATCGGCGGCGACGGTTCCTTCCGTGGTGCCCGCGACCTTTCTCTGCTGGGCATCCCCTGTGTTGGTATCCCCGGCACCATTGACAACGATATCGCTTCTTCCGATTACACCATCGGCTACGACACCTGTATGAACACCGTTGTTCAGAACGTAGACCGTCTGCGTGATACTTCTCAATCCCACGACCGCTGCTCTGTTGTAGAGGTCATGGGCAGAAACGCAGGTCACATTGCGGTCAACGCAGGTCTGGCTTGCGGCGCTATCGCTATTTTGATCCCCGAGATCCCCTACGATGTAGACAAAGACATCGTTGAAAGGATCAAAGCTTCTCAAAAAACCGGCAAACAGCACTTCATCGTTATGGTAGCGGAAGGCATCGGTCATTCCGAAGAGCTGGCAAAAGAGATCGAGGCGAAAACCGGCGTTGAGTCCCGTGCTACTGTCCTCGGCCACATTCAGCGTGGTGGTTCTCCCACCCTGCGTGACCGCGTAATGGCAAGCCACATGGGCAGCTATGCTGTTGACCTGCTGGAAAAAGGCATCGGCAACCGTGTTGTTGCTTCCAAAGGCGGCGAGATCGTGGACTACGACATTCTGGAAGCTTTGAACATGAAGAAAACCGTTGATATGGATCTTCTGCGCATCGCTCAGGATATCGCTCTGTAAAGCAAAATGGAAAAGGGACGGCGGCGCCGTCCCTTTTTTGATCGGAGGGAAAAGAATGAGACCGGAAAGCGAGCGACTGCTGTTTCGTCAATACACCATGGCGGATCTGGATGCGCTGTATGAGATCCTCTCCGACCCGGAGACCATGCAGTACTATCCCAAACCCTATGATCGGGAAGGCTGCGAGCGGTGGATCCGCTGGAATCTGGACAACTACGAAAGCTACGGATTCGGGCTGTGGGCACTGGTCCTGAAAGAAACCGGCGAATTTGTGGGCGACTGCGGCATCACCATGCAGATGATCGACGGTGAGCTGCTGCCCGAGATCGGCTATCACATCCGCAAAGATCACTGGAAGGAAGGTCTGGGTAGCGAAGCTGCCAAAGCGGTGCGGGACTGGGCCTTTCGCCACACCGAATATGCGGCGCTGTATTCTTATATGAATGCCCGAAATCTGCCTTCGTGGAAAACGGCGGTATCGGTGGGGATGGAACGGGTCAAATCCTTTATGGATGACAGATACGGTGAGATGTATGCCTACGCCATCACCCGCGAAAAGTGGAATACATTATAAAAGGAAAAGCCGGACAATGTCCGGCTTTTGTTTTGAGGATCATTCCATGTTTTTGAGCTGGTTCAGATCGTAAGGGGTCGTCTGGTAGACGAAGTAGTTGAGCCAGTTGGAGAACAAAAGGTTTGCGTGTCCCCGCCAGCGGTAAAGGATCTTTTCGGCAGGGTCGTCGTTTTTAAAATAGTATTTGGGCACTTCGATGGGCAGACCTTTGTTTACGTCCCGGAAGTATTCGGTGGCAAGGGTATCACGGTCGTACTCCGAATGACCGGTGGCGAAGAACTGCCGTCCCGACCGGCTGGCGATCAGGTAAGCGCCTGCCTCATCGGACGAAGCCAGCAGCTGCAGTTTCGGGCAGGACAGCACATCCTCTTTCTTTATTGTGGTGTGACGGGAATGGGGGGCGTAGAACACCTCGTCGAAGCCGCGGACCAGCGGGTGGGTGGGTTCGAGGGTATCGTGCTCAAAAACGCCGAACATCTTTTTCGGCAGCGGATGTTTTTGGATCCCGTAATGATAGTAAAGCGCCGCCTGCGCACCCCAGCAGATGTGCAGGGTGGAATAGACGTGGGATTTGGTCCATTCCAGAAAGGTGCAAAGCTCCGGCCAGTAGTCCACCTCTTCGAATTCCATCTGTTCCACCGGTGCGCCGGTGATGATGAATCCATCGAACAGCTCATCCTTGATGTCATCAAAGGTGCGGTAGAATTTAAATAGGTGTTCTACCGCTGTGTTTTTGGAAATGTGAGAGGCAGTCTGGATCAGTTCGATATCGATCTGCAGGGGGGAGTTACTCAGCAGGCGCAAAAGCTGGGTCTCGGTAACGATCTTGGTGGGCATCAGATTGAGGATGCCGATCTTCAAAGGACGGATATCCTGATGGGTCGCGCGTTCCTGGGTCATGACAAATATGTTTTCCGACTCCAGCGTATGGGCAGCCGGTAGGGAATCTGGTATACAAATCGGCATGGTTTTGCCTCCTTTTTGTTCAAATCGGAGAATACCACCATCATACGAAAAAAGAGTCGAAAAATCAAGAAAAAAGTGTTGACAAAGGGGGAAGGTCGTGATATATTAATGAAGCTGTCTCGCGGGACGGTCAAAACGAAAAGATTTCGAAAGAAATTCTAAAAAAGTGTTGACAAACCGGTTACGAGATGGTATGATATGCAAAGTCCCCCTTAGGGACGGGAACCTTGAAAATTGAACAACATTCGAAACGAATTGAAACTACCCTTGAGATTCAAAAAGAATTTTAATCAAGCAGGTAATTCCAGAACGAAGCGAAATTTTTGCTAGAGTTCGGAACTTAGCTTGGACAAACTTCATTTGATTTAGAGTCTTCGGACTTTAGATACCATTAATGAAGAGTTT
>JAFQTW010000146.1 GCA_017408855.1 Oscillospiraceae bacterium | reverse complement strand
TTTTCATTTTTGCAGTTCCTTTTGGAATCTTTTCTTGGCCACAGCCATTTTGGACCTTACGGTCGAAGGAGAAACCTGCATCAGTTTTCCGATCTCATAGCTGTCAAATCCCATATATCGAAGCAGAATAAGGTCTCTATCCTGTTCCGACAGTCGAAGAAGAGCGGTTCGAACCGTGATCCCATCCACAATGTTTTGTGTGAATTCCTGTGTGAACCCTGGATCGGAATAGGAATCCGCTTCTTCCAGCAACAAGAAATTCTGCGGTAACTTTTTCATAAAACGAATATGATCGTTTTTCAGGTTGACCGCAATCCGAAAAAGCCAAGGTTTCCAATCGTTTGGAACAAAACTGGGATGCGCCAACAAATAGGTCCATACTTTTAAAAAGAGCTGTTGGGTCAATTCTTCTGCCGTATCCAGTCCAAAGCAGACGGAAAAATACTTCTCAATAGCGGGAGAATACTGTTCGTATGCAGTTTCGAATTCCTCATATCTTTGGAACATCACTTTGCTCCTGCATCATAGCCAATTCCATTTTACTGGGTTCTTTTCCCCGCAGGCGAACAAAAGGCAATACCTCTTTTTCGCAAAGGATCTTTTTATCGCTCCAAAGGTACGGCATTTTCTCTGTCAGCATTTCTAATGTCACCTCAGCCGCAATCGAGATTTCTTCGCTGCAATGTACCAAGGTTTTCTTCTCCAAAAGGTTCAAAAAATCGGGGGTGATGGTCACTTCTTCCGAAATCGAGACATAGTGCTCATAATCCAGCCCCAAACATTCTCCGGTGACTGAGTCAAAAATCCCCCCACTTCCTTTGGGATAGATCAGCTGACCCACTGCGTTTACTTTCGCGTTCCACTTTTGCGGCAGTTCTTCTACAATGGTTCTGCCGGTCGAAACAATGTGAATATCCTGCTCCAGCAGTTTTGCCGATAAAACAGTTGAACCTGAAAAAGTGGTCAGCAGGGCATCGGCAGGATAAAACACGGTCGCGACGATGTTTTTCTTTTTGATTGCGCCATATGCTTTGGCAAATTCAATATCGGGGTGTTCCGGCAAGATCAGAAGCGTTACGTTCTTGATTTCTTCAATTTCCGCAAGAGCCTGCGGAAGCATCTGATGAAGATCACAGACCACAAGATTTTTATAAACAGACATATCGACACTCCTTTTTTGTTTGTTAAGCGCTTACATGAAGAAAGACGAAAAATTGGATCGTTCTGTCTATCGTCTCTCCGAAAAAATCCCCCATCCGCTTGGATGGGGGATTTTTCACCGTTATTTTTCGATCGGCGGCATCATGTCGTCGGGGATGGCACACTGATAGGGCTCGTTCTTTTGGTGTTCCTCTTTTGCCCTTTCGATGATTTGCGGGTCCTGCAGCGCCCGGACCGCTGCGTGGGCCATGGCTTTGGCGGCTGCCAACATTCCCTTTTCGCCGATGCTGCAGCCCGACTGAGCTGCCAGCTGCCAGCTGTGACCGGCGGTCCCCATGGCGTAGGTGGCGGCGTTGAGCCAGGCGGTGGGGCAAACATAGCTGACGTCTCCCACATCGGTGGAGCCGTACAGCGGCGTTGCGGGGAACTGCAGCGGGAAGATCACGTCCTCCAGCGGCTGGGTGCGGAATCGCTCTACATATTCTTCCCCGCATTTGGCGCCGTAGGATCTGGCCTTGGCTTCCCGCTCCTTTTCCGGGTAGGTCTCCCAGAAGGTGCGGGCAAGAGCAAAGTCCTGGTCGTCAAATTCCGGCGCGCCGGTGGCGGTAAAGCTTTCGTGCAAAAGCTTCGACAGGGTGCGGTTGGGGATATAGTCACACAGACCGGAGGTCACCTCGATGGAAAGGGTGGTCTCGGTCATCAAGGCAGCGCCCCGGGCGATGTTGTCCACCCGTTTTTGCAGCTCCAGAACCTGCGAAATTTTAGGTGCGCGGATGTAATAGTACAGGGTGGCATGATCCTGCACCACGTTGGGAGCGCCGCCGCCGGCATCACGATAGGCATAGTGGACCCGCGCTTCGGGGATCATATGCTCACGCATATAGTTGACGCCTACATTCATCAGCTCGCAGGCATCCAGAGCGCTTCGGCCCAGATGGGGCTGACCGGCAGCGTGGGTGGCTCTTCCCTTGAAGGAATACAGCACGCTCACAGCGGCAAGGCTATGCTCGCCCATGATGGAGTTGTTGCCGCCCGGATGCCAGGTGAAGGCACCGTCCACCTCGTTAAACACGCCGTCTCTCGCCATATATATCTTGGCACTGCCGTTCTCTTCGGCGGGGCAGCCGTAAAAGGCAACGGTGCCGGACAAGCCGTACTCTTTCATATAATCCTTGGCGGCAATGGCGGCTGCCGCTGCGCCAACGCCCAGCAGATTATGTCCGCAGCCGTGCCCCGCCCCATCGGGGATGAGCGGCTCCCGGACGGCAGATCCGGCTTTCTGGCTCAGGGACGGCAGGGCATCGTACTCACCCAAAAAGCCGATCACCGGCTTTCCGCTGCCGTATCGGGCCACAAAGGCGGTGGGGATGCCCGCAAGGTCTGTCTCGACCGAAAAGCCTTCGTCTTTCATCAGATCGATCAGCGCCGCGGCGGACTTTTCTTCCCGAAAGGCAAGCTCAGCGTATTCCCAGATCTTCCGGCTGAGATCGGTGTATTTTTCTTCGTTTTTCCGGACGTATTGCGCGATTTTTTGAGCAAGTTTCTCCATAAAAATCCCTCCAAAATGGATAAAAAGGTTAAAAATGAGCCTTTTTCCTGATTATTTTACGCCGTCGAGCATGGGAGCAACATCCGCCGGTACGGGGCAGATGTAGCTTCCGCCGGTGGTTTTCACATATTCCTCTCTGGCTTTTTGTAAAACGTCGGGGTTCTGCATTGCTTTCACCGCGGCGCAGGCCATGGCCTTTCCGGCGGTGAGCATGCCCTCGTGACCGATATTGCAGCCGCTCATGGCGGTCAGCTGCCAGCTATGACCGGCAGTGCCGATGGCAAAGGTACAGGTAAACAGCTGCGCGGTGGGGCAAACATAGCTTACATCGCCCACATCGGTAGAACCGGGGCTGACGATGGGGTTAAACTGCAGGGGCAGGATCACCTTGTCCATCAAAGGGCTCTTGGCGATCTCACGGGCAGTCTCTTCGCCGTATTTTTCGCCGTACCATTTTATCTGCGCTTCGATCTCGGCGGGGTCAAAGCCTTTCTGGAACTGCGCTGCCAAAGCCCGATCCTCATCGGTAAAGTTGGGAGCGCCCACCGCTTCCAGTCCCTGCTGCAGCAGCTCGGACAGGGCATGGTTGGGCACGAAATCGCACAGACCGTCGGTGGTGACGATCTCCAGCTGGGTCTCGGTCATCAAGGCGGCGCCCCGGGCGATGTTGTCTACCCGCTCACGCAGTTCGATGGCCTGTGCCACTTTGGGTGCGCGGATAAAGTAGTAGACCGCTGCGTGGTCCTGCACCACATTGGGCGCGCCGCCGCCCGCATCCCGGTAGGCGTAGTGGACTCTCGCATCCTGGATCATATGCTCCCGCAGATAGTTGACGCCCACGTTCATCAGCTCGCAGGCATCCAGGGCGGATCTGCCCAGATGGGGCTGTCCGGCGGCGTGGGTGGCTCTTCCCTTATAGCGGTAGAGAACACCGATGCAGGCCAGCCAGCTGTTGCCGTCAACGGCATTTTTCTCTTCCGGATGCCAGGTAAACGCACCGTCCAGCTCATCGAACACGCCGGCTCTTGCCATGAACATCTTGCCGCTGCCGTCCTCTTCGGCGGGACAGCCGAAATAGTACACGGTTCCCGCAAGACCCTGCTCTTTCATATAGTCCTTGACCGCCACAGCCGCCGCCAAAGAGCCAACACCCAGCTCGTTGTGTCCGCAGCCGTGACCGGCATTCTGGTCTTTAAAATATTTTCGCTCCGGATTTCCCGGTTCCTGACTCAGGTCATACAGGGCATCGTACTCGCCCAAAAAGCCGATGGCGGGCTTGCCCTGTCCGTATTTTGCCACAAAAGCGGTGGGGATGCCCGCAACGCCGGACTCGATGGAAAAGCCTTCTTCTTTCAAAAAATCTTTCAAGGCTTCTGCCGAGCGGTACTCCTGAAAGCCAACCTCCGCATATTCCCAGATCTGCTGGGACAGCGCAAACAGGCGCTCACGGTTCTTTTCGATGTATCCTCCCAAAATTTCTGCCAACTGTTTCATCCTGTTGCTCCTTTCGCAGGTTCTACCATCATTTTACTGTCCGTTCCGGAAAAAGTAAAGCTTTTGTCGGGATGACTCTTGTAAAAAAGCGAAAGATTTACTATAATATTTGTGATTGTGATATTCGTTCCCCCTAAGGAAAAGCATCGGCCGAGAAAGATTTCTTGGCCTTTTTCACGGGTTCGAAAGAGAGGGTAGAACTATGGGAAAAATCGGATTTGACAACGAAAAATATGTGCATCTGCAGTCGGAACACATCAAGAAACGCATCGCTCAGTTTGGCGGCAAGCTGTATCTGGAGTTTGGCGGTAAGCTGTTTGACGATTACCACGCATCCCGCGTT
>JAFQTW010000145.1 GCA_017408855.1 Oscillospiraceae bacterium | reverse complement strand
TCATCCCGGGCGAAGCGGCCTTCTGCCCGTCTTTCATCGGTTCGGTCACTGCCGGGTCGACCTGTACCTCACCCAGAACAGCCCGCAGCTGCTCTACGGTGATGCCGCCGGGACGAAGCACCGTCGGCACTTCGGTGGCCAGCGAAATGACAGTGGACTCCAGTCCCACGCCGCAGCTGCCGCCGTCTACGATGGCATCCACCCTGCCTATCAGATCATCGATGCAATGCTGGGCGGTGGTGGGGCTGGGGCTGCCCGACAGGTTTGCCGAGGGCGCCGCGATGGGCTTTCCGCTGCGGCGGATGATCTCACGGGCGATGAGATTGTTGGGGAAACGGATGGCGACCGTGTCCAGACCGCCGGAAACCGCATCCGGTACCCGGTCGGTTTTGGGCAGGACCATGGTCAGCGGTCCGGGCCAGAATTCCAGCGCCAGTTTGATCGCCTCTTCGGGGATCTCTCTTGCCAGCTGCGGCAGCTGTTCGGTGTCGCAGATGTGCAGGATCAGCGGATTATCGGAAGGTCTGCCTTTCGCCGCGAAAATCGAGCGAACCGCATCTTCGTTGAGACCGTTGGCGCCCAGTCCGTACACCGTTTCGGTGGGGAACGCCACCAGACCGCCCTTGGCAAGGATGTCCGCCGCCGTCTGCAGCTCGTCGGGATTTTGAAAGATCGACTGGACCTTCAGGATCTTGGTTTCCATGTTTATTCCTCTCCCTGGCTCTTGAGCTTTTCTGCCTGATCAAAGGTGCGCAGCGCATCCATGATCTCGTCCAGATCGCCGTTGAGGATCGCCTCGAGGCGGTACAGGGTCAGACCGATGCGGTGATCGGTCATTCTTCCCTGCGGATAGTTGTAGGTTCTGATTCGCTCAGAGCGGTCGCCGGTGCCGACCTGCAGTTTACGCTCGGACGCGATCTTGTCATTCTGCTCCTGCATCATCTTCTCATACAGTCTGGAGCGCAGGATCTTCATTGCTTTGTCTTTGTTCTTGTGCTGGCTGCGCTCGTCCTGACACTCGACCACCAGACCGGTGGGCAGATGGGTGATACGGATAGCGGACTCGGTTTTGTTTACATGCTGTCCGCCGGCGCCGGATGCACGGTAGGTATCGATCTGCAGATCACCGGGCGCGATCTCCAGTTCCACCTCTTCTGCCTCGGGCAGAACCGCAACGGTAACGGTGGAGGTGTGGATCCGTCCCTGGGTCTCGGTCTCGGGAACACGCTGTACACGGTGAACGCCGCTTTCGAATTTCAGCTTGGAATACGCGCCTTCGCCCTCGATGGAAAAGCTGATCTCTTTAAAGCCGCCCAGCTCGGTCTCGCTGGCAGAGAGGATCTCGGTTTTCCAGCGCTTGCTCTCGGCGTACATAGAGTACATACGGTACAGGCTGTTGGCGAACAAAGCCGCCTCGTCGCCGCCGGCACCGCCGCGGATCTCAATGATAACGTTCTTGTCATCGTTGGGATCTTTGGGCAAAAGCAGGATCTTCAGCTCTTCCCCCAGCTTCTCCATATCCTCACGGCCGGAAGACAGCTGCTCTTCCACGATCTCTTTGAAATCCTTGTCCAGACCACCCTCATCCAGCAGCATTTTCGCTTCTTCAAAAGCCTCCCGTGCTTTTTCGTACTCGCGGAATTTTTCCACGATGGGGGTCAGGTTCTTGTGCTCTTTCATCAGATTTTTGTACTGATTGTTATCGGTGATGACCGCAGGGTCCATAAGCTTTTCGTTGATCTGCTCGTAGCGGACCGCTACGTCTTTGAGTTTATCAAACATGTTTTCTTCCTCCGTTTATGATTTTTCAAAAGATGGCGGCTCTTTTCGCTAAGTGTGTTCCTGCTCGCGGGATACCTTGCGGATATTCTTTTCCGCTTTACTTCTCGGCACCATCACTTCCCGTCCGCAGCCGATGCAGCGGATCTTAAAGTCCATGCCGACGCGCAGCACCAGAAAGCGATTTTCTCCGCAGGGATGCTTCTTTTTCATGGTCAGCACATCGCCTACCTGGATATCCATACTTGCGCCACCTCACTTTGCTTTGCATACATAGATTAGTATAACAGATATTCTTCTTCATTTCCACTCTTTTCATCAGATTCCTGCGGACCGGATTTTTTCTTTCCTTTGCATAGAGGACCTTTCCTTTGGCATATGCTGTTGCAGAACCAAAGCCGCCTTGTTTTGAGCGGCGGAAAGGAAGGACCTATGGAACGATATCTGCCGGAAGGTAGTTTATGGAATACCGAAGAAAACCGCGCCGCTTTGCAGAACATGTCCTCTTTGCAGGAGGCCTTCGAACAGGAAAAGGTCCTCGAAGCCCGGGTTCTGATCTGCTCGCCCCAGCATGATCTGATCGTGGATCTGGGCGGCATCAAAGGGCGCATCCCCCGCTGCGAAGGGGCTTTGGGCATCGAAGAAGGCTGGACCCGGGACATTGCCCTCATCGCGCGGGTCAATAAGCCTGTCTGTTTTCTGATCACCGGCTTCGAAAACAGCGCCGAAGGTCCTGTGGCGTTGCTGTCCCGCCGGGCGGTGCAGCAAAAAGCCCTCGCCTGCCTGACCGGCTCTTTGCGTCCCGGCGATATCATCGATGCGGTAGTGACCCATCTGGAGCCCTTTGGCGCCTTTGTGGATATTGGCTGCGGGCTGCCCTCCATGATCCCCATCGATGCCATTTCCGTTTCCCGCATCAGCCACCCGAAGGACCGTTTTTTCCCCGGGCAAAAGATCCGTGCGGTGGTCCGCTCGGTCGAGCCGGACGGCAGAGTCTGTCTGTCCCACAAGGAGCTTTTGGGGACCTGGGAAGAAAACTCCGCTCTTTTTTCTCCCGGGCAAACGGTGGCGGGCATCGTCCGTTCCAGCGAAAGCTACGGCGTTTTCGTCGAGCTGACCCCCAATCTGGCGGGACTGTGCGAACCGGCAGCGGGGCTTCGTCCCGGGCAGCAGGCCAGCGTGTTCATCAAAAATCTCATTCCGGAAAAGATGAAGGTAAAGCTGATCCTGATTGATGCTTTCGATGCCGGCTATCCCGCCGAGCCGCTGCGCTATTTCGTCAGCGGCAGTCACATCGACCGCTGGCGCTATTCGCCGGACAGCTGCCCGAAAACCATCGGGACCGTTTTTTTCGAACCGTAAAAAGGAAGGTCGCCTAGGCGGCCTTCCTTTTTGTTGACATTATTATAAAAGTTGATAAAATTGTAATATTGTTATCCCAAACCACGAAAGGAAGAAACTTACCAATGGCAAATTCTCCCTCCGCCCGCAAGGGTGACCTGACCGAGGGCAGCATCGTAAAAAAGCTGACTCTCTTCGCTCTGCCGCTGATCGCCGGAAATATCGTCAGCCAGCTTTACAACGTAGCTGACTCGGTGGTCGTAGGCAATTTTGTAAGCTCCGACGCACTGGCCGCCGTAGGCGCATCCTTCCCGGTCATGATGTGCTTTAACGCTTTGTTCTGGGGTCTTTCCATGGGCGCCGGCATCCTGATCGCCCAGTGCTTTGGCGCGAAAGAACAGGACAAGCTGCAGAACGCGGTCAACACCGCCTTCACCCTCACTCTGATCCTCGGCAGCGTGATCACCGTTCTGGGTGCGCTGTTCAGCCGTCAGATGCTGATCGTTATGAAAACCCCCGCCAACATCCTTGCCGACTCCACCACCTATCTGTCGATCATCTTCTACGCCACCGTCGGCAACATGATCTACAATATGGGCAGCGGCATCCTGCGCGGTATGGGCGACAGCCGCTGGCCGCTTCTGTTTTTGATCTTCTGTTCCTGTATGAACGTTCTTCTGGACCTTGTTTTCGTCATCCTTCTGGACATGGGCGTAGCCGGTGTTGCCTGGGCGACTCTGATCAGCCAGTACGCTTCCGCCGTGCTGACCGTCCTGCGCATCCACCTTGGCGGATATGCCGCCCGGGTCCAGTACAGAAAACTGCGGGTCAACAAAGAAAGCTTCTCCCAGATCATGCGGCTGGGTCTTCCCTCCGGTATTCAGGAGATGGCCTATTCCCTCGGCATGATGCTGGTCCAGTCCTTCTCCAACGGCTTTGGCTCTGATTTTATCGCAGCCAACTCCATCATCATGAAGGTGGACGGCTTTGCCGTTATGCCGATGATGGGCATCGGCGCCGCCATCTCCACCTTTGTGGGTCAGAACATGGGCGCCAACAAGCTGGACCGTACAAAAAAAGGCATCATGACCGCTGTTTTGATGGTACTGGGCATCGGTCTTGTGATGGGTGTTGTCCTCATCACCGTCGGACATCTGTTCCTGCGTGCCTTCACCCAGTCGGAACCGGTTCTGGAGATCGCCAGAAACGGTCTGGAATTTCTGGCCTTCCTCTACACCATCATGGGCATCGGCGCCGTTATGGGCGGTGCGATGCGCGGTGCCGGCGCGGCGGTGGCACCGATGGTCACCTCTCTGCTGGGACTGGCAGCCCGTATCCCCGTAGCCTATTTCTCCGCCGTTGTTCCCCACAACTACATGGGCATCTTCTACGCCATGGCAGCTGCCATCACCGTCAACTGCACCCTGATCTGCCTGTACTACTACAAAGGAAACTGGCGGGAAAAAGCAGCCGTCCGTTCCGAAGCAAAATAAGTTTTCCGCAACAAAAAAGACCCGGTTTCGACCGGGTCTTTTTTCGTTTCGTTTTATTTTCCCGCAAAGCGGAACAGGATGCCCACCACTGCGGAAAGTCCGATCCATGCCGCCGGATGGATCTTTTTGAGCTTTTTCCAATGGGTCAGCCCATACAGGATCACCGCCAGCAGGATGGCTTTGAGATCAAAAAGCGCCAGCAGGCTGCCGCTTGCCGCGTACAGGTCGGGGCGGATCAGAGCGGTAAACACCACCGACATGCCCGCCGCGGTGATCAGACCGGTGGAAGCGGGACGCAGCCCGTAAAAGGCGCCCTGCACATATTTGTTGTCCCGAAAGGCCTTTAAAAAGCCTGCGATGATCAAGATCACGATGATGGACGGGGTGATCAGACCCAGGGTAGCGATCACGGCACCGGGGACTCCGGCAGCGGTAAAGCCCACATAGGTCGCCATATTCACGCCGATGGGACCGGGGGTCGATTCGGAAACAGCCACCATATCCGCCAGCTGCCCGTGGGTGAACCAACCGGTGGAATCGGAAATATCCTGAAGGAAGGGCAAGGTCGCAAGTCCGCCGCCTACCGCGAACAGACCGGCTTTAAAAAACTCGTAAAACAGGCGCAGATAGATCATTTTGCCGCCTCCTTCCGATTTTTGAGCAGAATGCCCATCACACCGGCCAGCAGGACGAACACAACGGGAGAAAGGTCGGTGACCGTTGCCAGGATCGCCACCACAGCATAGATCACAGCGGTGGTCTTATCCACTACCGAGCTTTTCAAAAGCTTTAATACGGCGTTTAAGATCAGCACGCAGACGCAGACACGGATGCCGGCGAAGGCGTTCTGCACGATGGCGAGATCCGCGAAGTTCTGGATGAAAGCGGCGATAACGGTGATGATCACCAAAGAAGGCGCAACGACACCCAAAGTCGCCATGATCCCGCCGGCAACGCCGCGGGTCTTCTGTCCCACAAAGGTCGCGGTATTTACCGCAATAATGCCGGGGGTACACTGTCCGATGGCATAATAATCCATTAGCTCTTCATCGGTGCACCAGCCCCGCTTTTCCACCACTTCCCGCTGCAGCATGGGCAGCATGGCATAGCCGCCGCCAAAGGTCAGACCGCCGATGCGGGCAAAGGTGAAAAACAGATCAAAAAGCTCTTTCACTGTCTTTTTCCTCTTTTCTGTCAAAAATGGATTCGTAAAAACACCGATCCGTTGACGGACCGGTGTTTCTTGTTCGGCTCAGGATCAGATCCTTCTGAGATTGGAGAACAGCATGGTCCCCAGACCCCAAAGCAGCTGGAAGGCAATGACCGCCAGACCGCCGATATCGGTCATGGAGCCCAGCAGGATCATCACTGCCATCAGACCGTAGCCCAGCAGGATGCCCACCGCCTGCAGAAGATTTCCCAGGTTGATGGCGCTCTTGACCGAGATGGCTGCCGCAATGCTGTGGAACAGACTGCTTGCGCCGCCGGTAAAGGAAATGTTGGCCGGTGCGGTCTGCCGCTGACCGGTCATCACATCGAATTCACCGTGCAGCTTCGCCGGGATCACATGGACCATCTCCGGCGGCAGATCGTAGACCTGCGCGATCTTATTGGCAGTCAGGTTCGGGTCGGTAGACCGGACGATCAGACCGATGCCCTTTCGTTCCAGCTCAAACAGACTGCGTGCCATACCGGGATCCGGCTGGTAGCTGACCACGAACATGGCAGTCAGCTCGCCCGAGTTGGCAAGGTAGATGAGGTCTCTTCCGCCGGCTCGGTATTTCGCTTCGTAATCGCCGGAGGGAGTGTAGATCTCGTGATGGCGCATCAAGGCGCTGTTTCCGATGAGCACCCTTTTACCGTCTACCCAGGCGGAGATGCCCATTTCCTCTTCGTAAACCAGGCTTTCCACCTTTTTGAGCATACCGGTGTTGCCCTGAATGATCTTCATAAAGACGTTTTTGATGGTGCCGTCAAAGCTGCACAGCGCGCTGGAAGCATCCAAAATCGCCTCGTCGATGCGGCGTTTTTCGAACATCTTGATGTTATGCAAAAGGACGTTGTCGCTGGGGAACAGCTCGCTGGCATCCACCGTAACACCGTTGATGGTGCTGAAAGAGTCCACTGCGCCAAAGCCGCTGATCTGGGCATTTTCCTTGGCCAGCACTTTTTGGGCACGCAGCAGCGGAAAATTGGCGTACAGCGTTGCGGTAATGGGCGAAGCGATGCACATGGTCCCGGCAAAAGCGGTCAGCGCGGTAAAAACGTTCTGTCTCAGATAAAAGCTTGCGCCGCCGACTACGAGGCTGCAGACGAACACCACCGGTGCTGCCACACGGAAGATGCCTTCGCTCTTGTCCGGCTCGTAGGAAAGCTCCAGAAAACGGGTCATAAAGCCGGATTTTCCGGCGTAGGCCAAAGCCGGCGGTTCCAGATCGGTGCCGCGGGTCAGCTCTCTTGCCAGCTCACGGTTTTTGAGGAACAGCACCGCCTTTTTCTCACCTTTGGCGGAAAGCACTTCGAAATTGCCCCAGATGCGTTTCACGATGGTCTTTTTGCCGATCAGATTGCAGATCAGCCCAAACAGCGCCGCTGAAAAGAACAGTCCCAGGTTCTGCTCCTGCAGACTGTTGGGGAAGGCTGCGATGGCAACACCCTGGATCACCGTTGCGATCACCGCGAGGGCTGCCAGACTGTCGCTGTCGCCGCGGAAGGTCATAAACGAGGCCAGACCGCCGCCCACCGTAGAGCTGCAGACCAGCGCGGCGATGATCACCAGCGCCAGATTCGCTACCATAAAGATCCGAGGCTGTACCGCCGGATCCATCACCGCCGGCAGCGGCAGACTCAGCTTCTGCGCCAGCGAAAGGTAAACCGAGAACAAAAACAGCACCGTCGTTGCGATCAGACGGCTGTTGAGAGAAAACATCGAGTTTTTCAGATCTTTTTTGATCGGGACCACATCTGCCGCCGACCGGTAATCCTCGATCTCGTCATCTTTAGGCGCATGCCGGATGTATTCGTCGTCCTCTTCCGGTTCGGTAAAGAGGATCTCTTCTTCGTATTCTTCCTGCTCCCGCAGAGATTCCTGCAGCTTTTCAAAATCAAAAGCCTCGATCTTGGACCGGGGGATGCTGCGGGTTTTTCCCAGCTCTTCGTCCTCTTCCTGCTCAAAAACAGGCTCCTGCTTTGCCGGGATGCTGATCTGGGTCTTGTCCAGCTCATAACGTTTCTCCGGCTCTTCTTTGTACTCCCAGGTATCCTGATCGATGTTCCAGGCAGGACGTGCCGGTGCTTCTTTCACCGGTTCCGCCTCTTCGGCTGCCGCCGGAACTGCCGGAGCGGCAGGTTCTTCCTTCACCGCGGTGCGGCGGGAAGCAGCCGGCACGCGGAAGGACTTTTTATCCTCAGCGCCAATATCGTATTTGGCATTGTTTCCGAAAAAGTCCGCAAGCTCTCCCAAAGGAGCGGTGTTCATCATCTGAGAGGAATGTTTTTCCTCCTGCTCCACCACCGGTGCCGGTGCGGGCACTGCCGCTTTCGGCTGCGGCTTTCTTTCAGGGACCGCCTCTTCCCATACGGCAGGCTGTGCCTTTTCCGCAGGTGCTGCCGATTCCCGTTCACTCTTTTTCCGTTTGATCTCTTCCAGAATATCGTCCAATTCATAAGAACGCGGCATACAGATCCCCCCTTATTTTGCTTTGATGCCCAGCCGCTGCCGGGCGATCTCGTACATCAGAACACCGCCTGCCACCGACGCGTTGAGCGAGGTGATCTTGCCCATCATCGGCAGCGACACGGTAAAATCACATTTTTCCTTGACCAAACGGCCTACGCCGTTTCCTTCCGAGCCAACGACCAGCGCCACAT
>JAFQTW010000144.1 GCA_017408855.1 Oscillospiraceae bacterium | reverse complement strand
TGTGTGAATTGTTCTGACCCCAGTATACGCCCGGAAAAAAGCCTTTCGCAAAAAGGAAAGAAAACGGAAAAAGAGGATCCCTTCTTGGCGAAAACGAACAAATCGAAGAAGCGGAATCGCCGAAAACTTATGCAGTATACCGACATGAGAGAACCTATCCGTCCATCGACAACGGACGGTATGGAAAAACGCCCATTTCCCGAGAAAGAGAAATGGGCGTTTTTGTGCAAAAGGTAGAAGCTATAAAAGCGGCAGGATCTGCTGATACACGCACTGATGCTTTGGCGGAATGGGCTTGTCCAGATGCAGTGATGCGAAAAACCACTTTTGAAACGACAGGCTTTTTTCCAGCTCGGTGAAAAACTGTCCCAGCGGATGACTTTCGCCCGCCAGTCCCAGAAAGACCTTCAGCCGGTCCGAGCAGATGTGGCTCAGCACGAAATCCACCTTGCCGCCGGCCTGCTTTAGGCTTTGACGGGCAGACTCGATCTCTTCGGGGGTGGGCATCTCCTGCGGGAACCATTTGGCCTGCACCGCGCGGAACTCCTTTTCGTCACTTTCGCCGCCGCCCATGACAAACAGCCGCTTGTCCTCCAAAGCGATGACCTGTCCACGGCACAGATGGCAGAGATTCCCGCTGATGCGCCGGATCTTCGCGCCGTTCCATTCCTCGATGGGATAACGCTCCAGCAGGTCGTAGTTTTCGTGGGCGCCGTCTAAAAACAGAATGTGGTACCGCTTTTTTCCCAAACGGCGCAGGATCTTTTCTTCCGCCTCGCCGCCCTGCCAGAGAAAACCGAAATCCCCCAGCACGATGAGGGTGTCGCCCCGCTTGATTTTTCGGGTGCGCCAAAATCCAAAACGGGAAAGGTCGCCATGGGTATCGCCGGTCACGTAGATCATAAAATAGTCCTTTCTATGGAAAAACAATGAAATTTTCCCCTTGTGCTTTTCCTTTTGCATTTCTTATGATACAATGACTGTGTATCATCTTCTGCTTTTGACACAAAAGGGCAGGGGAAAAGGTTATCATAAACAATAGGATAAATACATCATAACATATTCAGGGAGAAAGTCTATGAAAAAATTATCGGTCGCGCTGGCGCTTTTGATGGTTCTGACCCTGTTCTTTGGCAGCAGCACCGCCTATGCCGCCCAGTATTCCCCAAACTTTGAGGAAACTGCCGAGGCAGTCTATATGATCAATCTGGACACCGGAACGGTGGTCTTTGAGAAAAACGCCGATGAGCGCCGCTCGCCGGCTTCCATCACCAAAATGATGACCATGGCGCTGGCGCTGGAAATGTGTCCCGACCCCGCCAACACCTATGTCACCGCCCCCGCCTACATCTGGAACGAATTTGAGGGGATCTCCATTTCTCACTGCGATATCAAGCGCGGCGAGACCCTTACCATGCAGGACCTGCTGTACGGCATGGCGCTGCAGTCGGCCAACGAAGCGGCCAATATCGTGGCGGACTATCTTGGCGGCGGCAGCATCGCTGATTTCTGCGAGCTGATGAACCAGAAGGCCCGTGAGATCGGTGCGGTGAATACCCATTTTACCAATCCCCACGGTCTGTACGGCGAGGATCACTATTCCACCGCCTACGATATCAGCCTGATCGCCCAGTGGGCGCTGAGCGTTCCCGGCTTTCGGGATCTGATCTCCACCACCGTGTACACCGCCACCTACGCGGATATGCATTCCGAACCGCTGAACTTTTACACCACCAACAAGATGATGGTGAAGAACAACGATTACTACTACGAAGGTCTCACCGGCATCAAAACCGGTACCCTGCCCGAAGCGGGACGCTGCTTCTGCTCTACCGCCACCCGCAACGGATACACCTATCTGCTGGTGGTGCTGGGCTGTCCCGCCTACGACGAAAATGAGGTGCAGCTGTCTACCAACTATGCCTTTTTGGACACCGAGCAGTTTTACGATTGGGCGTTCAACACCTTCCGGGTGAAAACGCTGGTGGAAGAAGGTAAGATCGTAGGTCAGACCCAGCTGGATCTGTGCTGGGGCAAAGACTATCTGCTGGTCATGACCGACGGACGGTTTACCGCTCTGCTGCCGGAAGAGATCCAGGTCTCGTCGGTGGTCACCGAAGCGGTGTTTGACACCGAATCGGTCCGGGCGCCTGTCGAAAAAGGGACCAAGGTAGGCTATCTGAAGCTGACTCTCGCCGGTGAAGAGGTGGGAAGGGTCGATCTGGTCGCCGCCGAATCGGCAGAGATGAACGAGCTTTTGTATGTGATGGACTTTGTCAATGACATTGCCAGCTCTTTCTGGTTCAAGTTCATCGTTATTTTCCTCGGCGTTCTGCTGGTGCTGTACATCGCCCTTGCCATCGCGCGCAATCGCAACCGCCGCCGCTACGGCAGCGTGAGAAAACGCCGCAGACTGTAACAAACGATCGGATATCCCATGAGAAAGGTCCTTTTTGGACCTTTCTTTTTTCGTATTTTTTGCAAAAAAGCGGGAAAAACAAGGAAAAAGCCATTGCTTTTTCTGAAAAATGATGGTATATTATTAGTAACAATTACTGATAAGGAGCGATCTTATGGATCTCAAAGCATTCTTCAAACTTTCCTACGGTTTATATATTATCAGCTCGGTCTCGGGCGACCTTGACTGCGGCTGCATCGCCAATACCCTTCAGCAGGTGACTGCTGAGCCGCCTATGCTGTCCATCGCCCTGCACAAGGATAACCGCACTACCCGTGCCATTTTGGAATCGGGCAAGTTCTGCGGCGCTGTCCTGACCGAAGAGGCGGACATGAATCTCATCGGTGCGTTCGGCTTTCAGACTTCGGAAAAATTTGATAAATTCGGCGGTTTTTCCTCTGAGCGGGACGAAAACGGCGTCCGCTATGTTACCGACTGCGTAGCAGCGAGATACAGCTGCGAGGTGGTCGATTCGGTGGATCTGGGCACCCACATCATGTTCATCGGCAAGGTGACCGCCGCTGAGACGCTGTGCAACGATCCGGTCATGACCTACGACTATTATCACCGCGTGGTAAAAGGCAAAACCCCGGCGAAAGCGCCCTCCTACAAAGGCGAGGACGTGAAAGCCGATGAGCCGGCTCCCGCAAAAGCTTCCGCAGAAAAATGGCAGTGCGCCATCTGCGGCTACATCTACGAAGGCGAGCTGCCCGAGGGTTATCAGTGCCCCATCTGCGGTGTACCTGCTTCGAAATTCGAAAAAATCGGCTAAAAAACCACGAAAATCAGGAAAAAGGACGCCCTTGCGTCCTTTTTTTGCGTTCCGAAAAAACATCTGCTATACTGAAAGCAGAAAGAAGGTGGGAAAATGCTTCACAGCAAAAACGGGACTCTGACCGTAAAAGGCAGCGAGATGCCTTACATCCGCTTTGGAAGCGGAAAGCGCCATTTGATCATGCTGCCCGGTCTTGGTGATGGGCTGACTTCGGTGGCGGGAAAAGCCCTTCCCATGGCGTGGATGTACCGTTCGCTGGCGAAAGCATACACCGTTTGGATGTTCAGCCGCCGCCGTCCGCTGCCCGAGGGCGCTTCTACCGCCGACATGGCGGCGGATCTGGCACAGGCCATGGAGCAGCTGGGCATCGAAAAAGCGGATGTGATCGGCGTTTCCATGGGCGGCATGATCGCACAGCATCTGGCGGCGGACTACCCGGAGCGGGTGGGAAAGCTGGTCCTGACCGTAACGAGCCACCGACCCAATGAGATCCTGGAGGGATCGGTGCGGGAATGGATGGAGCTGGCAGAGAAAGGCGACCACAGGGAATTGATGCGGTCCAATCTGAAACGGATCTACTCGGAAGAATACTGCCGCAAAAACGGCTGGCTGGTGCCGCTGGCGGCGGCGCTGACCCGCCCCAAAAGCTACGGCAATTTTTTGATCCAGGGGGCAGCCTGCCTGACCCACGATGCTTCGGATAAGCTTTCGTCCATCACCGCCAGAACGCTGATTGTCGGCGGCGAAAAGGACCTTGCCCTGGGCGGCGAAGCGTCCCGTGAGATGGCGCTGTTGATCCCCGACAGCCGGCTTTTGCTGTATCCCCAATGGGGACACGGACTGTACGAAGAAGAGCCGGCATTTTTAAAAGAAGTACTGCGATTTTTACAGGAGGAACACCGATGATCATCCATAGTTTTGATGACAAAACCGAGCCGATCGTCCGCATCGGGGACTTTTACGGCGAGCCGAAACAGCTGGTGGACCGGTGCCTGATCGTCTTTTCCAAAGAGATCCACCGGCATCTGCTGGAGACCTTTCCCTGCGAGCAGATCGCGGAGATCGGCGCCTGCAACGGCAACACCCCCGTTTACAAAATGACCTACAAAAGGCAGGAGATCGCCTTTTACCTCACCGCCATCGGCTCAGCGGCAGCGACCGCCTACTGCCGTGAGGTCAGCTGGATGACCGGTGCCAAAAAGTTTGTGATGTTCGGCTCCTGCGGAAGCCTCGATCGGGAAAAGACGGCGGGAAAATTCATCATCCCCACCGAAAGCTACCGGGGCGAGGGCTGCTCTTACTACTATGCGCCGCCGTCGGACTATCTGACCGTTCCCAACAGCCAAAAGCTGGCGGCGATCTTTACCGAGCTGGGCGTTCCCCATGTGCTGGGAAGGGTCTGGACCACCGATTCCATGCTGCGGGAGACCGCCGGTCTTGTGGCGCAGCGCAAAGCGGAAGGGTGCATCGCCGTTGAGATGGAGCTGGCAGGGGTGCAGGCCATGTGCAGCTTCGAGGGGCTTTCGCTGTACGATTTCCTCGAAGCCGGCGACGTGCTGGAGGAAAGCGGCTACGAGATGGAAGGTCTGCACGGGGCAAACCACGGTCTGGCAAAGCTTACGATCGCGCTGGAAACGGCTTTGCGGATCTGAAAAAAGAAAAACCGACCGATCATAAATCGGTCGGTTTTGTTTTTTGCTTTTAGCTTCGTGCCATACCGTCAACGCTCAGGACCACGCCGGTGATGTAGGAAGCTTCGTCCGACGCCAGAAAAACGAAGGCGTTGGCGATATCTTCCGGCTGCCCGAGGCGGCGCAGCGGGACCTGACCGATCATCGGTTCGATCACTTCGCGGGGGACCGCTTTCATCATGTCGGTCTCGATGATGCCGGGAGCGACTGCGTTGACCCGGATGCCCTTGGGTCCCAGCTCACGGGCGAGGGAGACGGTCATTCCGTTGACCGCGAATTTGGATGTGGGGTAAGCAAAACCGCTGGGCTGTCCGGAAATGCTGACCATCGAGGAGGTGGACAGGATCACGCCGGTCCCGCGGGCGACCATACATTCCGATGCGGCACGGGTGGCGTTGAACACGCCTTTTACGTTCAGATCCATCACCTTGTCGTACATCTCTTCGGTGTACTCGGTGAAGGGGGTCCGTTCGGATACGCCGGCGTTGTTCACAAGAATGTCCACGCAGCCGTACTTTTGGGTCATGCGGCGAAACTCGCTTCGCACCGATTCCAGACTGGAAAGGTCGGGGCTGATGCCGTCCACAACGGCGTTGGGATATTTTTCCCGCAGCTGTGCCACTGCTTTGTCCGCCGATTCCTGTGTGCTGGCGGTGAGGATGACCTTGGCACCTTCCTGCAGAAAACGCTCCGCAGTAGCATAGCCGATGCCGCGGCTTCCGCCGGTGATGAATGCAACTTTATCTTTTAATCTCATAAAGGACCTCCTGAAACGGGAAAAGGACGGCTTGTGCTGCCGTCCTTTTTGTGTATTTGTTGGCAGCTTTGTCGGTAAAGCGGCGGGCGCCCGGTTTGCGTTTCAGACGCCGCGCTCTACCTTTAGGGTATTGGATACAGACAAAGCAGGGAGTTATTTTACGTCGGTCTTCCACAGTCCGTGCAGGTTGCAGTAAGCGTAAACCGCAACAGGTTTCTCGTCGCCCAGAGAGAAGGTGACTACGGGGTCACTGCCGGGGGTCAGATCACGGCGAACGCCGCCTTTGTCGGTCTGCAGCCAGATCCAGGTGATGGAGTGCTCCTCGGTCATGGGGTGGATCACCGAGCCGACCTCGACCTTGACGGTATTGCCCTCGACGGTCACGACGGGGACGTGTTTTTCCAGGCTGGCTTCAACGGTGCCGGCGATGAGCTCGGTCATTTTTTCTCCGCAGCAAACGGGGTTCACACCGGAATCGTTGATCATCTGTACGATGTTGCCGCAGCGGTTGCAAATGTAAAATCTGGTCTCTTTCATGGTTATCCTCCTAAGCAATATGTAGTGTTAATCTAAAATTATACCATCGGTAGAAATTGTGATCACCTGCCACGGAATAAATTTTCCGCTTTTCTGCAGGGCCCGCTTGGCGGCATTTTCCAATCCGCCGCAGCAGGGAACTTCCATCCGAAGGATCTTTACGGATTTGATGTCGTTTTCCGCAAGGATGCGGGTCAGCTTTTCCGAATAGTCCACCGCGTCCAGCTTGGGGCAGCCGATGACGGTGATATGGTTGCGCATGAATTCTTCATGAAAATCAGCATAGGCGAAAGCGGTACAGTCTGCCGCGATGAGAAGGTTGGCGCCGTTGAAATAGGGGGCGTTGACCGGAACCAGCTTGATCTGGCAGGGCCACTGGGCCAGCCGGCTGCCGGCAGAAGCGGCGGCTCTGACCGAAACCGGCGACGGTGCGCGGTCGATGCGCCGTGCCCTGGTTCCCGGGCAGCCGAAGGGTTTCTTTCCCCCGGCGGCTTTTGCCTTAAGCACAGCCGCTTCGTCGTAGGCGGGTGCTTCCCGTTCCTCAAAGGTGATGGCACCGGTGGGACAGGCGGGAAGGCAATCGCCCAGACCGTCGCAGTAATCTTCGCGGGTCAGCTTTGCCACTCCGTTGACCATCTGGATGGCGCCTTCGTGACAGGCTTTGGCGCAGGCGCCGCAGCCGTTGCACTTTTCTTCGTCGATTTTAATGATCCGTCTGACCATACGTTTCTCCTTTAGAAGCATTTTCCGTTTTCGCAGCGCTGGGCGGAACTTTCTTTCCAGCAAAGCTCGTTTTCGCACTGACCGTTTTGCGCAAAGGAAAGGAGATTCTGCACGGTGGTCTCGGCGATGTTTTCCAGCGCTTCCTCGGTGAGAAATGCCTGATGGGAGGTGACCAGCACGTTGGGCATCGAGATCAGGCGGGCAAGGGTATCGTCCTCCATGATATGACCCGAGTTGTCCTCAAAGAACAGGTCCGACTCCTCTTCGTACACGTCCAGACAGGCAGCGCCCACCTGACGGGATTTGATGGCGGATAAAAGGGCTTCTGCGTCTACCAGAGCACCGCGGGAGGTGTTGAGGATCACAACGCCCTTTTTGCACTGTGCCAGCGCCTTTTCGTCGATGACGTGGTAGGTGTCTTCGGTCAGCGGGCAGTGCAGCGAGATGATGTCGCTTTCCCGGAACAGCTCGTCCAACGCAACATAGCGAACGGTATCGCCGTTGTCGAGACCGGCGGCGGGATATTTGTCGTAGGCCAGCACCTTCATGCCAAAACCACGGCAGATGTCCACGAACACCCGTCCGATGCGGCCGGTACCAATAACGCCGACGGTTTTGCCGTACAGGTCGAAGCCGGTGAGACCGGAGAGGCTGAAGTTAAAGTCCTTGGATCGGATATAGGCTTTGTGGATGCGGCGGATGCTGGTCAGCAAAAGCGCCATGGTGTGTTCCGCTACCGCATAGGGGGAGTAGGCCGGCACATGGAACACATGAAGCTTGCCGAAGGCGTGCTTCATATCCACATTGTTAAAGCCGGCGCACCGCAGAGCCAGATAGCGAACTCCCATCTCGGCCAGACGGTCGATGACCGCCGCGTTTACGGTGTCGTTTACGAATACGCAGACGCCGTCGTAGCCCTGTGCCAGATCGACTGTGTCTTCGTTGAGTTTGGTTTCAAAGTATTTAAAAGAAATGCCGGCCTGTTCGCCGTACTTTTCAAAGGAAGGTTTATCGTAGGGTTTTGCGTCAAAAAAAGCAATTTTCATTGAGATTCCTCCTTGCTTTCTGTCTTTAGTATAACGGAAAAGGATGAAAAATATGTGTTGCATATGCAACAAAAGCAAAAATTTTTCAGAATTTTTCGAAAAAAAGACCGTCCCGCAGGACGGTCTTTTGAAGGTTCTTAGTCGATTTTAGCAAGCGCCTGTTTGATGTCGTCGAGGATGTCCTCCACATGCTCAAGTCCTACCGAGAAGCGGATCATACCGGGGGTGATGCCGGCAGCGACCAGCTGCTCGTCGGTCAGCTGACGGTGGGTCTCGCTGGCGGGATGCAGCACGCAGGTGCGGATGTCCGCCACGTGGACCACGTTGGAAGCCAGCTGCAGGCTGTCCATAAACTTGACCGCGTCGTCTCTTCCGCCTTTGAGGGAGAAGGACAGAACGCCGCTGGTGCCGAGGGGCAGGTATTTTTCCGCCAGTTTATGATAGGGGTCGGTGGCAAGTCCGGGGTAGTTGACGAACTCGACCTTGTCGTTGGCAGCCAAAAATTCCGCAACGATCTGGGCGTTTTTGCAGTGGCGCTCCATGCGCACAGCCAGAGTCTCCAGACCCAGATTCAACAGGAAGGCGTTGATGGCGGCGGGATAGGCGCCAAAGTCACGCATCAGCTGGGTGCGGGCCTTGGTGATGAAAGCGGCTTTGCCAAAGCTTTCCACATAGCGCACGCCGTGATAGCTCTCGTCCGGCTCGACCAGCTCGGGATATCTGCCGTTGTCCCAGTTAAAGTTACCGCTGTCCACGATCACGCCGCCTACCTGGATGGCATGACCGTCCATGTATTTGGTGGTGGAGTGGATCACGATATCGGCGCCGAACTCGATGGGACGGCACAGAACGGGGGTGGCAAAGGTATTGTCCACGATCAGCGGCATATTGTGTTCGTGGGCGATCTTGGCAAAGCGCTCGATGTCAAATACGGTAAGGGCAGGGTTGGCGATGGTCTCGCCGAAAATGAGGCGGGTGTTGGGGCGGATCAGCGCCGCAACTTCCTCAGAAGAAGCATCGGGATCGATGAAGGTACATTCGATGCCCAGACGCTTGAGGGTCACCGCAAACAGGTTGATGGTTCCGCCGTAGATGGTGGAAGCGGCAAGAAAATGGTCCCCTGCCGAGCAGATGTTCAGGATGCTGATGAGAGAGGCAGCCTGTCCCGAAGTGGTGCACAGGGCGCCGACACCGCCTTCCAGCGCGGCGATCTTTTCCTCGACCATCGCAACGGTGGGGTTGGAGATACGGGAATACATATGACCGTCTGCCGCCAGATCGAACAGCTTGCCGATATGCTCGGTGGACTCGTAATTATAGGTAGTGCTTTGATAGATGGGCATCGCCTGCGGCTCTCCGTTCTTGGGGGTATAGCCTTCGTGCAGGCATTTGGTTTCGATTCTCACGATCGCTCATCCTTTCTCCGGATTTTTCTTTTCCCAGTATACTGCAAATGCAGAAAACTTGCAAGAAACTTGAAAAAAATAGAAGAAAGATCCTCAGATCCTGCGGTTTCTGACAGAAAAAAGGACTTTGCATCGCAAAGTCCTTTTGATTTTATTCCGCTGCGGATTGGGCGGAAGAAAGTTCGCCGAACAAAACGCCTACCGAGCAGCTTTCTTCCAGCGTGACCGTCAGCATCCGCCCGTCATCGGTGTGGATGGCGGTTTCACTGACCACATTGACGGCACCGATACCATAACCGGCATCCGGCAAGGCGATGATCTGCAAAACCGTCCCCTTGGGCAGGATCTCGCCCTGCTTTACAAATCCGGGACGGTCTGCTGCTTTGATCAGGACCTTTCCGTTTTTATAATGGTCCACAGTGACCCGGCAAAAGCCCTCTTCCACCAAAGGAAGCTGCGGCGGCTGGGGCTGCCAGGGTTCCTCTTCGGCAGGAGCCTGCGCAGAAGGATCGGTCGGCTCTTCGGAAGATGCGGATGGGTCGGCAGAAGGCTCCTGGGCGGAAGAACTGCTGCTTGCGGGCGCATCTGCGGGCGGCGCCGAAGGGGTGGAGGCACCGGAATAATCGTAGGGGGAGATGGCGGGATAGTACAGTCCCGTATAGCTGTCGGAAAGAAAGCTGCCGCCCTCGGCATAGCCGGAGACCGAGCCGCTTCCCTTAAGAAAATAGGCATAGGAGGAGGTGGTATCGTCGAAGGTCACGTCCATGTGGTAGTAGCTGCCGTCCAGCTTGA
>JAFQTW010000017.1 GCA_017408855.1 Oscillospiraceae bacterium | reverse complement strand
GACTGCAAGCAGGTTCTGGAGAGCCTTGTGTCCGGCGGACATCTGTACCTGCCGGCGCCGGGTCAGATCTACGGGGAAAAGACCTTTCTTTCTGCCTGCGGCAAGGTCATCGAGTGGTTCGAGAGCCACGAGACCTTGACCCTTGCGGAATTCCGTGATCTGCTGGGCACCTCGCGCAAGCACGCGCTGGCCATTTTGGAGTATCTGGACAAGAACAAGATGCTCAAAAAAGAGGGGGATATCCGGCGCATGGGGCAAAACCCCATCCCCCGCTGAAACTGCATAAAAAGCCGCCCGCTCCCCTGAGGACGGGCGGATACAGCCTTTCGTTTCCCTTGACTTTACAGGGGGTTTGTGGTATCGTTTCAAAAGACGAAACGTCCATTTACGGGAGTGGATGGGTGCTGGTGTGCCCCCTGGTCTTCAAAACCAGTGAGGGTGGTTAAAAGCTGCCTAGGTGGGTTCGATTCCCACACATTCTCGCCAAAAGGAAAACGCGAGTGCTGCAAAGCACCCGCGTTTTTTCTTTGTTTTTTCGCTTTTTTCTTCGACGGATTCTGCCAAATCCGATCTTTTTTGACAGGATTCGACCCGATTCGACCAAAGAGGAAATTATTCCAATATCAGCGACTTGTCGCCCTTTTCCTCCACCACGCCAACGATGGCGGCAACGGGAGTGTGCTCTTTCAGCTTGGCAAGAAGCACCTTCGCATCCGCTTCGGGAAGGGCCACCAGCAGTCCGCCGGAGGTCTGGGGATCGGCACACAGGTCCGCATGGGCCTGCTCGGCAGAGTCGAGGATTAGCGTCTCGGACTCCACATGGTCCATGTTGCGGTAAGCGCCGGCGGGAATGATGCCGATCTCCGCAAGGTCCACCGCGCCGGGCAGATAGGGAATGTCTTTGGTGTGCAGGCGGATGGTCACATCGCTGCCTGATGCCATCTCAAAGGCGTGACCCAAAAGTCCAAAGCCGGTGATGTCGGTGCAGGCGTGGACGTTTTCGGCCGCCGCCACATCTTTGCCGCAGCGGGCGTTGAGGGTCGCCATGCTCTCGCACAGCACCTTGCAGTCCGCCTCCGAGACCATACCTGCTTTGACGCCGGTGGTCAAAACGCCGGTTCCGATGGCTTTGGTCAGGATCAGAACATCGCCGGGCTTGGCGCCCACGTTTTTGAGCACCTTATCCGGATGGACAAAGCCGGTGACGCAAAGTCCGTATTTGGGCTCCTCGTCCTGGATGGTATGTCCGCCGGCGATGACACAGCCCGCTTCGCAGGCTTTGTCGTGTCCGCCCCGCAGGATCTCGCGGATGACCGCGCTGTCGAGACAGCCGGGCACGCACAAAAGGTTCATGGCCAGTTTCGGCTCGCCGCCCATGGCGTACACGTCCGACAGGGCGTTTGCCGCGGCGATCTGACCAAAGGTGTAGGGATCGTCCACGATGGGAGTAAAGAAATCCACCGTTTGGATGGTGGCGATATCATCGGTGATCTTCCAGACAGCCGCATCGTCGGAGCTGTCGTAACCGACCAAAAGCTCCTTTCGGTACAGGTTGGGAAGGCCTTTTAAAACTTCTTCGAGAGCACCCGGCCCCAATTTGGCAGCTCAGCCTGCCGCAGTGGTCATCTGCGTTAAGGCGATCATTTCAGAGCTCACGGTCTCACCTCATTTTCTTTCGTATTTCTACCGACATTATAGCATTTTCCCCCAACACAGGCAAGGGAGGTCCTTTCATGGATATCAAACAACTGGAAGCTTTCGTATATGTGGTGGAGAACAATTCCTTCTCCCGGGCGGGCGAGCTTTTGCATCTGACCCAGCCCACCATCAGCTCGCACATCGCTTCTCTGGAGCAGGAATTAAAGATCAAGCTTATCGTGCGCACCACCAAGGAGATCTATCCTTCCGAAGCGGGCAAGCTTTTGTACGGCTACGCCAAGGACATCCTCTCGATCCGTCAGCAGGCCTTTGACGCCATCCAGAATTTCACCAAAGAGATGAAAGGCTCCATCACGGTGGCGGCCTCCACCATTCCCGGACAGTATTTTCTGCCCCGCCTCATCCAGGCTTTTCACGAAAAGCATCCGGATATCAAGTTCAACATCCAGATGGTGGACTCGGCGGAGGTGGTGGATCAGGTGCTGAGCCGCAACGCTGAGATCGGCTTTACCGGCACCCAGCCCACCGCGCCCAAGGTGGTCTGGCGGGAATTTGCCGACGACAAGCTGGTGATCATCACCCCCAACGAAGAGCGGTTCCGCCAGTATCAGACCGGCGGCTTTCCGGTGCGGCAGATCTTAAACGAGACCTTCATCAGCCGGGAAGAGGGCAGCGGCACCCGCAAGGAGACCGAAAACTATCTGCGGGAGATGGGCATCGACCCCCAAAAGCTGCACACGGCGGTGGAGGTCCGCTCTACCGAGAGCGTGAAGAAGATGGTCAGCGAGGGGCTGGGCATCGCCATCGTCTCCAAGTCTGCCAGCGAGGACTACTGTCAGTTCGGCAAGGTGCTGGCCTTTGACTTCAACAGCGTGTCCCTGCGCCGAAAGCTCTATCTCATCAAGCACAAAAATTCCATCCTGTCCCCCATCGCACAGGTGTTTTACGATTTTGCCAAGGGCTTTTACCTGCCCCGGTAAATCCTTCCCCGCCGACGGATTTTTCCCCGTCCGCGGGGATTTTTCGTTGTGTGAAACGGAAAAATATGTTATAGTTAATGTGTATATCCGAAAAACAGGAGGGTCTGCATTGGCAAACATGGATCCCATCTTAAATAACACCCGAAACTTTTGCATCATCGCCCACATCGACCACGGCAAGTCTACTCTGGCGGACCGTATTTTAGAGCTGACCAGCACCGTTGCCAAGCGGGACATGGAAGAGCAGCTTTTGGACAATATGGACATTGAGCGGGAGCGCGGCATCACCATCAAGGCCCGTGCCGTTCGTTTGCAGTACACCGCCAAGGACGGGCAGGTCTACGACTTTAACCTGATCGACACCCCCGGTCACGTGGACTTTGGCTACGAGGTCTCCCGTTCGCTGGCCGCCTGCGAAGGCGCCCTTTTGGTGGTGGATGCTTCGCAGGGCATTGAGGCACAGACTTTGGCCAACACCTATCTTGCCATCGAGCATGATCTGGAGGTGGTGCCGGTCATCAACAAGATCGATCTGCCGGCCGCCGACCCCATGCGGGTCGCCCACGAGGTAGAGGATGTCATCGGCATCCCCTGTCTGGACGCGCCCCAGATCTCTGCCAAAAACGGCATCAACATCGAAGAGGTCTTAGAGCGGATCGTCACCGACGTTCCCGCCCCCAAAGGCGACCCCGAAGCGCCGCTGCAGGCGTTGATTTTTGACTCTTACTACGACAGCTACAAAGGCGTTATCGTTTACATCCGGGTAAAAGAGGGCACCCTCAAAGCCGGCGACACCATCCGCATGATGGCCACCGGCGCGGAATTTTCCGTTGTGGAGGTGGGCACCATGGGTGCCACCACCCTCAATCCCTGTCAGGAGCTGAAGGCCGGTCAGGTAGGCTATCTCACCGCCAGCATCAAGACGGTTCAGGACACCACCGTTGGCGACACGGTGACCCTGCGCGACAATCCCTGCGCCGAGCCGCTGCCCGGTTACCGCAAGGCGGTGCCGATGGTATTCTGCGGCATCTACCCGGCAGACGGCGCCCGCTACCCCGATCTGCGGGATGCTCTGGAAAAGCTGCAGCTCAACGATGCTTCCCTCTCCTTTGAGCCGGAGACCTCCATCGCTTTGGGCTTTGGTTTCCGTTGCGGTTTCCTGGGTCTTTTGCACATGGAGATCATTCAGGAGCGTCTCGAGCGGGAATTCAATCTGGACCTTGTGACCACCGCGCCCAGCGTAATCTACAAGATCCATCTGACCGACGGCACCACCCTGACCATCGACAACCCCACCAACTATCCCGATCCGGGTCTCATCGCATCGGCGGAGGAGCCCCACGTAAAAGCGAGCATCTTCACCCCGGCGCAGTACATCGGTTCCATCATGGAGCTGTGTCAGGAGCGCCGCGGCATCTACAAGGATACCAAGTATCTGGACACCGACCGTGTGGAGCTGCATTATGATCTGCCCCTCAACGAGATCGTGTACGACTTTTTCGATGCCTTAAAGTCCCGCACCAAGGGCTACGCCTCTTACGACTACGAGCTGGACGGCTACCAGCCCTCCAAGCTGGTGAAGCTGGACATTCTCTTAAACGGCGAGATGGTGGATGCTTTAAGCTTTATCGTTCACGCCGACAAGGCGTACCCCCGTGCCCGCAAGATGGCGGAGAACCTCAAGGAGCATATTCCGCGCCAGCTGTTCGAAGTGCCGATCCAGGCGGCGGTTGGCGGAAAGATCATCGCCCGTGAGACAGTCAAGGCGATGCGCAAGGACGTTCTTGCCAAGTGTTACGGCGGCGACATCACCCGAAAGAAAAAGCTGCTGGAAAAACAGAAGGAAGGCAAAAAGCGTATGCGTCAGCTGGGCTCTGTGGAAGTTCCGCAGGAGGCCTTCATGTCGGTCCTCAAACTCGACTAGCAGCGGCCACGACCGCTGCCTGTGGCAGAAAAAGGGAGTGGCTGCTGGCGCCGCGGTCGAAAAAATCGAGCAAGCGAGTAGCGCGAAGATTTTTTCGGGCACCGCAAGAGTCGGCGAGCCGCCGTCACCCTTTCCCAATCAACAAAAGCCGCGGTTTTCCGCGGCTT
>JAFQTW010000143.1 GCA_017408855.1 Oscillospiraceae bacterium | reverse complement strand
AGTACATTGAAAATGATGTGAAAGCATTTAGTCCAGAAGGGGTAATTGAACGGGCTGGTTGGACACATTTTTATGTTGTTTGTGATAAAGAATGTATTGTAGGATGTGGAGCAATTGGCCCGTATTGGGGAAAAGAAGATGAAAGTAGTTTGTTTAACATATTTGTTTTGCCAGAGTATCAAGGTAAGGGTGTTGGAAGAAAGATCATCGAAACATTAGAGAATGATGAATACTTTTTAAGAGCAAAGCGTGTAGAAATTCCTGCTTCCATTACGGCGTGTGAATTCTACAAGAAAATGGGGTATTCATATAAGAACGGAATTGATGTCATTGATGAGGAACAATTATTTCGTTTGGAGAAGTTTCGATAAATTCCAATTGATCGAACGGCTGTGTTCTGTAAATATCCTTCCCTCCGTCACGTTAACGGAGGGAAGTTTTTATATCCGAAATCAGTCCCAAAAGAAAAAGGGAAAAACGAGGCGGACCGCCGCCCTTTTTCTTCGCATTGAAACCCTTCTTTCGATATGCTACACTAAAAACAGACAGACGATCGGAGGCGTATCTGATGCGAACCAAAAAAGTCACGGTCCTTCCCTATGATAAAGGCTGGAAGGACGATTTTGCCGCCATCCAAAAAGAGCTGGTTTCTGCCATCGGCGAGCTGATCCTCGGCATCGAGCATGTGGGCAGCACCTCGGTAGAGGGACTGTCCGCCAAGCCCTGCATCGACATCGACGTGGTCCTGCCCGATTACAGCGTTTTCGACGAGGCGGTACGCCGTCTCGCCGCCATCGGCTACCAATACGAGGGGGATCTGGGCATCCCTCACCGGCACGCCCTTGCCTACCGGGACAAGCCCCATCTGCAGACCCATCATCTTTATCTTTGCCCGCAGTTTTCCCCGGAGCTGCACCGCCACATCACCTTTCGGGACTATCTTCGGACCCATCCCGAAGCGGTAAAGGAGTACAGCGCGGTAAAGGAAGAAGCGGCACGGCTGTTCCCCGACGACATCAACCGGTACATCCAATATAAATCCCCCTGCATCCAAAAGATCTACACCCTTTGCGGGCTGAACGGTCCCGCAGAGGCAAAAGGAAGTCCGACTATGAAAAAGATCATCGCCGTAAACGGCAGCCCCCGCACCGCATGGAACACCGCGCAGCTGATCCGCAAGGCAGCAGAAGGCGCCCAAAGCGCCGGCGCCGAAATAAAGGTCTACGATCTTTATCAGCTGGAGCCCTTCTCCGGCTGCGTTTCCTGCTTCGGCTGCAAATTGCAGCCCAATCTGGGCAAATGCGTCTGCCGGGACGGACTTTCTCAGCTGCTGGAGGACATCCGCACCGCCGACGGGCTGATCCTCGGCTCGCCCAACTATTTAAGCGACATCACCGCCGGACTGCGTGCTTTGTACGAGCGGCTGGTGTTCCAGTACATCACCTACAAAAAAGAGCCCCGCAGCTACAACGACCGGCTGATCCCGGTGCTGTTCGTCATGACCAGCAACGCCTCTGCCGAAATGTACGACCGCATCGGCTACACCGCAAAGCTGGAAAGCTATCAGTCCATGCTGGGACGTCTGGTGGGCGAGACCAAAGTTCTCGTCAGCGCCGACACCCTGCAGGTCAACGACTACGACCGCTACGACTGGACCAGCTTTGATCCCGAAGCGAAAAAGCGCCGCCACGAAACGGTGTTCCCCACCGAGCTGGACGCCGCCTTCGAGCTGGGAAAAGAAATGGTCCTGTCTCCCTGGCAGAAATGATCCGATGCCCCTTCGCCCCGGCGAAGGGGCTTTTTCGTCCGCTATTTGCCATTTGACAAGGGATTCTGTCGGCGGTACAATGAAAAAAACGTCTTTTTCTGGGAGAAAACTATGAAATACCGTTCTGTTTTTTCGCTTTTTCTCGTATTTATCCTGCTCTTTACCCTGACCGCCTGCAAACAGGAGCCTGCGCCTTCCTCCTCTGCGTCCGAACCGGAAAGCTCCTCGGAGGTCATTGACCCCAACTGGCCGGTCGAGGTCCGGGGCGAAACGGTCGCCGAAGCGCCTTCTGCGGTGGTCTCTCTGTCGCCGGCTTTGACCGAGCTGTTCTTTGACATGGGCTACGGCGACAGCATCGTGGCAGTCAGCGATTACTGCGACTGGCCCGCCCGGGTGGAAAGTCTGCCCGACGCCGGCACCGCCCAAAAGCCGGATCTCGAAGCCATTTCCGCAGCGCAGCCGGACGTTGTGGTGACCCACACCCAGCTGTCCGAGCAGGACCTCATTGCGCTGCAGCAGAAAAACATCCCGGTCATCGTGCTGGAGCGTGCCCGTCTGCCGGAAAACCTCAAGGACCTTTACGTAGACATCGCCCGTTTGATGGAGGGCGAAGAAGCCGGGTCGGAAGCGGGCAAGAGCTTTTACAATCTGCAGATGGGCAGAGTCGAGGCTTTAAAGACCCGTGTGGATGCCAAGGTACGGGAATCGGGGAAAAAGACTTCCGTTTCCTATCTGCGTCTGCTGGACTACACCGTTGCCACCGGCGACACCTTCGAGGGTGCGATGCTGGAGGCGGTCGGCTTTGAGAACGAAGCCGGCGCGTACGGCAACTGGACCTGGCCGGCGGATCTGACCTCCCAGTATGCGCCCGACTACATCTTCAGCGATCTTTCCATCACCATGAAGATGCTGGAGCAGAACAAAAACTACAAGAATCTCAACGCGACCATCCACGATCTGTGGGGCGCTTACGATTTCACCGCCTTCGAGCGGCAGGGTGTGCGGATGTTCGACATCCTCGAAGAGATGGTGGATCTGGTCTACCCCGCGGAGCCCGCGGGGGCATAACGGAGCATCTCCGCTCCAACCAGCTAGCGCAATGCTGCAGTAGCTGTCAGCCGCTCGCTTCGCTTGCGGGACAGCCCCCCTTGGGTGCTGTTAGCCAAATCTGCGATTTGGACAGCACCGCACGTACCGCACCTGCCATGGATGTTTTGAAAAATAAAAAGCTCCATCCTGTTGGATGGAGCTTTTCTTTTTGATGTGATTCAAAACGCGGGTTATCGGTAACGACATGAAATCGTCTCTGCCCGCGACCTGCCACCGGCGGCTCGCCGGCGCGGGTTATCGGTAACGATACGAAACAGACTTTGCCCGCGGCGGGGTAGCCCCCGCAGGCATTGCGGAGCATCTCCTCTTCGAACAGCTAGTATACTGCTCGTACCGCTCCTGCCTTGGTGGTTTTGACACTGGGCGCGGGGCGCCAACGCAACAGACCTAAAACGCGGGTTATCGGTTTTAATATCAAAAAGTCTTTGCCCGTGACGTGGCTGCGGGCACTGCCCGCTGCGGTAACTTACCGCTCGAAGGGTGCGCCGTGACCGAAGCTGCCTTCGACCATGCAGACTTTTGCGGAATACTCTGCTGCGAAAGCCAGAGACTTTTTGATGATCTCGCTCTTGTCCTCAGCCTCGAAGCCGCCGTTCTCCACGAAGGTGTACAGGAATGCGGAGATGAACGCATCGCCGGCACCCATGGTGTCTACAACGTCCTCCAGCCAGTGTGCGGGCTGATGGTAGAACTTGTCGCCGTCGTAGCAGAAGGAGCCTTTGCTGCCGCGGGTACCGATGCAGATCTTAGCGCCCAGAGTATGTGCCTCGACCAGCTTCTGCTGGGTCTCGGTCTCGGTCAGATGTGCGCAGGACAGCAGGACGAAATAGGCGTTGGGAGCCACTCTCTCCAGCATGGTTTTGCCTTCACGGTCTTTGTCATCATAGTAAACCGAGAAGTCGAAGGACATTTTGATGCCCTCGTTTTTAAAGCCCTCGTAGTAAGCTTCGATGCCGGAATCGTTGGAGCAGTGGATGAAATCAAAGGATTTGATGTAATCCATGTCCTCTTTCGAGAAGCCCTCGTAGTCCAGCATAGCGAACAGAGCGCGGGTCATGGGATGTACTTTGTAGGGAGCGCGCTGGAATACACGGTCGTTGTCGATGACACGGTAGTGCGCAGCGGGGTTGGGAACGGGGTAGAAGTGAGAATGAGAGTAGTCGATGCCGATCTCATCCATGGTCTTTTTCATGTGTTCCGCCACATAGTCGTTGCCGAAGCAGCCGATGAATGCGGACTCCGCACCCAAAAACTTCATGTTGACCGGGATATTCAGGGACTGGCCGCCGGGATACATGATGCCGGAATCCAGATTCTTATCGACCATGCTGTCGCCGATACCAATGACTCTTACTGCCATAATAATTACCTCTTTCTGTTTTTTTATATTGGGAAAACCAAAGCGGCACCGCCGCAAAACCTCTTAGTCCTCGCTGTCGATGGGGCATCCGTGACCGAACGCGCCGTTGACCTGGGTGGAAACTGCCGACCATTTGGCGGCGGCAT
The DNA here is from genome assembly GCA_017408855.1 of Oscillospiraceae bacterium. Lineage (GTDB taxonomy): Bacteria > Bacillota > Clostridia > Oscillospirales > Ruminococcaceae > UBA3818. The sequence goes on along the minus strand of JAFQTW010000143.1, from coordinate 1,299 downwards.
CCAGCGCTTTGTAGATGCGCTCTTCTCTTTCCTCGGTGGTTTCGGCCTCAAAGCCCTTGAGGTCCACAAACGCCACGATGAAAGCGGAAACGAAAGCGTCGCCGGCACCCATGGTGTCCACCGCATCCTTCAGATCGGGCTGCTGCCAGTAGAAGCGGTTGCCGTCGTACAAAATCGCGCCTTCTTCGCCGTTGGTGATGATGGCGATCTTGGTGCCGAGGGTGTGGGCTCTTACCAGCGCTTCCATCTTTTCGGTGCCGGTCATGCGGCTGCCGGACATGAGGGAGATATCGATGTAGGGAGCCACCTGCTCCATAAAGCCCTCTTTCAGATGGTCGCTGGAATAGTCGTAGGAAATGATCACGCCGGATTCTTTGATCTTAGGCAGATACTCGTCCATGTGGGCGGTATTGCACAGATGCGCCGCGTCAAAACCTGCGATATACTCCATATCCTCGTCGGACAGACCGTAGTAGTTGAGCATCCAGCGGATGCCCATCTGCAAAGGCGAGATCGCCTTTTTGGGGCTGCTTCCGCCCCAGACCCGCTCACCGTCGATGACACGGTATTTGGTGGCGGCGTTTTCGCCGTGTACGATGCGGGCGTGAGAACGGTCCATGCCGATCTCGTCCAGCACTGCGGCCAGATGCAGACCCAGCTTATCGTCGCCGATGCAGCCGATGAATGCCGCATCCGCGCCCTGCAGTTTGGCGTTGACCGCAACGTTCATTGCCTGACCGCCGGGGTACGCGATCATGTCGGTACAGTTTTTATCCATTTTGGCATCGCCGATGCCGATGATTTTTGCCATAGTCTTCATCCTTTCGCGCAAAAGTCTGCAGAAAACCGGGAACATTTTTGCAGATATGTTACCTCTTATATACTACCATACAAATTTTGCCTTGTAAATACCATATAGGACAACCAGTTTTATTTTCTTGGCTGTCTTGCGCCGAAAGGCCATTTTTCTTTCAGAAAAAACCATCAAAACCGGCGGTTTTTCGGTTGGATTTTGTCTTTTTTCCCAATTTTTAAAAAGGTAAACGTTTACCTGTCTTTCGCACCTTGCCGACCCTTTTTCCCCATGCTAAAATGACCTTGCCGACCTGATTCGGCAAGCTTTTTCCCGAAAGGAGATTTTTCATGCATTCTGCCCTCGACCGGCGGGACGTATCCCGTCAGATTTACCGGATGCTGATCCCCATGATCTTAGAAAACATCCTGACCACCTCCGCTTCGCTGATCACCTCTGCCATGGTGGGCCGTCTGTCGGCTCTGGAGATCTCGGCGCAGGGCGTT
>JAFQTW010000016.1 GCA_017408855.1 Oscillospiraceae bacterium | reverse complement strand
GCTGCTGCTGACCCATCTGATACAGGTTCGCCGCGTTCATACCGCCCATGTTCTGCGCCATGCCCATGCCCATGAATGCCATAGCGGGACCAGCGCCCTGGTTGGATGCTGCTGCCTGCATTGCGGCAGCCTGTGCGCCGATCATGTGAGCCGCTGCTCTGGTGGGATCCATAAATGCCGCGTTGCGCTGCATCTCTTTGATCATCTTCTCGTCTTCTTCCTCGGCTTTGATGGAAGAAACGCCGAAGGATACGATCTCGATGCCGCGCAGACCGCTCCATTTCTCAGACAGAACGTCGTTAAGGATAGATGCCAGTTCCTCGGTATGTCCGGGAAGCGCGGAGTAGCGGATGCCCATAGCGGAAATCCTTGCGAAAGCAGGCTGCAGAGCGGTTAGCAGCTCGGTGCGCAGCTGGCTGTCCAGATTGTCTCTGGTGTACTCGGAAGTTACGTTGCCGCAAACATTGGTGTAGAACAGGATGGGGTCGCAGACATGATAGCTGTACTCACCAAAGCAGCGAACATTGATGTCGATATCGATGGCGGCTCTTTCATCCACAACGCGGAAAGGAACCGGGCTGGGAGTTCCGTATTTGTTGCCCACCAGCTCTTTGGTATTAAAGTAGTAAACTCTCTGATCTTTTGCGGTGTCGCCGCCAAAGGTAAAACGTTTGCCGATGGTGCTGAAGGTCTGTTTGATGCTATCGCCCAGATTGCCGGAAAAGATCGAAGGCTCGGAAGACATATCGTAGGTGTACTCGCCGGGCTCTGCGCAGATGTCCACAACTTTGCCCTGCTCTACGATGATCATGGCCTGACCGTCGGCAACCGCGATGATCGAACCGTTGGAGATGATGTTCTCCTCACCTTTGGTGTTGGAGCTTCTGCCGCCGGTGCGTTTCTGACCTTTTACCGCGATAACGTTTGCGGGGATGGCTTCACAATAAAAATATTCCTTCCACTGATCGGCGAGAACGCCGCCAACAGAACCCAATGCAGCTTTAATAAGACCCATAATTCAGCTCTCCTTTTATGTATGATTGCTTTATTTGTTCCGGACACGGCCGGATGAGAAACACTGTTATGCCCAGGGATTCGCGCTTTCCGGCTGACGGATGTCGGACAGAATGAACTGATCCCACAGATACCATTTTCCGTCCTTTGCCTCACGCAGCAGGATCTCTCTGGGGCTGTCGGCACCGCCGGAGGTAACGAACAGTTTGGCGTAGCCTTTGTTTTCGTAGCTGTAAGGATTCTCACTGACTACGACGGTATAAGGCTGCTGCGGCGTATAATCGTTTTCCGGCGTTGCCCCTTTCAAATAAGAACGGGGTATATAATCCTTATCCATGAACCGGTCGCGGATAAAGTTCACATCGATCCCGCTCATAGGACGGGGACCACGTAGGAAGTTGAGCATCTGGATCGAAAGATCCTTATTATTAGGATAAACGCAAAATGCCGCGACCGTCAAGGCAGCCGTGTCAAAGGGCGTTTCCATCTTTGCCTGGGGCAAAGCGGTAAAGGCTTCGAAAGTAGCAGGGATCTCGGCAAAAACGACGGATTCCGACTTATTGGCCGCGTTCTGCACCGCTTTTTTCATCTCTTTTCCCAACTCTGCGGCAACTTTGCCGCCGTTTGTTTTGAGCGCGCTCAGCGCCTGCCTTTTCAGATGATCAAAAAGACCCATAGATACACTCCTCTCGGTTATTTGGATGATGATTTTTTTCTTATTTCAGATGCAGTCTCTGGTCATCTGCTGCCTTGATCAGCTCATGCTTGCAGAAGTATTCTTCCAGAACGTCGGCGCTCTTGGTCGCCACGACCTTCGGCTCCTTATTCTTTTTGAGCTCCTCATAAGAAATGTTGAGGAATTCCGGCAGATTCTCGTAATGGAAGGAAGTGATACCCACCGCATAGAACTTGTCGTCCCGGATCTCCTCGCCATCGAGGACCAGTTTCTCCAGCTGCTGATTTTCGTAATCAAAATAGATCTCAAAGCCTCTGGAATACTGGTAGAACTCGGTCAGGCCCTGCAGTGCGCCGGTACGCAGGCTGTAACGGATCATCCGTTTCAGCTGCTCGCCGGTAACGGTGATGCGGTAAACCTCGTCGCTGTACGGGAACACCTGCAAGAGATCTTCGAGCATCACGATGGGTCCCATCTCGGGGGCACGGATGCTGCCGGAGCCGACCATCATGATATCCAGACCCAGCGAATCTTTAAAGGCATCGCTGAACAGTCTGCCGAGCGAGGTCTCCTCTTCCCGCTTGGGATGGGTGTATTTATCCGCCAGACGGGTAAGCACCCGTTTATACTTTTTATCTGTTTCGGTTTTGTACCGCTCGATGACCGCCTCGAGATCATAGTCTCTGGGGCAGTAATCATCGTCGATGGGGATCAGCTGCCATTTGTAGCTGTCGATGCAGTTGTTGTCGGTATCCACCATAATATCGAACCGTCCGATCTGGGCGGTTCCGGTGGCAGCCTGCACGATCGGGATATTGTTGACCACCGTCGGCTCGGTCAGCAGCGTATGGCTGTGTCCGCCGATGATGATATCCACGCCCCATCTGGGATCGAGCATTTTTGCCAGCTCGATATCCACCTCGTAGCCGATGTGGGTCAGCAAAACGGTAAAATCGATATCCTCGGTGCGGTAGGCGTTGCAGATCTTGCCCACCTCGTCGACTGCCTCGTGAACGTTGACAAAGCTGCCGATCAGACGGTCCTGCTTGGTGGAATGAAGCACCTCTTCGGTTAATAGACCGATGAACAAAACCTTCATGCCGCCGATCTCTTTGATGATGTGAGAACGGAACAGGCGCACGCCGTTGGTGGTGATGTACATATTGGCATTGATGATCGGGAACTGGGCACATTTTTCGATAAACAGAAGATGTGCCAGACCGTAGTCTACCTCGTGGTTGCCGAGGGTAACGACATCAGGGGTCAGCATGTTCATGATCTCGATGGTAGACATGCCTTTGTATTCGCTGTCGATGATCGAGCCGCGGAACATATCGCCGGAAATGGTGTACAGAACGTTTTCTTCCTCATGACGGACTTTGTTGATGTAGCCTGAAAGCATTGAGATACCGCCAAGCAGCTCTTTATCGATCTCTTTGGCCATAAAGTCGCCGTGAAGGTCATTGGAATGAAGGATAGTCAGTTTTTTCAGATTCGCCATACGGATACCCCTTTCCGAGAATTATTCTATGGTGATCCATCTGTCCTCAGGCGGGCAGATGACAAACTCCATGTTGCTGAGATTTTCATCCACCACGTCCATCGCGTTGGTCGCGAGGATCTTGATGGGTGCGTTTTCTTTTACCTGCGCTTCGGTAATGTCAAAGAATTGGTCCATGCTCTTGAAATGGAACCCCTGCAGGCCGACTTTAAAGATCTTTTCATCATCAATGGGAGCGCCCTCGAAGGAGATCTCCAAAACCTTCTTTTCGGGGATGGAAACGACCACCTTCATGCCTCTCGAGTACTGATAGAACTCGGTGTGCATGCCCATGAGCGCTTCTTCGCGGTAGAGATGACGGATCATATGCTTGAGCTGTTTTCCGGTCACCTTGATGCGGAAGATCTCATCGGTATAGGGAAACATCTGCGCCAGATTGCGGTACTGCACGATGGGTCCCATCTGCTGTTCCCGCAAACTTCCCGAAGCTAAAAACATCACATCCAGACCCAGATTGTCACGGAACAGGTCAGCAAAGATCTTGCCCAGCTGTGTCTCACGGTTTCTCTGCGGATGGGTGTACTTTTCCGCGAAACGGGTGATGTATCTGCCGTATTTTTCGTCGGTGGCATCCACATATTTTTCGATGATCTCCTCCAGGTCCGGATCTCTCGGACAGTGATCATCGTCGATAGAGATCAGGTTCCACTCATAGCTGTCGATGCAGTTGCGGTCGGTATCGACCATAATATCGAACCGTCCCACCTGATCGGTGCCGGTCGCCGCCTGCACGATGGGGATCCCGTTGACCACCGCCGGTTTTTCCAAAAGGGTATGGCTGTGTCCGCCGATGATCAAATCGATGCCCCAGTTGGGATCCAGAAGTTCCGCCAGTTTTTTATCCTCTTCAAAACCGATGTGGGTCAGCAAAACGGTAAAGTCGATATCGTCCGTTTTGTGGGCGTTGCTGATCTTGCCTATTTCCAAAGCGGCCTCGCGGATATCCACAAAGGAACCGATCAGCCGGTCCTGCTTGGCCTGCGCCAGAACCTCTTCGGTCAAAATGCCGATGAACATGATCTTCATGCCGTCGATCTCTTTGATATAGTGAGAACGGAACAGGCGGGAATGGTTGGTGGTCAGATACAGATTGGCGTTGATGATGGGGAACCGGGCACATTTCTCCAGAAACAGCAGATGGGCAATGCCGTAATCCACCTCATGGTTGCCAAGAGTGACCACGTCCGGCGCCAGCATATTCATCATCTCGATGGTGGAAAGCCCTTTGTACTCGCTGTCGATGACCGATCCGCGGAACATATCGCCGGAAATGGTATAAAGAACGTTCTTCTCCTCTTTCCGGACCTTGTTGAGATAACCGGACAGCATCGAAATGCCGCCGATCAGATTCTCGTCCTTTTCCTGCGCCATAAAGTCGCCGTGCATATCGTTGGAATGCAATAAGGTGATTTTTTTAAGATTTACCGAAGCTGATGTTTTTTCCATTCTATATCCCTCCTAACATACACATATT
>JAFQTW010000142.1 GCA_017408855.1 Oscillospiraceae bacterium | reverse complement strand
GTCGCTACGGCAACTACCATCGTGGGCGAAACGTCCATATAGTCGGCGCGGTCGCGCTCCACTTCCAAAAGCTCGTCACGGACGCGGGCGTTGACACGGGGTCTTGCCAGTCTTCCCGCTTCGTCCAGAGGCTCGTTGGCCTGTGCGACCACATAGTTGTCCTCCATGTCGGCGGTCATGTAGACCACTTCATCCAGGACCTTGTGGGTCTCTTTGTCCACACGGCGGTAAGGCGCCTCGATAAAGCCGTACTCGTTGATACGGGCAAAGGTCGCCAGATAGGAGATCAGACCGATGTTGGGACCCTCAGGGGTCTCGATGGGACACATACGGCCGTAATGGCTGTAATGAACGTCACGGACTTCGAAGCCGGCACGGTCACGGGACAGACCGCCGGGACCCAGTGCGGACAGACGTCTCTTGTGGGTCAGCTCAGCCAGCGGGTTGTTCTGATCCATGAACTGAGACAGCGGAGAAGAGCCGAAGAACTCTTTGATCGCCGCTACCACGGGACGGATGTTGACCAGCGCCTGAGGAGTGATCATATCGCTGTCCTGCGCCTGGATGGTCATTCTCTCACGAATAACGCGTTCCATTCTGGAGAAACCAATTCTGAACTGGTTCTGCAGCAGCTCGCCAACGGAGCGGATACGACGGTTGCCCAGATGGTCGATGTCGTCGGTGTTGCCTACTTCGTGGCACAGGTTGTTGATGTAGTTGATGGACGCAAAAATGTCGTCCTTGATGATGTGTTTGGGGATCAGGTTGTCAGCGTTGGCACGGATGGCCTCACGCAGAGCTTCCTCATCGTCGCCGCAGTTTTCCAGGATCTCTTTCAGCACAACAAAGCGGACCTTCTCGTTGATGCCGTACTCGGTGCAGTCGAAGGAAACATAGTCCTTGATGTCGACCATACCGTTGGAGATAACAAAGAACTCTTTGTCATCCACAGACAGCTTCACGCGGGAAACGCCGGCTTTCTCCACTTCCAGAGCCTGATCTACGGTCAGAACGTCGCCCACATTTGCCATCAGCTCGCCGGTCATGGGATTGACAACAGGCTCAGCGATGGTCTTGCCGGCGATTCTAAAAGCGATACCCAGCTTTTTGTTGTATTTGTAGCGGCCTACTCTGGACAGATCGTATCTTCTGGAGTCAAAGAACAGATTCTGCAGGTGGGTCACTGCGCTGTCCACCGTAGGCGGCTCGCCGGGACGCAGTTTGCGGTAAACCTCCAGGAGGCCCTCTTCGCCGTTTTTGGTGGGGTCTTTGTCCTGAATGGTCTTGACCAGACGCTCGTCCTCACCAAAGATCTCGTAGATCTCCTGATCAGTGCCGTATTTGTCGGTCAGACCGTCACCGGTCATGGTCGCCTTGTCATCCTGCATCTTCAGCAGCGCGCGGATGAAGGTGGTGATCGGAATTTTTCTGTTTTTGTCAATGCGGACATAGAAGATATCGTTGGCGTCGGTCTCATACTCCAGCCACGCACCGCGGTTGGGGATAACGGTAGAGGTGAACAGCTTTTTGCCGGTCTTGTCATAGCTCATACCGTAGTAAACGCCGGGAGAACGGACCAACTGAGACACGATTACACGCTCCGCACCGTTGATCACAAAGGTGCCGCTTTCGGTCATCAGCGGAAAATCGCCCATGAAGATATCCTGTTCTTTTACTTCGCCGGTCTCTTTGTTCAAAAGGCTGGCGCGAACGCGCAGCGGCGCAGCATAGGTGACATCCCGCTCTTTACACTCTTCCACGGTGTATTTGGGTTTGTCATCCAGATGATAGTCGATAAAATCCAGAACCAGATTCCCGGTGTAATCCGTGATCGCGGAAACATCCTGGAATACCTCTTTCAGTCCCTGATCGAGAAACCACTGATACGAGTTTTTCTGCACTTCGATGAGGTTGGGCATTTCCAGAACCTCATTGATGCGATTAAAGCTCATTCGAACGTTTTTTCCCAGATGTACAGGCTTGACTTTCACCATAGGCTTTACTCACTCCATTCATCTATTACCAATGCGGCTTTGTAAAATCCCTATTTTTCCCGGATCGACCGGCCGGAGATTTTGCAAAACCCTATTGCTTTTTCCCGTATCCTCTGCTATAATAGCTGTGTTAAACGGCATACCTAGCCATTGTGATACATTTTATAATTATATAATAGTACCCTTGCCTTGTCAATAGGTTTTCTGCGTCCGCCTTACGAAAATAGGGCGGTTTTTTTATTGCATTTTTGGTACTTTTTCTTTCTTTTTCCGTAAAAAAGAGAAAAATCCCCTTCCCTTCTCCTTACTTTGACAAATAAAAACAGCCCCTTACCGGGACTGTCTTTCTAAATGAGTTTATCCAGCCATGAAAAAACGAGCATCCTCTATCGCGCGGATGCCCGTTGGCTTATTGGGTTGCGCAAAAGCAATGCGCCAAATCGGTGCGTATCATTACGTCCTTCTGATCTTGATAGAATTTTACTTTTCGGCTTCTAAACAAAATGGAACGGACCCGTTCTTTATGATTTGCCGTACCGTATTTGCATAGTTGTGGGCATGATTGATGGAAAATTCACCATGATACATGTTAGGCAGTACCCGCTGGGGGCTTTCCGGCAACGCCTCGGCTATTTTTTTTGCTGATTTTCTTATTGCCCCGTTTTCCTTCCCGCCAACAAAAAGATAGGACTTGGCGGTACAATCGGCAATCGACGGTTTCAGGCAGTACGAAGCATTCGCTTCCAGAAAAGCGATCATGTTCGATTTTGAAATACCACAGGTATCCTGGAAGTATTCATCAAATAATTCTTGCTTTATATGGAGGGATCGAAATTGGAGTTGGGCGAACCACCTGTGTTTTATCAGGCCATAGCAAGCTCCGAATACGGGCTTGATCATAGAATATGTAAATCCCGACGGGATAACCAACGCGCTCTCGATCAATGCATAGCGACAAACATCCTTCTTCTGTGACAGGATCTCGAGCGCGATCTGCCCTCCGAGGGATAAGCCGCCGATCAACAGCACCGAGCCGCCAAACTGTTCATCAATAAACCGAATGATCCTTGCAGCATTTTCTTCGATGCTTGTGAAATCGCTGCCGCTCTTTGCATGACCGTCCAATATCGGCAGAATGACACGGTAATCGGAGGAAAGCTTTTCCGCCGCCTCACGATAGTTCCACCAGGATAAACCGCCGCCATGAAGGAGAATGATCACCTCGTTATTCTCTTTTCCGTATTCTTTGTAATTCAACCGATTTCACCCCGCTAACAAATTCCAGCTGATCGTTTTCATTTTATCACAGCCATACAAAAAACCGCAAGCCAACAAAAGCTTGCGGTTTCTCTGTTTGCAGGATGAAAGGATCTTTTCTTCCTTTTCATCGGTCCCCTTGGAGGGACCGTTTTTTATTTGTCCTTATTTCAAAAAGGCTTTGAACGCACGGTAAGTCATGTAGGTATCGATCTTGGAGACCACCTCGAAGGGTGCGTGCATCGAAAGCACCGGAACACCGATATCCACAACGTCGGCATTGTGCTTGGAAACCTCCACCGCAACGGTACCGCCGCCGCCCTGATCGACCTTGCCCAGCTCACCGGTCTGCCACAGAACGCCCTCTGCATCGAAGCAGTCACGGACAAAGCCCATGAACTCGGCAGTGGAATCGTTGCAGCCGTTTTTGCCGCGGGCACCGGTGTATTTGGTCACGACCGCGCCGTAGTTGATGTAGCAGCTGTTGTTTCTCTCGTAAACGTCCGCAAAGGTCGGATCGAAAGCTGCGTTTACGTCGGCAGACAGACATTTGGTATTGCTCATCACGGTGTATCCGTCAACGCCGTAGGGTTTTGCCAGATCGCTGACGAAGTTGACAAAGTAAGAGGATCCCATGCCGGTGGCACCGGGAGAACCGACCTCTTCTTTGTCCGCCAGAACGGTCACGTGGGTATACTCGGGATTGGGCGCTTCCACAGCCGCCATCAAAGAGGTGTAGGCGCAGACTTTGTCGTCGTGACCGTAAGCGCCGATCATGCTGCGGTCAAAGCCCACATCGGCAGGCTCGAAAGCGGGAACATACTGCAGGTCTGCTGCCTGGAAGTCGCTCTCCACCATGCCGTATTTGTCGAACAGGATCTTGGCGATAGCCAGTTTCACCTTGCTGCTGGCTTTATCGTCTTTGAACGCGCGGGAGCCGATGAGGATGTTCAGCTCTTCGCCGCGGATGCCGTCTGCCAGCGTACGCTGATTCTGATTCTGGCTCAGATGGGGCAGCAGGTCGGTGATGACGAAAATGGGCTCGCCGGGCTCTTCACCGATGGAAACGTCAACCACTTCGCCGCCTTTTTTCACAACGATGCCGTGCAGAGCCAGCGGAATGGCGGTCCACTGATATTTCCGGATACCGCCGTAGTAGTGGGTCTTGAACAGTGCCATCTCCGCCTCTTCGTACAGGGGATTGGGCTTGAGATCCAGACGGGGAGAATCGATGTGAGAAGCGACCATCCGCACGCCCTCTTTGATGGGACGGGTGCCGATGGTGGCAAAGCAGATGGCTTTGCCGCGGTTGATCTGGTATACTTTGTCGCCGGCTTCGTATTTCTTGTCGGGATCCAGCTCTTCGTAGCCGTGCTGTTTCAGGATCTTGACCGTTTCGGTCACAGCACCCCGCTCGGTTTTTGCGTATTTGAGGAATTTTTTGTAGCCTTCGCAGAACGCATCTGCTTTGGCGATCTCTTCGTCGGACAGAATTTCAGCGCCGTTTTGTTTCTTCATCAGAAGCTGCTCTTCCAAAAGCTGTCCCTGGGTCTTGTTGTCCATCGTGTTAGCCTCCTTGTCCGTTCATCTGATAGAGTTTTTGATAGGTTTCTTTGGTATCCAAAACCTTTTGTACATACCCGCGGGTATCTGCAAAAGGGATGGTTTCAATGGTTTTGCCGTCCGGGGCATACTGGGGATCTGCCAGCCACTTTTTGGCGTTTCCCCACCCGGCATGGTAAGCGCACAGGGCGTTGTTTTCCGAACCGAACTGGTCCAGCAGCTCTTTCAGCAGAAAGGTCCCGTAGCGGATGTTGATTTCCGGATCGAACAGGTCTTCAAAGGTCGTTCCGCTTTGGTCGTCCATCCGAAAGGCGACCCAGTCAAAGGTCTCCTCGGTCAGCTGCATCAGCCCCCTCGCGCCCACCGACGACTGCGCCAGCGGACGGAAACTGCTTTCGGTACGGATGACCGCATACACCAGCGCCGGGTCCAGCCCATTTTCTTCGGCGTACTGTTCGACCAGCGGCGCGTACTCGGTGGGATAGGCCTTTTGATAGAACCGTTCCACCGCTTTGCCCGCCAGAAAAACACCGCAGACCAAAAGGGCCGCCGTCAGCAAAAAAGCGGCTGTTTTTCGCAGGATCATTTTTCCCCTGCCTTTCTCCACAGCATCTGTGCCAGTGCCTCGGTTTTTTCGGTAAGCTCTGCCAGACTGCCGTCGTTTACGATCACAAATTCCGAGCGGTCGGTATAAAAGCTGTCCTCTTCCTGTGCGGCAAGACGTTTTTTCGCCGCTTCCTCGGTCATGCCGTCCCGTGCCAGGATGCGTGCAAAGCGCATCTTTTCCGGTGCGATCACCGAGACCACGCTGTGGCAGAACCGGTCGGCGCCTGCCTGAAAGAGGGTCGGCGCATC
>JAFQTW010000141.1 GCA_017408855.1 Oscillospiraceae bacterium | reverse complement strand
TCTTTTCGATCTCGGAGAGCTTTTCGGCGGCATCTTTTTCGGTGATCGCTTCTTTCACGCAGTGATCCATGTGCGCTTTGAGCACCTCGCCGTTGGCTTTTTTCAAAACCGACTGCGCCGCCATGATCTGATTGGAAATATCGATGCAGTAGCGGTCCTCTTCGATCATTTTTAAAATGCCGTCGATCTGACCCCGGGCGGTTTTCAGAAGGCGGGAGACCTTCTGTTTATCGGCCATCATGCTATTTTACCTCGACTACGGTGTAGCCGGCATCGGTAACCGCTTTGATCAGCACCTCGTCCGCAACCTCGCCGGACAGGGTCAGATAAGCTGCTTTGTCCTCGAGAACGACTTCGGCGGTAACGCCTTCGATGGCGTTGAGCACCTGCGTAACTCTGCCGGAACAGTGGGGGCACATCATACCGTCGATGATCATGGTCTTTTTCATAGTATTTTCTCCTTTTTCCTCGATGATGGTGGGTTCGCAAACGGTCTCTTCGACCGGCTCTTCTATCACAGCTGCGGTGTTTTCCACCCGACTGCGGTGCGGTTTAAAAAAGCGCAGACGCAGCGCGTTGGTGACCACGCAGACCGAGCTCAAACTCATGGCGGCCGCTGCCAGCATAGGATCCAGCTTGATGCCGAAGGCGGTGAACAGAACACCGGCGGCTACGGGGATGCCAATGGTGTTGTAGCAGAATGCCCAGAACAGATTCTGCTTTACATTGCGGATGACCGCTTTGGAAAGATGAATGGCGGTGACTGCATCCAGAAGATCGTTTTTCATCAGGATGATGTCCGCCGCTTCCATGGCGATGTCGGTTCCGGCGCCGATGGCGATGCCCACATCGGCTCTTGCAAGCGCAGGCGCGTCGTTGATGCCGTCGCCGACCATGGCGACCTTTTTGCCCTCTTCCTGCAGCTGACGGATCTTCTGCTCTTTATCCTGCGGCAGCACCTGTGCGATGACCTGGCTGACTCCCAGCTGTGCGCCGATGGCATCGGCAGTGCGCTGATTGTCGCCGGTGAGCATGACCACCTCAAGACCCAGCTGGCGCATCTCCTCGATGGCCTGTGCCGAGGTGGCTTTCGGAACGTCCGCCACAGCGATCACGCCCAAAAGCTCTTTTCCTACGGCGAAATACAGGGGGGTCTTGCCGTCCCGCGCCAGATCTTCGGCGGTTTGAGCGAGAGAAGAAACATCCACGCCCTTTTCCTCCATCAGACGGGCATTGCCGGCGTAGCAGGTCTTGCCGGCTAAAACGGCAGATAGTCCCAGACCGGACAGGGCGGTGAAATCAGAAACGGAAAGACTCTCCAGCCCGTTTTCCCTGGCGTGCTGCACGATGGCCTGACCGAGGGGATGCTCGCTCATCCCTTCGAGAGAAGCGGCGATCTGCAGAAGATGCTTTTTATCCACCCCGGAGATGGGGCAAAGGTCGGTCACTTTGGGGTGACCCTCGGTGACCGTGCCGGTTTTGTCCAGCACAACGGTGTTGACCGTATGGGCGTTTTCCAGCGCCTCGGCCGATTTGATCAGGATGCCGTTTTCGGCGCCTTTTCCGGTGCCGACCATGATGGCGACGGGGGTTGCCAGTCCCAGTGCGCAGGGGCAGGAGATGACCAGTACCGCGATACCGCAGGACAGGGCGAAGGAGAAGGTGCTTCCCACAAGCAGCCAGACGATGGTGGTGATCACCGCGATGGTGATGACCGAGGGAACGAACACGCCGGCAACCTTGTCCGCCAGCTTGGAAATGGGCGCCTTGGATGCGCTGGCCTCTTCCATTAAGGCGATGATCTGCGAAAGAGTGGTGTCATCCCCGACTTTGGTCGCCCGCAGGAAGAAGGCGCCGGACTTGTTGATGGTCGCGGCGGTAACCGCATTGCCGGGCTGTTTTTCCACCGGGATGCTCTCGCCGGTGATGGCGGACTCATCGATAAAGGAGCTGCCCTCGGTGACAACGCCGTCTACCGGGATGCTCTGTCCGGGCTTGACCACCAGAATATCCCCGGGCTGTACCTGTTCAACGGGAACGGTCTGTTCCACGCCGTTTACCACGACGGTGGCGGTTTTGGGCGCTAAGTCCATCAGACGGGTGATAGCTTCGCTGGTCTTGCCTTTGGAGCGGGTCTCCAGGAATTTGCCCAGCGTGATCAGCGTCAGGATCATGGATGCGCCTTCAAAATACAGATCCATGACCTGATCGGTAACTGCCGCCAGATCGCCCCGACCCAAAGCATAGGCCATGCGGTAGATGCCGAAGAGACTGTATACGATCGAAGCTGCCGAGCCAATGGCAACGAGAGAGTCCATGTTGGGCGAGCCGTGCAGCAAAGTTTTAAAACCGACCTGAAAATAGGAGCGGTTAAAATAGACCACCGGCAGAGTCAGCAAAAGCTGGGTCAGCGCGTAGGGAAGGGCATTTTCTGCTCCGTGGAAAAAGGGCGGGATGGGAAGTCCCAGCATATGGCCCATGGTCAGATAAAACAGCGGGATCATAAAGCAGAAGGAAAGGATCAGCCGTTTTTTCATCTCTTTGACCTTTTCCATCGCCGCGTCTTTGGGGGACTGAGCCGGTGCGGAAGATGCGCTTTTCTGCGGCAGAGAAGCGCCGTATCCGCCGTCGGTTACCGCCTGGATGATGGCATCCGGTCCGACCGATGCTTCATCGTAGGTGACCTGCATGCTGTTGGTCAAAAGACTTACTTCCACCGAAGAAACGCCGCTGAGCTTGGCGACGGACTTTTCCACATGCGCCGAGCAGGCGGAGCAGGTCATCCCGGTGACATTGAATTTTTGTTTCATCATACACATCCTTTCTGCGATGCGAAGAATACGTTAGGACACCCCCGGGGGGTGTACCTCTATCATAGTACAGAGGGGAAAAACTGTCAAGGTTGTTTTTGGCTAACCGACCGAAAAAAGAAAGAGAGGCAGAGCCTCTCTTTTTCCTGTATTTAGCCTACCAGCCGCCAGAACAGATCTTCGGCAAAGACCCAGATCACACTGTAAAGGGCGATGGAAGGGATCTTGGAAAGCAGCAAAATGGATAAAAACCGCCGCGGCTTCATTTTGGTCAGTCCCGCAAGCATACAGATGAGATCATCCGGAAAAGCGGGGAAAAGCATGCTCAGCAGAAAAAAGATCTCGAACCGCTTGCCCTTGTCCACTTTTTCGATGTATTTTTGGTAGGTTTCCGGTTTTGCGATGCTGCGGATGAACGGACGTCCGTAGAATCTGCCCAGGAAAAAGGCCAGCGTGCTGCCAAAACAGATGCTCAGATAGCTGTAAATAAATCCGTGCCACGGACCGAACAGCACCACCGATGCCAAAAGGGTCACTCCGCCGGGGATGATGGGGATAACGATCTGGATGATCTGTACGAAAAAGAAGATCAGCGGAGCGATGGCGCCGGATTCGGCGATAAAGCTTTCCAGCGCTTTTTCACTGGAAAAGATGCCGCGGCGAATTCCCCAGACAGCGAAAAAGACTGCCAGCGCAAGCCCCAGGATCGTTGCGATATTGATCAGCAGGGATGCGGTTTTGTTGTTTTTCAGCTCTTCGGTAGAAAAAGAGGAATAATCCCGCTGCTTTTTATTTGGTGCTTTGGACAAATGACAGCCTCCTTTCTACAATTTCAACAGTATTGTACAATATTTTTAAACGGGATTCACCCCTTAATTCTTTCAATTTCGGTAAATTTTCTGTTTTTTTACCGTTTTTTGGCTGTTTTTTTGCGATAGATTTTCTTTTTTTCCGTCCCCGGCTGTGCTATACTGTTCTTCGCGGCTTATGCCGCAGCGGATCTTCGGAAAGGAGCGACCCTGTATGGCTGCCATTGATTTTTCCAGCGGTTCGGTGAAAAAACGGATCATCGCACAGGCCATCCCCATGACAACGGCACAGGCAGTGCAGCTTTTATACAATGTGGTGGACCGCATCTACATCGGTCATCTCGAAGGAGTGGGTGATCTTGCCCTTACCGGTTTGGGCATCACCTTTCCGGTGATCATTCTCATCGCCGCCTTCACCAATCTTTTGGGAACCGGCGGAAACGCCTTGTTCTCCATCGCCCGCGGCAGGGGAGATGACGAAGAAGCGGGAAAGATCTTAGGCAATGTTTTTGCTCTTTTATGCTCGGCCTCGGTTGTTCTGATGGCTTTTTGCTTTGCGTTTCGCCGTCCGATCCTGTTTTTGTTCGGCGCCAGCGAGCAGAGCTTTTTCTATGCGGACCAATATCTCAGGATCTACCTGTTCGGAACGGTCTTTTCCATGCTTTCCACCGGTCTTAACGGCTACATCAATGCGCAGGGATACCCCCGCATCGGCATGATGACCACCGTTTTGGGCGCGGGACTCAATATCCTGCTGGATCCGCTGTTCATCTTTGTATTCGATATGGGTGTTTCCGGCGCTGCGCTGGCAACGGTGATCAGTCAGGGCGTTTCTGCTTTGTGGGTGCTGCAGTTTCTCACCGGAAAGAGCGCACCGGTCACCATCCGAAAAGAATGGATCCGGGTGGAAAAGGCACGGACTTTGCGGATCATGGGTCTGGGTCTGCCCGGCTTTGTGATGCAGGGGACCAACAGCCTTGTTTCCATCGTCTGCAACAATCAGCTGCAGGCATACGGCGGCGATCTGTATGTGGGTATCCTTACCGTTATCAACTCGGTCAGAGAGATCGCATCCCTGCCCCTGTCGGGACTTTCCGGCGGCGCACAGCCGGTGATGGGCTTTAACTACGGCGCGAAACAGTACGGTCGGGTCAAGGAGTCCATCCGCTTTATTTCCGGTCTGGGCTGTATTTACGGTCTTGCCACCTGGCTTTTGGTGATGCTCTGTCCCCGACAGCTCATCGGTATTTTTTCCAGCGACCCGCAGACCATCGAGGTCGGCGCGCGGATGCTCAACATCTATTTCTTCGGCTTTTTCTTTATGGCCTTTATGTTTGCGGGACAGACCACCTATCAGGCGCTGGGAAAAGCCAAACAGGCCATCTTCTTTTCTCTTTTGCGCAAGGCGGTCATCGTGGTCCCTATGACGCTGCTGCTGCCCGCTGTGGGCTTTGGCGTAGAAGGGGTGTTTCTGGCAGAACCGATCTCCAACTTTTTCGGCGCCCTTGCCTGCTTTATCACCATGTGGCTGACTTTGTACCGCAAGCTGTGACCGGCAGAAAAGACTATTGACTTTTGCGGCAGTGAAGTGCTAAAATAATTAAGATTTATACCGATAAACCGTTGATGCGGAGATAACGGCGATGATGCCTTTCCAGAGAGCCCGGGCAGCTGCGAACGGGTAAGAAACAAGTCGTCAAATGGACCGCGGAGGGTGCAGTCAAAGGGGAAGGTTCCCTGAGTATTCTGCAACGTGATGGCATACGTTAGTTGCCGGGGATATGAAAGTATCCTGCCAAAGAGCACGGATCGAACCGTGAAATCAAGGTGGCACCGCGGATAAGATTTATTCGTCCT
>JAFQTW010000140.1 GCA_017408855.1 Oscillospiraceae bacterium | reverse complement strand
TGATCGTCCAGAAAAGCCGGCAGATAAGCTGATTCCATCTCTTCGTCTCCCCGCATCTTGTCGATGCAAAGAGCATTGAGATGCTGGCAGTGGGCCACCGCTTCCTTGGCGTATTCCAAAATGGTTTTGCCCCAAACGGTATTTCTCACCGAAACGTTGGAACGGTACATCTTCAGCTTTTCGTTCAGCCAGTCTGCGTAAAACGGATGAGACCGGATAAACGCGTGCAGCTGAAACATCGTCGAGATCAGACGTTTGTCATCCCGGCCGCCGGACAAAAGTTCCACCAGCTCGGAAAAGCTGCCGTCATCGTCCTTTTGATAAAACTGCTCGATGGCTTCGGCAGCGGCTTCTTCCCGCAAAAGGATCAGCTGGCTTTCATCTCCCAGCGTAAAATCAATCGGGATCTGCAGCTGCTCGGTATGGCGTTTGACCAGATCCAGACAGAAGGAATGGACGGTGCTGATATGGGCACGCTCCATCAAAAAGCGCTGTCGGCGCAGATGCGGATCATACGGATCTTTTGCCAGCTCCGCTCCCAGGCGGGCATCGATGCGCTGGCGCATCTCTTTGGCGGCGGCGTTGGAAAAGGTCACCACCAGCAAACGGTCGGCATCCACCGGATGCTCCTTGTCCAGCAGCTGAGATACGACCCGCTCGACCAGTACGGCCGTCTTGCCGCTGCCGGCAGCCGCCGAGACCAAAAGGGTCCCGCCGCGGGCATGGATGGCCGAATACTGTTCTTCGGTCCATTTTTTATCTGCCATCCTCTTCCCCTCCGATCTCCTGGAAAAACGCGTCCCGGTCAAAGGTCGATTTAAGACGGACCTTTCCATCCTCTTCCCGACCGCAGACGCCGCGGTACGCGCATCCTGCGCACATGTCATACTGCTTTTCTTCCAGCGGCAATGCCTGGATCTGTCCGGACCACAGGGTTTTTGCCATCTGAAGCAAAAGCGACTCGATATGTTTTTTCAATTTGCCAAGCTGTGCCAATGTCGCCACCGAGGATTTGGCATCGATGGCGCCGTTTTTCAGTTTAGCGGGGATGAACACGCCGTTGGCGCCGGCTTCCATCCCTTCCAGAACACCGGGATCTGCCAGCACAAGACCGTTCATCTTTAATGTACTTTTCTGTTTTTTCTCCATGGTCTCCTGATCCGCGTGGCGGTCGGCAGACAAAAATCCTGCTTTTCCGGGCATGTACAAAACACCCGCCGGGATCAGATCCGCCATATCGTCCTTTCCGTTTTGGCAGATGGAAAACAGATAGATCAGCATCTGCAGATTGATGCCGTAATAGATATCGGTAAAATCAAAGGTTTTTGTTCCGGTTTTGTAATCGACCACCCGGACAAAGCGCTTGTCCCCTTTTTTCATAACATCCACACGATCCACAATGCCCTCGACCCAAATGTCCGCCCCATCCGGCGTTTGCAGCCGCAGCGGCGTGACCGAAGAGTTTTCTGCAATGGGCATTTCGAAGGCCACCGCCTCAAACTGGGTAACCGAAAATTCCAGCGCCAGATGCCGGATCAGTCGGACCAGCGTATTGGACATTCGGGTAAACAGATATTTAAAGCGGGCGGTCTTTTCCGGCTCGCCGCCCATTGCCTCCTGCAGATAATCATCCAGATACTGCCGAACCATCTCACGGATCGTTTCCTCAGAAAGATCGCACAATGCCTTTCCCGGATAGCGGCTGGTGATCTGCTGCAAAACATAGTGGACCACCGTTCCCGACTCCATGGGAGAAAGCTCGGCTTTTCTCGGCGCACGCACTCCCAGCCCCCGCTCACAGAAATAAGCGAACCGGCACTGATGAAAGCGATCCACCTTCGAAGGGCTCATCCGCATGGTCTTACCGAACAGCGCCCGGGCGGTCTCCTGCGAAGAAAGGACATATTCTTCCGGACGTACCGGCTCGCAGATGCGCTGATACCGTTCCTGAAGAGGGCCCTCCCGCAAGAGCTTGCCCAAAGCCGCAGCCTGCGGGGTGTTTTTATCAAACTGCCGCCCGTAAGCGGACAGGGCTGTTTTGTGATTGACAGCATAAAACGACACCGATTCCTCTGCGGTCAGGGTGGTCGGGATCTCATCGAACATCTGCCGCAGTTCCCGAACGATCATCGATTCGGACAGCGGCGCCCCATCGCCGTTTTCACAGCTCCAGCTGACGAAAACGCCTTCCGACGCGCAGGTCAAAGCAGTATAGGCATAGTAGCGCTCCTCCATCACCCTTGTTTCAAAAGGCTCGGTCACTTCCACACCGACCTGTCCCAGCTGCTCCCGTTCCCGCTCGGATAAAACACCGTCCCGCCCCACCGGTGCGGGAAATACATCCTCGTTGGCGCCGATGAGAAACAGGTATTTGGGTCCGTGCGGACGGATCCGCTCTGCCGAACCCACCGAAACGCAGTCCAGCGACTGGCTGATCTGACCCAGATCAGCGCTTTCGAGGGTGAGCCGCATCAGCTCGCAGTGACGGGACAGCGGATAAATACTGTCTCCCAATACCGATGCGTACTGATCCCAAAGATCCATCATGCCGTCGAACAGCGCCCGGACATCATCCCGCTGCTGCTCGCTCAAGTCTTTCTCCTGCTCTTTGAGCCGCAGGAAAACACCCGCCTCTTTCAAATACAGATACAGGGCGCTGACCAGCTGCTTGCCGGAACATTCCGCGATTTTTTGGCGCAGTGAAACAAGCGGATCCATCAGTTTTTTGCGCAGATGCTCCACCTGTTCCAGCCGCTTTTCGTCCCGGGGCGTCATTTTGCCAAAACCGGAAGGATTTAAGGTAAATGGGTTTTCCCAGCGGGCGCCGGAAATATCCCAGACGAAAGCATATTCTTCCAGCCAAGCCGTTTCCTCGGCGGAAAAATCCATCAGCCCGCCTTTTAAAAGCCGGAACAGCTCTTCGCTGCGCCAGCGGGTGCGCACAGCATCCAGCAGCGACAGTACCGTAACGGTCAGCGGCTGACTGCCCACATCAAAACGGCGGTCCATATAATACGAAATCTGATAGTCCCGAAAAGCGGTGCGGATGGCTTGTTCGTAATCGGGCAGTGACCGTCCGATGACCACGATATCCCGATAGCGGCATTCCCCGCTGCGCACCAGATGGCTGATCTGTGCCGCCGTCCACTGCATCTCCCGATAGGGTTCCTCCGCCTGTACAAGGCGGATCCCCTCACTGTCCGTTTCGGTCTTACCCGTCTGTCGGAAGAGATTTTGTTCCATATGCGCCAGCGCTGTCTTGGAAAAGCGCCGCCCAGGCTGTAAAGCTTTAGGTCTTTCCACCGAGATCCCGTTCTTACGGGCGATCTGCATCAGCCGCCCTGCCGTCTGGCAGACCGGACTGAAAATGCTGTATCCGCCGGTCTCATCGTAGAGGGAATCGGTGCAAAGGGCGAAGGTCACATTTTCGGCAGTACAGATGATCTCCTCGAGGATCGCCAGCTCCGCCGCCATAAAACCTTTGAAGGAATCGACAAAAACCTCGTATCCCGCAAACAGTCCGCTGCCCTTGAGCCGGGAAAGACCATTTTCCAAAAGGCTGCCTCTTTCGCCCAAAACAGTGGTCAAAAGACCGTCGTATATCTCATAAATGCGCAGAATATCATCGATTTTCTCTTCCAGCGAAGGCTGCATGATCTTTTCTTTCGCTTCACGCAGCAGCTCCGGTGTGACCGCCATGGTGCGGAACTCTTCCATCTGACGGGTCAGCGCTGCGATCTGCGCACCGTCCTGCCGGCTTTTTTCGTATCGCCCAAGATCCCCTTTCAGCTGCTCGAGCGCCATGTTCATCACCAGATAGCGTCCTGCATCCGACACGCTCTGATGCGCAGCGCCGCCCAGCTGCCGAAAGATCTGTTCGCAAAGACGTGTAAAGCTATATACCTCTACATGCAAAGCAGCTGCCGGATCCAGATTCCGGCTCATGGCTTTTTCCGTTTCCAGGGAATACTGCTCAGGAACAAGCAGCAGGACCCGCTTGCCCTGCTGTGCTTTTTCCCCCGCTTCCCGAAGGACCTGTGTGGATTTCCCGCTTCCGGCGGTGCCGAGGATCCAGCGAACCATCGTATTCCTCCTACTGGGCTATGCCCCGATTCATATCCTTTATGATACCACGTCATGCTTTTTTGTACAAGCAAAGCCGTCCGGCAATCCTGCCGAACGGCTTGTTTTCGGTTTATTTGGCTTTTTCTGCAAAAGAATTATCCACGATCTCATCAAAAGGCGCTTTCTGCGAAAGCTCCCCCGCTTCGGACATGACCATC